>NZ_CP037858.1:3911666-4223333 GCF_006974125.1 Stenotrophomonas maltophilia | reverse complement strand
AGGATCAGTACGGCCGCATCCTGCTGGCAATGGGGCGGTTCGATGAAGCAGACCGCGCGCTTTCCGTTGCAGCGGCCAGCGGCTGGCAGGGAGCACTGATGCGACAGGCGACCGTTGCAGCGGCGCGAGGCGACCTGGCACGGTCCCTGGGCTTGTTGCAGAAGATCGACGCCAGCGACTATCACGCCGACAACATCCGCATTTCCGTCCAGCTGGACAAGGGTGACATCCAGGCCGCGCTGTGGAATGCCGAGCGCGGCATGAAGCGGAGCTACACCATGCCCGGTGTTGACCGCTTCAACTTCTATGTTCCCCTGGCCGTAGCGCGATTGCAGGCGGGCCAGCATTCAAGCGTCGGACCGCTGCTGGATGAGGCGATCCACCGGACATTCGAAGGCATCGAATCAGTTCCCGTGGTCGATGCCGTTGATCGTATCGTCACCGCCCAGGCCGCGGCACTTGTAGGGTTGCGCATGGGGGACGCCCGCTACGCCAGGCAGGTCGAGCGTCGCTGGGCTTCGTTGCAGAGAAAGCCGGAAAGCGCCGTCATCCGCGAATTCGATGCTGTGCTGGGCGCGGAGAGGCTGCGCGCATCAGGTAAACCGCTGCAGGCACTCCAGCTGCTCGAACCCTATCTGGGTGCTCGCTCGCGGGTGCAATCGCGGGTCGCGGCGATGAAGGCGGCCCGCGATGCGGGCTTGGATGCCCAGATGCTCGACCAGAAGCGTTGGCTGGCCTCCAACCCCGGCCTTGCGTACGCAGAGATCGAATGCAGTTACTGCCTGCAGGCGATGAACGTGCTGGATGTGCGCGAGGCTGCCCGGCCTTTGCCCGCAGCGGAGACCAGGCCCGAAGGGTGAGCGGTTCTCAGCGGAGCGTACGCGGGGAATTACCTGTGTTGCCGTTCTCGAGCATCGGCACGGTGTAGGCCGTTCCACTGGACAGCATCGCGACGATCTGCGCGTGTGCCTGCTCGATGACGGCTTTGTCCGCCAGCTCGATGGAGGCACAGCACATGGCGACGAACTGGCTCAGCTCGGCCGGATCTGCAGGAACGTGGCCGGCTTCCAGCAACGCCGCCTCCGGCGACTGGGTGAAGCGGCCGCGGAATGCGTCATCGGTGGCGAGCAGGTTCACAAGATTCTGCGCGACGGCAGGTTCCAGCTGCAGGGTGGGCATGGTGGGGTCCGGAAACGTCGATATGGAACCTTGATGTCGGCGCAGGGGAGCGCTTCTTGAGTGACCGCCGCGCTGCCATCAAGGAATCGCGGTATCGCTCGATAACGTGGCAGGAATATCCAAAGGAAAGAACATGCAGGTCAGGCGCTGTTCGGTACTGATGATGGAGCTGCGGGAAACGGCAACGTTCGACCTGCAGGGCCTGATGCAGGGCGGTGATGGGCTTCGTCGCAGGCAGGCCTGGCTTGCGCTCGCGCCGCACTTGCCCGAACCGGTCGAACTGGATGCCAGGCAGCAGGCCTGGCTGGGTCGGCTCAGCCCCAGCGCATGGCAGGAGGTCGCGGTGGACAGCGAGGAGGCGGGCATGGTGTCGCCCCTGCAGCAGGCAGGGCTGGTGTTTGTCCAGGGCAGCGCGACGGATGCAGCGTCGATTGCCGACGAGGCATTGCGCTCGACCTACTGGCACCCGCTTGCTGCCGTGCTGCACGCATTCTCGCGCTGGGATGGGGTGGATGCCGTCGGCAACATGCGCGCGTCCAGGACCGAGACGGCCGTGCAGATGCGTGAAACACTGGGAGCGCCGCCTGCGACCACGGTGTCACGTTGCAGCGAAGGCGCCATTGCGCTGCCCAGGGCCGAGCCGGCAGCCTTCGACACGCTGCTGGCCCGTCGCGCAACCTGTCGCAACTTCGACTGGCAGCGACCGCTGCCGCTGCCGATGCTGGCGCGGATGTTGCAGCGGACCTTCGGCAGTACCGGAGAACACCGTGTCGGCGAGGACCTGGTGTTCATGAAGAAGAACGTGCCCTCCGGTGGCGGGCTGCATCCCATCGAGGCCTATCTGGTGGTGCAGCACGTCGAAGGGCTGCCGGCGGGCCTGTACCACTATCGCGGCGATACCCATGTGCTGGAGCCGGTGGCCTCGGACAGCGAGGTGGACCGTGACTTCGTGATGGATGTTGTGGGCCAGCAGCACTGGTTTGCCGATGCGCACGTGCTGGTGATCCTGGCGCCGCGCTTCGACCGTACATTCTGGAAGTATCGCCAGCACGCGAAAAGCTACCGCGTCATCGCCCTTGAGGCGGGCCATCTGTCCCAGACACTGTATCTGGCCGCGACCGACGATGGCCTGGGTGCGTTCATCACTGCGGCAATCAACGAGAAAGCAATCGAGCGCGCCCTTTCCTTGGATCCCGTCACCGATGGCGTGCTCGCTGTGTGCGGCTTCGGCTGGCGCGCCGCGACCATGACCACGACCGAGCTGGACCCTGCAGGCACGATCTGGAACCTTGAAGACCGCGCGGGCTGACCCCGCGCGGCCTCTGCTGCATCACGCCGCTTCGAAGTCCACCAGTACCGTGCCATCACCCACCTGGTCGCCGGCCTTGGCGCGATAGCCCTTCACCGTCCCATCCGCCGGTGCCTGCAGGGTGTGCTCCATCTTCATCGCTTCCAGCACCACCAGCGGCGTGCCGCGCTTGACCTCGGTGCCGGCCGCGACCAGTGTCGCGACGATCTTGCCCGGCATCGGCGCCAGCAGGCTGCCGGCATCGGCCACGGCGTGGTCCGATTCGCCCACCGGATCGTGCAGGGTGAAGCGGTGCTGGCCGTCGGCGCCGAACAGGTACAGCTGGTCACCGTCGCGCAGCAGCTGCAGCGACCAGCGGCGTTCGCCCAGCTGCACGGTAAGATGCTGCGCATCGGCTGTGCCGATCACCTGAACCGGCGCGGCGTCATCGCGCTGCACGCGCCAGCCATCGGCCTGTGCCCACACTTTCAGCGTGTGCTTGCGTTCGCCCTGCTGCAGCGGCAGCACGCGCGGTGCCGATGCGCCGAGGCGCCAGCCATCCTGGGCCTGCCATGGCGAATGCGGGTCGCGCGCGTCGGTGCTGGCACCAGCAGTGCCAGCAACCGCGGCCACGGCGGCCAGCTGCCACAGGGCGTCATCCGTGTCGCCCACTGCACTCAATGCCGCCTGTTCGCGTTCGATCAGCGCGGTATCCAGCTTGGCGTGCGCGAACGAATCGGTGTTCACCAGCCGGCGCAGGAAGCCGGCATTGGTGGTCACGCCCACCACCTGGCAGTCGGCCAGCGCCTGGCTCATGCGGCGCAGCGCGGCGTCGCGGTCCACGTCCCAGACGATCAGCTTGGCAATCATCGGGTCGTAGTACGGGGTGATGCTGTCGCCTTCCTCCACGCCGGTATCCACGCGCACATGGGCCGATGGCGTCGGCAGGCGCAGGCGGCGCAGGGTGCCGGTGGACGGCAGGAAGCCACGGTCGGCATCTTCGGCGTACAGGCGCGCTTCGATGGCGTGGCCGTGGATGGCCAGCTGTTCCTGGCGCAGCGGCAGCGGCTGGCCCGAGGCTACGCGCAGCTGCCACTCCACCAGATCGGTACCGGTGATGTACTCGGTGACCGGGTGCTCGACCTGCAGGCGGGTGTTCATTTCCATGAAGTAGAAATCGCCATCCGGGCCGGCGATGAACTCCACCGTGCCGGCACCGACGTAGCCCACCGCACGCGCGGCATCGACCGCGGCCTTGCCCATCGCAGCACGACGTTCCGCGCTCATGCCCGGGGCGGGTGCCTCTTCCAGCACCTTCTGGTGGCGGCGCTGCACCGAGCAGTCGCGCTCGAACAGGTAGACCGCCTCGCCGTGGCTGTCGCCAAATACCTGGATCTCGATATGGCGCGGGCGCTCGACGTACTTCTCGACCAGCACGTGGTCGTTGCCGAATGCCGAGGCCGCCTCGCGCTGGCAGCTGGCCAGCGCATCGACGAAGTCCTCGCTGCGCTCGACCTTGCGCATGCCCTTGCCACCGCCGCCGGCACTGGCCTTGATCAGCACCGGGTAGCCGATGCCATCGGCCTGCGCGCGCAGGAAGTCCGGCGCCTGCTGGTCGCCGTGGTAGCCCGGGGTCAGCGGCACACCGGCCTTGGCCATCAGTGCCTTGGCCGCGCTCTTGTCGCCCATCGCGCGGATGGCGCTGGCCGGCGGTCCGATGAAGGTGATGCCGGCGGCGGCGCAGGCGTCGGCGAAATCGGCGTTCTCGGACAGGAAGCCGTAGCCGGGGTGGATGGCCTGCGCGCCGGTCAGGCGTGCGGCGTCGAGCAGGACATCGCCGCGCAGGTAGCTCTCACGTGCAGCGGCCGGACCAATGTGGATGGCTTCGTCGGCCAGGCGCACGTGGCGTGCGTTGCGGTCGGCATCGGAATACACCGCCACGGTGGCGATACCGAGGCGTCGGCAGGTGGCGATGACGCGGCAGGCGATCTCGCCGCGGTTGGCGATCAGGACTTTGGTGAACATGGCAACAGGCTCGGTCATGGCACGGGTCACATGCGGAACACGCCGAAGCGCGTCTGCTGCGGGGCGGCGTTGAGGCTGGCCGACAGGGCCAGGGCGAGCACGCGGCGGGTGTCGGCCGGATCGATCACGCCGTCGTCCCACAGGCGCGCGCTGGCGTAGTAGGGATGGCCCTGTTGTTCGAACTGCTCGCGGATCGGCGCCTTGAACGCATCTTCTTCCGCTGCCGGCCACTGTCCGCCCTTGGCTTCGATGCCATCGCGCTTGACCGTGGCCAGCACGCTGGCGGCCTGTTCGCCGCCCATCACGCCGATGCGCGCGTTCGGCCACATCCACAGGAAGTTCGGCGAGTACGCACGGCCGCACATGCCGTAGTTGCCGGCGCCGAACGAGCCGCCGATGACCACGGTGAACTTGGGCACCTTGGCGCAGGCCACGGCCATCACCAGTTTGGCCCCGTCCTTGGCGATGCCGCCCTGTTCGTACTTGCGGCCGACCATGAAGCCGGTGATGTTCTGCAGGAACACCAGCGGGATGTTGCGCTGGGTGCACAGCTCGATGAAGTGCGCGCCCTTCAGCGCCGACTCCGAGAACAGGATGCCGTTGTTGGCGATGATGCCGATCGGGTAGCCGTTCAGATGCGCGAAGCCGGTCACCAGCGTTGCGCCGTAGCGCGGCTTGAATTCATCGAAACGCGAACCGTCCACCAGTCGCGCGATCACTTCGCGCACGTCGTAGGGCTTGCGCGTATCGGCCGGGATCACCCCGTACAGTTCATGCGCCGGCAGCAGCGGTTCTTCGCTGGCCTGCATCGCCATCGCCGGTTCCGGCTTGCGCCAGTTGAGCTGGGCGATGATCGCACGCACCCGTGCAAGTGCCTGCAGGTCGTTGTCGGCCATGTGGTCGGCCACGCCGGAAATGCGCGTGTGCACGTCGGCACCGCCCAGTTCCTCGGCCGTCACCACTTCGCCGGTGGCCGCCTTCACCAGCGGTGGGCCGCCCAGGAAGATCGTGCCCTGCTCGCGCACGATCACGGTCTCGTCGCTCATCGCCGGCACGTAGGCGCCACCGGCGGTGCAGCTGCCCATCACGCAGGCGATCTGCGGAATGCCCTGCGCCGACAGGTTGGCCTGGTTGAAGAAGATGCGGCCGAAATGGTCGCGGTCGGGGAACACCTCGTCCTGCAGCGGCAGGAACGCGCCACCGGAATCGACCAGGTAGATGCACGGCAGGTGGTTCTGCTCGGCGATCTCCTGCGCGCGCAGGTGTTTCTTCACCGTCATCGGGTAGTAGGTGCCGCCCTTGACCGTGGCGTCGTTGGCCACGATCACGCATTCCACGCCGCTCACGCGGCCGATGCCGGCCACCACACCGGCGGCAGGCACGGCGTCTTCGTACATGCCATGCGCGGCCAGCGGCGCGATTTCCAGGAAGGCGCTGCCGGGGTCGAGCAGGGCATCAATGCGGTCGCGCACCAGCAGCTTGCCGCGTGCGGTGTGCTTGGCGCGTGCGGCTTCGCTGCCACCCAGCGCGGTGCGCGCCAAGGTGGCATGCAGGTCGTCGACCACGGCCTGCATGGCCGCGCGGTTGCTTTCAAACGTTTCGCTGCCCGGTTGCAGCTGGCTGTTCAGGACGGTCATCGCGGTGGCCTTACAGGGTGCGCTGGAACAGTTCACGGCCGATCAGCATGCGGCGGATCTCCGAAGTGCCGGCGCCGATTTCATACAGCTTGGCGTCGCGCCACAAACGGCCGGTCGGGTACTCGTTGATGTAGCCGTTGCCGCCCAGGATCTGGATCGCCTGGCCGGTCAGCCAGGTGGCCTTCTCGGCGGCATACAGGATGGCACCGGCGGCGTCCTGGCGGGTGGTGCGGCCCTGGTCGCAGGCGCGCGCCACGGCATAGACATAGGCGCGGCAGGCGCCCAGGCCCACGTACATGTCGGCGATCTTGCCCTGGATCAGCTGGAAGCTGCCGATCGCTTCACCGAACTGGTGGCGCTCGTGCACGTACGGCATCACCACGTCCATCGCCGCGGCCATCAGGCCCAGCGGACCACCAGAGAGCACCACGCGCTCGTAGTCCAGGCCGGACATCAGCACGCGCACGCCGCCACCGATCTGGCCCAGCACGTTTTCTTCCGGTACTTCGCAGTCCTGGAACACCAGCTCGCAGGTGGGCGAGGAACGCATGCCCAGCTTGTCCAGCTTCTGCGCGGTGGAAAAGCCCTTCATGCCCTTTTCGACCAGGAACGCGGTGATGCCCTTGGCGCCAGCGTCCATGTCGGTCTTGGCATAGACCACCAGCACGTCGGCGTCCGGGCCGTTGGTGATCCACATCTTGTTGCCGTTGAGCACGTAGCGGTCACCGCGCTTGTCGGCGCGCAGCTTCATCGACACCACGTCCGAACCGGCACCCGGCTCGCTCATCGCCAGTGCGCCGATCAGGCTGCCGTTGCACAGGCCCGGCAGGAAGCGCTGCTTCTGTTCTTCGTTGCCGTTCTTGCGCAGCTGGTTCACGCACAGGTTGGAGTGCGCGCCGTAGGACAGGCCGATGCCGCCGGAAGCACGCGAGATCTCTTCCATCGCCACCACGTGGGCCAGGTAGCCCATGCCGGTGCCGCCGTATTCTTCTTCCACGGTGAGGCCGAGCAGGCCCTGTTCGCCCAGCTTCGGCCACAGGGCCAGCGGGAACTGATTGGTGGCATCGGCCTCGGCGGCCAGCGGTGCGACCTCGGCGGCGGCAAAATGGGCCACGCTCTGGCGCAGCAGGTCGATGTCTTCGCCAAGATCGAAGTTCAGGGATGGCACGTGCATTGTGGTGGCTCCACGGCGGGATGGCAGGAAATGGACGCACCCGACGGGGGAGCGGGCGGCGGTGTACAGGACCGCCACCCGTACGGGCGATGGCCCCAGCGTAGCGGGGTTCGGGCAAGAAGTGAATACGAATTCAAAAATTGAAACTAGAATCAGAACATGGCCTATAAACGCTCTGCATTGATGGAAGAACGCCTGGCCGGGGCCCGTGAAAGGATCCTGCTGGCCACCCGTGAGCTGGTCGCCACCGGCGGCTGGCGCAACGCCCCGGTGACGGCCGTAGCGACCCAGGCCGGGGTATCCACCGGCCTGATCTACCGCCACTTCCCGTCCAAGGCCGAACTGTTCGTGGAGGTGCTCAACGCCGCCGTGGCCCACGAGGTCGCGATCATGGAGCGCATCGCCAGTGGCCCGGAAGTGGCCAGCGAGCGTCTGCGGCTGGCGATCACCGCCTTCGTCCGCCGTGCGCTGGCTGGGCCGGGGCTGGCCCATGCCTTCATCGTTGAGCCGGTCGACCCGGATGTGGAAGCCGAGCGCATGCGCGGCCGTCGTGCCTTTGGGGATGTCTTCCTGCGGCTGGTGGAAGAGGGCGTGGCCGCCGGTGAACTGCCGGCGCAGGACGCGCACGCCACGGCCGCGTGCCTGGTCGGTGCCTTCACCGAAGCGATGGTCGGCCCCACCGCGCCCAGCCGCGAAGCGCACCGCGACGAAGACGCGCTGGTGGATGCGATCTGCAGCTTCTGCCTGCGCGCGATCGGCGCCCGGTAATCCGGTAGAGCCGGCCGCTGGCCGGCTTCTGTTGCTGGGGTCAGATCCCTTTTGCGGCGCAAAAGGGATCTGACCCCATCCCCCGGCATGTTGCGCCGCACCAGCAGTGACGCCTGTTGTCGCACGCAAGGCGCGTTCTATACTCGGCCCATCACGCAGTCGCTCAGCCGTGGTCCAACGACTATCAGCCAGGGGTAACGAAGAGTGCGGAATTACGATCTGGAGTTCCTGAAACGCTTCTCCATGGTGATCGCGCTGCTGGCGACCATCACCCTCGGCCTCATCCTCCTTGCCGCCTACATCCACACCCGGATTCCGCCCGAGGTGTCGCCGACCGCGGCCAAGCGCACCGAACAGCGCATCTCGCCCACCGGTGCGGTCTATGCCGGCAGTACCGGCGCCGCCGCGCAGGCAGCGGCCAAGGCCGCCGCGCTGGCCAAGGCGGCGTCGCAGGTGGCCTATGGCGGCACCAAGGACGGCAAGGTCATCTTCGACAACCTGTGCACTGCCTGCCACACCACGGGTGTGGGCATGGCGCCAACGCTGGACCATTCGCACTGGGACAAGCGCATCGCGCAGGGCAAGGACACGCTCTACAAGCACGCCATCGAGGGTTACACCGGCCCGGACGGCGGCATCATGCCACCCAAGGGCGGCAACCCGGCGCTGACCGAGGAGCAGATCCACGCCACCGTGGACTGGATGCTGGGCAACCTGAAGTAGACGATCGTGCCGGCCAGCGGCCGGCACGACCCGGCTTTGCCCACCGAGGCCTGATCGCTCATATGCCCCCGCTGCGCAGGCGGGGTTTCGCATTTCAGGGTTAGTCTGTGCGCCTCTTCCATGGAGTCGCCCGTCGATGCGCCGCCGTTCCCTCGCCCTTGCCCTGTCCCTGCTGCTGCCGGCCGGCGCCTTTGCCCAGGCCCAGCCGCAGGCCGCACCGGTCGCGTCGCCCTCCGCCGCGCGCAGCAGCGGCACCGTGGTGCTGACCGCCGCACCGGCCGACTGGCGCGCGCTGGATGGCCAGCGTGTGCGCATCGCCGCACCGCTCACCCTGGCCGGTACCGACGGCCTGGAGCGCTTCGGCCAGCTCACCGTCGCCTTCGATGGCCGCCTTTGGCAGCCGACCGAAGTGGCCGCGCCGGGTACTGCCGGCTACGAGCAGGTGATGGCCGACAACCTGCGCCGCCGCCTGGTGCTGGACGACGGCAGTGATGCGCGCGACCCGGCCAGCGTGCCGTACCTGCCGGCCAACCCGGTGCTGCGTACCGGCATGCAGCTGCGCAATGTGGAGGGTATCGTGCGTGTGGACGCACAGGGCCGTCCGCGGCTGCAGGTCGAAGGCGCGCTGAAGCTGCCGGAGCTGAAGCGTCCGGCGGTGCCGACGGTGCCGGGCAGCCTGCACGTGGCGGCCTTCAACCTGGAGAACTTCTTCAATGGTGACGGCCAGGGCGGTGGCTTCCCGACCCTGCGCGGCGCGCGCACGCTGGACGAGCACAAGGCGCAGGTGGCCAAGCTGGTCACCACGGTCAACGCGCTGGGGGCCGACGTCGCCGCGCTGATGGAACTGGAGAACGATGGCTACGGTCCGCAGTCGGCCATTGCCGAACTGGTCGATGCGCTCAACCGCGACCGTGGCGCGCAGGGCGACTGGCGCTTTGTCGACGCGGGCAACGGCCCCGGCGACAACCCGATCCGGGTCGGCATCATCTACCGCAGCTCACGCCTGCAGCCGGTGGGCGCGCCGGCCACGCTGACCGGCGGCCCGTTCGTCGAGCACAGCCGCGTGCCGTTGGCGCAGGCCTTCCAGGGCAAGCAGGGCGCGCCGTTCGTGGTGGTCGCCAACCATTTCAAGTCGAAGGGCTGTCGCGATGCGAGCGGTGCCGACGCCGACCGCAACGACAACCAGGGCTGCTGGAACGCCACCCGCGTGACCTCGGCGCAGCAGCTGCACGCCTGGCTGCAGACCGACCCGACCGGTACCGGTGCCAAGGACGCGGTGCTGCTGGGCGATTTCAATGCCTACGCGATGGAAGACCCGATCCGCACCCTGCATGAGCTGGGCTGGCAGGACGCGTTCAAGGTCGCCAAGGTCGAGCATCCCTACAGCTACGTCTACAACGGCTACACCGGCCGCCTCGACCATGCACTGCTGAGCCCGGGCATGGCCAAGCGCCTGCGCGGGGCCGCCGAATGGCACAGCAATGCCGACGAGCAGGACGCCAGCGGCTACCAGGGCCGCAACGTACAGGGCCCGTGGCGCAGCTCCGACCACGACCCGCTGTTGCTGGGTTTCGATGAATAACCCAGCGGTTGTGCATCCGCTGGGGTGTGGCGTGCACATGGGGCGGCACTGATCCTGCTGTTGCTTTTGATCTTCCAGTCCGTCTTCAAGCGAGCCGAGCATCGCAGGTGAATCAGGGGCGAAGAGGCGCCGATGTCTGAGCGCAGCGAGTTCGGCGCCGTCCCCTGGTTCATCGAGAAGCGCAGGGTACCGGTGCACAGCACCGGCTCGCGGCTGGCGGCGCGTTTCTTTTGGTTACTTTTCTTTTCGCGCGAAAAGAAAAGTGACATCCCACCGCGGGCGCGGAAATGGCCCGCCGCAACCAACGCTCACCCCCAGGCGATCAATCCGATCGCCAGCACCGCCAGCGCCAGGCCGGCGCGGTTCCACTTCGTGGTGGCCTCGCCGAAGGCGAACACGCCCACCAGTGCACCCAGCACCACCACGCCGATGTTCATGCCGGCGAACACGGTGGCCGGGCTCTCCGGCATCGACTGATGCGCATGCACATAGAAAAGAATGTTGCCGCCATTGAGCAGGCCCAGCAGCGCACCCGCGCCGAGGTTGCGCCAGGCCAGCCGGCTGCGGCCGCTGAAATGCCGCCATAGCTGCAGCGCCAGCATCAGCACGAAGGCCACGCTGAAGCTGGCCAGCACCGCCGCCATCGACGGCGTGCCGGACAGTGCCACCTGCTTGAGCAGCACGTCGACCACCGCGAACCCGGCCCAGACGCCCAGCAGCCAGCCCCAGCCACCGGGCGAGGACGCCACCGCCGGGCCGCGCGGGCGCAGGCTGATGGCTACCATCGCCAGCAGGCCCAGGCCAAGCCCGGCCAGCTTCCATGGCGTGGCGGTCTGGCCGAAGAACAGGAAGGCGGCGGCCAATGACAGCAGCAGCGACAGCCGCTGCGCCACGTCGCTGCGGACGATGCCGGCCACCGCCACCGCGCGGCCCAGCACCAGGAAGATCGACGGCAGCACCACCGCCAGCGCCAGCAGCGACACCCACGGCGCATGCGGCGCGCGCAGCGCCTCCAGCGGCGGCTGCAGCACCACGGCAGTGAGGGTGGCGGCCACCAGGTAGTTCCACGTCACCATCTGCGGCACGTCCAGCGCGCGGCGGTTGGCCAGCTTCAACAACACCGAAACCAGCACACTGCAGATCACGGCCAGGGACAGGTAGAGCATGGGGCGGGGCACAGGGCAGGGGCAGGGGACGGTATCATGGTGCCATGCACAAGCCTTCGTTCCCCGTCGCCCCCGGCGAAACCGCCTGCCTCGAACTGGACGGCCCGGCCGGCCCGCTGGAAGTGGTCGTCGACCTGCCCAAGGCCGATGTGCCGGTGCAGCCGATCGTGGCCATCGTCTGCCATCCGCTGTCCACCGAGGGTGGCACCCTGCACAACAAGGTGGTCACCATGACCGCCACCACCCTGCGCGAGCTGGGCATTACCACGGTGCGCTTCAACTTCCGCAGCGTGGGTGGTTCGGCCGGTGAGTTCGACCACGGCGTGGGCGAGCAGGATGACCTGAAGGCCGTCGCCGCCTGGGTGCGCAGCCAGCGTCCGGACGACCGCCTGTGGCTGGCCGGTTTCAGCTTCGGCTCGTTCGTGTCGCTGAAGGCCGCCGGCGAACTGCAGCCGGAAGCGCTGATCTCGATCGCGCCGCCGGCCGGTCGCTGGGACTTCGATGGCATTGCACCGCCGGCCCGCTGGCTGGTGATCCAGGGCGAGCAGGACGAGATCGTCGACCCGCAGGCCGTCTACCAGTGGCTGGACACGCTGGACGCCCCGCATGAGCTGGTGCGCATGCCCGAGACCAGCCACTTCTTCCACCGCAAGCTGATCGATCTGCGCGGCGCGCTGACCCACGGCGTCAAGCACTGGCTGGGCGCAGCGGCATGAGTGCAACGGAGTTGACCCCGTCGCAGCGGTACGCGGAAGGGGTTGCCCGTGGCGACTGGCAGAACGACCCGGCCCAGCATGCGGCGCTGGCCGAGCTGGACCGCATCCACCTGGGCCTGCTGGACAGTGCCGAGGACGGTTGGCTGGACCGCCTGTCCTCGTTCTGGAAGAAGCCCGAGCCGGTGAAGGGCCTGTACTTCTGGGGCGGCGTCGGCCGCGGCAAGACCTTCCTGGTTGATCTGTTCTACGACGGGCTGCCGATCAAGCAGAAGTACCGCACCCATTTCCATCGCTTCATGCGCAGCGTCCATGAGCGCCTGCGCGAGCACCAGGGCCAGAGCGACCCGCTGGCGAAGATCGCCCAGGAATGGCGCAGCAACCTGCGCGTGCTGGTGCTGGACGAATTCTTCGTTACCGACATCGGCGATGCGATGCTGCTGGCGCGGCTGCTGGAGCGCCTGTTCGCCGAAGGCGTGACCCTGGTCACCACCTCCAACACCGCGGTGGAGAACCTGTATCTGAACGGCCTGCAGCGCGAGAGCTTCCTGCCGGCCATCGGCCTGCTGCAGCGCTTCTGCGTCGAACTGTACGCCGAGGGCACCGAGGATTATCGGATGCGCGCGCTGACCCGCTCGCCGGTGTACCGCGCACCGCTGGCGGCCGACAGTGACGACTGGCTGGCCACCCGCTGGAACGAGCTGAGCGGCGGCCAGCCGGCCAAGCCCGGCAACATCGAGATCGAGGGCCGCAAGATCCCGGTCCGCGGCCGCGGCAAGAGCATCGCCTGGTTCGACTTCGCCGCGCTGTGCGAGGGCCCACGCGGGCCCTCGGACTACATCGAGATCGCGCACGAGTTCAACACCGTGCTGCTGGGTGGCATCCCCGCCTTCGACCGTTTGAACGAGGATGCCGCGCGCCGCTTCGTCAACCTGATCGACGAACTGTACGACCGCCACGTCAACCTGGTCTGCACCGCCAGCACCTCGCCGATCGAGCTGTACACCGGGCAGCGCCTGCAGGGCGCGTTCGAGCGTACCGCCTCGCGCCTGATCGAGATGCAGAGCGCCGAGTACCTGGGTACCCCGCACCGGGCGTGAGGGGGCCGCTGGTTGTAGAGCCGAGCCCATGCTCGGCTGCTTCTGAATGACGTGCCGAAAGGCAGCCGAGCGTGGGCTCGGCTCTACAACAGCGCGGCGGGCCTATCGACTCGGCGCCACCGCATCATCCTGCGGCTGCTCGCGCACGCTGGCCGCCACTTGCACGCCCTCACTGCGCTGGATCAGCCGCAGCGGCTGCCCCTGATAGCGGACCTCGAGCGCGTCGTGGGCCTCGGCCACGGCGGCCACCAGCGGGCACAGCGCCTGCGCGCGGGCCTCGATGCGCTCGGCGCGGCCTTCCAGCTGCTGTTCCATCTGCGCGTCCAGGCGGTCGGCGCGCTCCTCCATCGCCTCGCTGCGGCCGGTGACCATCTGCCACAGCATGCTGCGGGCGATGGATGCGGACAGCGACTCGGCCATGTCCTGCACCTTGGCCTCGAAGCCCGGCCCGAACACCGCCTGTTCCCAGTAGCCCTTGCCCAGCGTGCCGCCGATCCAGTCATCGGCCTGCCGGCGCAGGCGCCGGACCTTGCGGCTGTTGGCGGTGCCGGTGAGGCTCTCATAGACCCCGTCGAGCACGTCAAAGCTCAGCCCGCTCACTTCCTGGGCCAACGCCGTGGCTGCCGGCATCAGCTGCCGCGCCCCCGCCTCCATCTGCCGCAGGCGGGCGGCGTCGGCCTCGCTGACCGGCACGACCGTGTCGTCCAGGCTCAGCACGCCATCGTGGAACACCACCTCGTGCGGCGCCTGCGGGCCATGCCGCAGCCAGATGCCGCCGCTGTCCACCAGCACGTCGTAGTCGGTGCGCATGCCGCACTGGTCCGAGCGCAGCTTCGGGGCGTCGCCGGCCATCACCGGGGCGGTGGCCAGGCAGGCCAGCAGGGCCAAGGCGGGCAGGGGCGGGCGCATGGTGGAATCCTTTCCGGTCGGTGCAGGGCCCCAGCATCCCGCGCCCGCACGGTGCCGTCACCGGCCGGAAGTCACTGCCCGATGGCATCCAACCGGCCATACCGGCTTTCCCACCGGCTGCCCACCATCTATCCACAGGGTTGTCCCTAGCCAGTTTCATCACTGTCATGTGAAGCTGTCATTGTTCCGTTTTCGCGGTGCGTTGTACCACCGCAATGACGCCTTTCGGGCTTGACTGCGCAGCCCGTTCCGGCAGGTCTGAAGCGTCTGATCCGGGCGCCGATGGCACGATCCTTGCGGCGCAAGGGATTGCCGAATTTCACTACATTTGGCGTTGACGGACCCCATTACCCCCACTATCTTGTGGCCGTCGGTCGCAGCAACCCCAATTCCAGGGGTGCCCGGGGTACCCATCCGCGATCGTCAACGGCAGTGGCAGGCGCAGGGTCTCATCCCCTGCGACGCCGTCCTGCCATCCTGGGCTGTCATGTCCCGGGCTGCGTCACCCGATGCATCGAGCACCCACCAATCACGCCAAGAGGACACCCGCCGTGACCACCGAATCCAGCGCCACCATCGAGAAGGAAAGCGAATTCCTGTTGACGTCGCCGCCGACGGCCAACGCGATGAGTGTGACCAAGCGCAATGGCACGACCGAACTGGTGGACCTGAACAAGATCGTGCGCGCGGTGCAGCGTTCCTCCGAAGGCCTGCACGCTGTCGATCCGATGCGCGTGGCCACCCGCACCATTTCCGGCCTGTACAACGGCGCCACCACCCGCGAGCTGGACGAACTGTCCATCCGCACCGCCGCCCTGCTGATCGGTGAAGAGCCCGAGTACGGCCGCCTGGCTGCGCGCCTGCTGGCCAACTACATCGCCAAGGAAGTCTCGGGCCAGGAAATCTACGCGTTCTCGCAGTCGGTCAGCCGTGGCCATGAAGTCGGCCTGATCAACGACCGCCTGTTGAACTTCGTGCAGACCAACGCGCGCAAGCTCAACGATGCCATCGACATCTCGCTGGACCTGAACTTCGATTACTTCGGCCTGCGTACCCTGTACGACCGTTACCTGCTGCGCCACCCGCACACCCGCAAGGTGATCGAGACCCCGCAGCAGTTCTTCCTGCGCATCGCCAGCGCGCTGAGCGAGGACGTGTCCGAGACCCTGGCGCTGTACAAGCGCATGGGCAACCTGGACTACCTGCCGTCCAGCCCGACCCTGTTCAATTCCGGCACCACCCACGAGCAGCTGTCCTCGTGCTTCCTGCTGGACTCGCCGCAGGACTCGCTGGAGTCGATCTATTCCAAGTACGGCGATATCGCCCAGCTGTCGAAGTTCTCCGGCGGCATCGGCGTCAGCTACACCCGCGTGCGCTCGCGTGGTTCGCTGATCAAGTCGACCAACGGCCACTCCAACGGCATCGTGCCGTGGCTGAAGACCATGGATTCGTCCGTGGCCGCGGTGAACCAGGGCGGCAAGCGCAAGGGCGCGGCCTGCGTGTACCTGGAAACCTGGCATGCCGACATCGAGGACTTCCTCGAGCTGCGTGACAACACCGGTGACGAAGCCCGCCGTGCGCACAACCTGAACCTGGCCAACTGGGTGCCGGACCTGTTCATGAAGCGCGTCGAAGCCGACCAGGAATGGTCGCTGTTCGATCCGCGCGTCGTGCCGGAGTTCACCGACCTGTTCGGCGAAGCCTTCGAGGCCGCCTACCTGCAGGCCGAAGCCCAGGGCAAGGCCAACCGCACCATCTCCGCGCGCAAGCTGTATGCCCGCATGATGCGTACGCTGGCCGAGACCGGCAACGGCTGGATGACCTTCAAGGACAAGTGCAACCGCGCCAGCAACCAGACCCTGCGTCCGGGCAACGTGATCCACCTGTCCAACCTGTGCACCGAAATCCTGGAAGTCACTTCCAACGATGAAACCGCCGTGTGCAACCTGGGTTCGATCAACCTGGGCAACCACTTCGACGAGCACAACGAGTTCGACTTCGAGAAGCTGGCCGAGACCGTGCGCCTGGCCGTGCGCCAGCTCGACCGCGTCATCGACCTGAACTTCTACCCGATCGAAACCGCCCGCCGCGCCAACCTGCGCTGGCGTCCGGTCGGCCTGGGCTGCATGGGCCTGCAGGACGTGTTCTTCCGCAAGCGCCTGCCGTTCGACAGCGCCGAAGCCCGCGCCCTGTCGAAGAAGATTGCCGAAGCGATCTACTTCCACGCGCTGGAAACCTCCTGCGAGCTGGCCCAGGAACGTGGCAAGCACCCGTCGTTCAACGACACCCGTGCCGCCGGTGGTGAACTGCAGTTCGACGCCTGGAACGTGGTGCCGGAAGACACCGCACGCTGGGATGCCCTGCGTGAGCGCATCAAGGAACACGGCCTGCGCAACTCGCTGATGATCGCGATCGCCCCGACCGCGACCATCGCCTCGATCGCCGGCTGCTACGAGTGCGTCGAGCCGCAGGTGTCCAACCTGTTCAAGCGCGAGACCCTGTCCGGTGACTTCCTGCAGGTCAACCGCTACCTGGTGAACGAGCTGAAGAAGCTGGGCCTGTGGACCGCCGACATGCGCGATGCCATCAAGCTGGCCGAAGGTTCCATCGCCGGCGTGGCGCAGATTCCGGAAACGCTGCGCGAGGTCTACCGCACCGCGTGGGAACTGCCGATGCGCTCGCTGATCGACATGGCCGCCGAGCGTGGCGCCTTCATCGACCAGTCGGCCTCGCTCAACCTGTTCATGGAAAGCCCGAACATCGGCGCGATGTCTTCCATGTACATGTACGCCTGGAAGCAGGGCATCAAGACCACCTACTACCTGCGTTCGCGCCCGGCCACCAAGATCGCCAAGACCACGGTGAGCAGCGCAGCCCCGGCCAAGGTGTTCAGCCCGGACGAAGCCATCGCCTGCTCGCTGGAAAACCCGGAAGCCTGCGAGGCCTGCCAGTAAAACGCGCTGTGCCGGCCCCGCCGGCACCTCGCACCTGTAGAGCCGAGCCATGCTCGGCTGCGAAAAAACACCCACGGTAGCGCCGGGCCATGCCCGGCGGCTCACCCAGGAATTCAAGGAAACACCCATGGCCGACAAGCCCAAGCAGATGCTGCTCGATCCCGGTTTTGAACTGACCCTGCGCCCGATGCGCTACCCGCAGTTCTATGACATGTACCGGAACGCGATCAAGAACACCTGGACGGTGGAAGAGATCAACTTCCAGATCGACATCACCGACCTGCACAGCAAGATGTCGCCGGGTGAGCGCCACCTGATCCACCGCCTGGTCGCGTTCTTCGCCACCGGCGACTCGATCGTGTCCAACAACCTGGTGCTGAACCTGTACCAGCACCTCAATGCGCCGGAAGCGCGCATGTACCTGTCGCGCCAGCTGTACGAAGAAGCGCTGCACGTGCAGTTCTACCTGACCCTGCTCGACAACTACCTGCCGGATCCGGAGGAGCGCGTCAAAGCCTTCGCCGCGGTGGAGAACATCGACTCGATCAAGAAGAAGGCCGACTTCTGCTTCAAGTGGATCGATTCGATCCAGGACCTGAAGCGCATCGAGACCCGCGCCGAGCGCCGCCAGTTCCTGCTCAACCAGATCTGCTTCGCTGCCTGCATCGAAGGCCTGTTCTTCTTCGCCGCGTTCGCCTACGTGTACTACTTCCGTTCGCGCGGCCTGCTGCCGGGCCTGGCCTCGGGCACCAACTGGGTGTTCCGCGACGAGAGCGCGCACATGGAGTTCGCGTTCGAGTCGGTGCGTGTTGTCCGCGAGGAAGAGCCGGACCTGTTCGACGAAGAGATGAAGCAGCAGGTCTACGACATGCTGGCCGAAGCCATCGAATGCGAAGTGCAGTTCGCCGAGGACGTGCTGTCCGGCGGCGTGGCCGGTATCTCGACCCGCGACATGCGCCAGTACCTGCAGCACTGCGCCGACCAGCATTTCGCCAAGCTGGGCATGGAAAAGAAGTACAACGTGCGCAACCCGCTGCCGTTCATGGAACTGCAGGACGTGCAGGAACTGACCAACTTCTTCGAACGCCGCGTCTCGGCCTACCAGGTCGGCGTGCAGGGCGAAGTGGCCTTCGACATGAACTTCTGATCGGACCGGTCAGGCCTGTCGCAACGAAGAACCCCGGCCAATGCCGGGGTTTTTTGTTGCGCATCAACAAGATGGGCTATTCTCGCTGGACTCCGGCGGCGGCGGTACGTCGTACCCATGCCGTGCCTGGACAGGAAGAGGGGACGCCACGGCAGGAATGACGCGCGGACAATCCCAGCGCCGCGTTCCCGTACGCGTGTTCCCACCATGGTGGTGGAATTGAATGGACCCTGGAGGTCGCAATGGAGACTGCAGTGCCTGGAACAGCAACCCGCAAGACCGTGTTTCGTGGATGGATGGGAGGACTGTTCGCCGTCCTGGTCGCCTGTCCGTCACTGGCCCATGGCACGAACTGCGATTCCAAGGTGGCCAACGTTTCCATCGATGCCAGCGGCAAGGTGTTCGTGGCAACCACCGCCTCGCCCATCCACGCGGTCTGCAACATCGTCAGCAAAGGCGATTTCAGCATGCCGCCGGAGGTCTGCAAGGCAACCTACGCCATGCTGATGAGTGCGAAGGTCTCCGCCATTCCCATCCGCCTGTACTACACCAGCGTGCCGCAATGTGGCGATATCAAGGCCTGGTCGGCACAACCGAGCTTCTACCACGCCGAACTGTTCTGATCACGGGGCTGGGCGTATCGCCTGGAGGGCACGCCGCGATCAGCGCCGTCCTTCCACCGCCATGCGTACCGCCAGCCCGGCCAGCACCGTGCCCATCAGCCAGCGCTGCACCACCTGCCAGGTCGGGCGCGCAGCCAGGAAGCCGGCGATGCTGCCTGCAGTCAGCGCGATCATGCCGTTCACGCTGACGCTGACCAGGATCTGGGTGGAGCCCAGCACGATCGACTGCATCAGCACACTGCCTTCGCCGTCGGGATGCAGGAACTGCGGCAGCAGCGACAGGTACATCACGGCCACCTTCGGGTTCAGCAGATTGGTCAGAAAGCCCATCGTGAACAGCTTGCGCGGGCTGTCCTGCGGCAGGTCGCGCACCGCGAACGGCGAACGGCCACCCGGCTTGAGCGCCTGCCACGCCAGGTACAGCAGGTACAGCGCGCCGCCGATGCGCAGCGCGTCGTAGGCAAACGGTACCGTCATCAACAGGGCGGTAATGCCCAGCGCCGCACACAGCATGTAGAACACGAAGCCCAGCGCCACCCCGCCCAGCGAGATCAGTCCCGCCATGGGCCCCTGGCAGATCGAGCGCGAGATGACGTAGATCATGTTCGGCCCGGGCGTGATCACCATGGCCAGCGAGACCAGTGCAAAAGCCAGAAGGTCGGAAGTGGCGGGCATGGGCGGTCCTGGCGGTGGGCGTGGCGCAGTGTAGCGCCTGCCACGGGCGGTGCCTGCGCAAGCACCGCTGCCAGGTGGCCATTGCACATGCGTTCCGATGGCCGTCACGCCGGTCGCATAAAATTACCGGACCCCACACACCGAAGCACCCCCATGACCCCGATCCCCGAGACCGTGCCGCCCACCGAAGTGCGCATGGCCGAAATCGTCTTCCCGAACCACACCAACCACCTCGGCACCCTGTTCGGTGGCCAGGCGCTGGCGTGGATGGACAAGGCCGCCTTCCTGGCCGCTGCGCGCTACTCGCGCCGCACCGTGGTGACCGCGCGCAGCGACCAGGTCGACTTCAAGCTGCCGATCCGCATCGGCCAGATGGTGGAAACCATCGGCCGCATCGTCGAAGTCGGCCGCAGCTCGATGAAGGTCGAGGTGGAGCTGGTCGCCGAAGACCTGCACAGCGGCGAGCGCAAGCTGTGTACCCGCGGCCACTTTGTGATGATCGCGCTGGACGAGGAAGGCCATCCGATCGCAGTGCCGCCCCTGCCGGTGGCCTGACCCGGCCGACTGGACCGGCGCTTGCCGGGGCGCGCATGCGCCCCCATCTGGTACCCATGACCCTGCCGCTGACCGACTTCATCGACCGCGCCCAGCGCCTGTTCGTGCTGACCGGTGCCGGTTGCAGCACCGCCTCGGGCATTCCCGATTACCGCGATACCGACGGCCAGTGGAAACGTACGCCACCGGTGACCTACCAGGCGTTCATGGGCGAAGCGGCCACCCGCCAGCGCTACTGGGCGCGCAGCCTGCTGGGCTGGCCGCGGTTCGGCCTGGCACGGCCCAATGGTACCCACCAGGCCCTGGCCGCACTGGAAAACAGCGGCAAGCTGCAGGTACTGCTGACCCAGAACGTGGACGGCCTGCACCAGCGCGCCGGCAGCCGCAACGTGATCGACCTGCATGGCCGCCTGGACCTGGTGCGCTGCATGGGCTGCGAGCGCCGTAGCGGCCGCGAGGACTTCCAGCAGCGCCTGCTGGACGCCAATCCCGGCTGGGATGCCCTGGAGGCTGGCATCGCCCCCGACGGCGATGCCGATCTGGAGACCGATTTCTCCAGCTTCGTGGTGCCCGGTTGCCCGTACTGTGGCGGCCTGCTGAAGCCGGACGTGGTGTTCTTCGGTGAAAACGTGCCGCGGGAGCGCGTGGAGGCGGTGCATGGGCACCTGCAGCAGGCAGACGCCGTGCTGGTGGTGGGCTCGTCGCTGATGGTCTATTCCGGCTTCCGCTTCGTGCAGGCAGCGGCCAGGGCAGGACTGCCGGTGGCGGCGCTGAACCGTGGCCGCACCCGCGCCGACGACCTGCTGCAGTTCAAGGATGAGCGGGACTGCGCCGAGGCGTTGGCGGGTTTTGCGACCCGGTAGCGCCGGGCCATGCCCGGCGCTACCGGTGACCCGCCCCCGCGAAACAGCGATCCATCCAGACGGTTGATTCGCAGGCCGTGCGGCGGTGCAATACGCCCCCCCTTCGTCGTTCATCACCGTCTTGAGCCAGCTGTTTTCGCCGATCTCGTTCGGCCCCCTGACCCTGTCCAACCGCATCGTCATCGCGCCGATGTGCCAGTACTCCGCCGAAGATGGCCGCGCCAGCGACTGGCATGCCATGCACCTGGGCAACCTGGCGCAGTCCGGCGCCGGCCTGCTGATCCTGGAAGCCACCGCGGTCGAGCCGCGTGGCCGCATCAGCTGGGCCGACCTGGGCCTGTGGGATGACGGCACCGAAGCGGCACTGGCACAGGTACTGGCCAGCGTCCGCCGCTGGTCGCCGATGCCGCTGGGTATCCAGCTCGGCCACGCCGGTCGCAAGGCGTCGGTGAAGCGCCCGTGGGATGGCGGCGGCCAGCTGCCGGCCGATGATGCGCGTGGCTGGGCCACCGTGGCGCCGTCGCCGCTGCCGTTCCACGCAGCCGATCCGGCGCCGCAGGAACTGGATGAGGCCGGCATTGCCGAAGTCGTCGCTGCCTTCGCCGCCAGCGCCGTGCGTGCCGAGCGCCTGGGCTTCGAGCTGATCGAGCTGCATGCGGCCCACGGTTACCTGCTGCACCAGTTCCTGTCCCCACTCAGCAACCGCCGCACCGACGGCTACGGTGGCTCGTTGCCGAACCGCCTGCGTCTGCTGGTGGAAGTGTTCGATGCCGTGCGTGCGGCAGTGTCCGACAAGGTCGCTGTGGGCGTGCGCATTTCCGCCAGCGACTGGGTCGACGGTGGTTGGGATCTGGTGCAGAGCGAAGCGCTGGCGCAGGTGATGGATGCGCGCGGCTGCAACTTCCTGCACGTTTCCAGCGGTGGCCTGGACGAGCGCCAGAAGATCACCGTCGGTCCGGGTTACCAGGTGCCGTTCGCGGCGGCGATCAAGGCCAAGGTGCGCATGCCGGTCATCGCCGTGGGCATGATCACCGAACCGGAGCAGGCCGAATCGATCCTGCGCCATCGCCACGCCGATGCGGTCGCGCTGGCACGCGGCATCCTCTACGACCCGCGCTGGCCGTGGCACGCTGCTGCTGCATTGCGCGACAGCGTGGAACCGGCGCCGCAGTACCTGCGCTGTGAGCCGCGCGACGCGCGTGGCGTGTTCAAGGCACGCTGATTCAAGGCACGCTGAGGCTCACACCCGCCAGGCCGGCGTGATGCCGGCCTGCAGGTGCTCGAACAGCGCGCGGATCTTGGCGGTGAAGTCGCGGCGGTCGCTGACGCAGAAGTAGACCTCCATCGGTTCCGGGCGCCACGCGGTGTTGGCGCCGAACACCGCCTGCAGGCGGCCATCGCGCAGGTACGGCTCGGCCACGAATGCGGCCAGCCGGGTAATGCCGGCACCGGCCGCCGCCAGCGTCGCCAGCGCATCGATGTCATCACAGACCATGCTCGGTGGCAGCGCGGCGTCCACGCGCTGGCCGTCCTTCAGCAGGCCCCAGCGCAATGGTCGGCCATCGGTGGGGAAGCGGTGCAGCAGACCACGATGGCTGCCCAGGTCGGAGGGTTGCTGCGGGGTGCCGTGTGCCGTCAGGTAGGCCGGTGAGGCACAGAACACGAAGGGCACGCGCGCCAGCTGCCGTGCGACTACGCCGTCCTCCAGCTGCGCACCGATGCGGATGCTGGCATCCACCGCTTCCGGCCCGTGCTGCACGGCGCGGTCGGTCAGGCGAAGCTCCAGCTGCAGTTGTGGATAGCGCTGCTGCAGCGACGGCAGCAACGGTGCCAGCACGTGGCGACCGAACGCGCTGCTGCTGGCGATGCGCAGTGGCCCGGCCGGTTCGATGTCGCCGGCGGTGACCATGGCCTGCGCGCGTGCCAGGTCGGCTTCGATGTGGCGCACCTGGGCCAGGTACAGCGCACCGGCCTCGCTGAGGGCCAGCTGGCGCGTGCTTCGGTTCAGCAACCGTACGCCCAGATGGGCCTCCAGACGGTTGATGTTCTGGCCGACTGCGGTGGCGCTGATGCCAAGGATGCGGGCCGCGGCGGCAATGCTGCCGGTCTCTGCGGTGCGGGTGAAGCTGCGGATCAGTTGCAACAGGTTCATGACCGACCAGCTTGCCATGGGGACGCCCAAGTATCGCTTGGGACTGAACCAAGCAGTTCGGTTGCATCGGAGACCATCGATCCGGCAGGCAGGTCGCTGCCCTACACTCGGAAGATGCGCCCCGATTCCATTCTTACCCTGTCCTGCCCCGACCGCACCGGCATCGTCTACCGCGTGTCCGGCCTTCTGTTCGACCACGGCTGCAACATCCTCGACGCGCAGCAGTTCGGCGATGAGGAAAGCGGCCGCTTCTTCCTGCGCGTGCACTTCGACCGCGACGCCAGCTTGCCGCTGGAGACCGTGCACACCGCCATGGCAACGCTCGCCGAAGGCTTCGGCATGGACTGGCAGCTGCACGATGGCCGACGCCGCGCGCGGCTGCTGGTGCTGGTCAGCAAGCAGGGGCACTGCCTCAACGATCTGCTGTTCCGCGCCCACAGCGGCCAGCTGAAGGTGGACATCGCCGCAGTGGCGTCCAACCATGCCGACTTCGCGCCGCTGGCCGCGTCCTACCAGGTGCCGTTCCATCATCTGCCGGTGAACGCGGAAACGCGCGCGGTGCAGGAGCAGCAGATCATCGACCTGGTCGAGCGCGAGCGCATCGACCTGGTGGTGCTGGCGCGCTACATGCAGATCCTGTCGCCCACGCTGTGCCGCGCGCTGGCGGGCCGCGCGATCAACATCCACCACAGCTTCCTGCCCAGCTTCAAGGGCGCGCAGCCGTACCATCAGGCACACGCGCGCGGGGTCAAGATCATCGGCGCCACCGCGCACTACGTCACCGAGGATCTGGACGAAGGCCCGATCATCGAACAGGATGTGGCTCGCGTGGACCACGCGATGGCACCGCGCGAACTGGTGCGGCTGGGCAGTGACACCGAATCGCTGGTGCTGGCGCGTGCCGTGCGCCGGCATGTCGAGCACCGCATCCTGCTCAACGGGCACCGCACGGTGGTGTTCCGGTAGTGCCGGCCGCGGGCCGGCAACAGCAGGGATCCCGGGGTTGCCGGCCAGCGGCCGGCACTACCGTTTCGGGTCGGATTACCGGTGGCGCCGGATCATGCCCGGCGGTCGTCCATCAGATGATCGCGATTCCCGCCTTCCCCAGCGCCTCGCGCACCATTGCGTCGTTGGCCTCGGTCACCGGCTTGGTCAGCTCCCACAGGAACTTCACCCGGAAGCCAGACTTCACCGCGTCCTGCGCGCTCCACAGCACGCAGTAGTCGCGGGCCAGGCCGCACACGTGCACTTCGCGGATGCGGCGCTCGTGCAGCCAGCCGGCCAGGCCGGTGGCCGGGCGCTCGCCATCGGGGCCGTGGTTCTCGCGGAAGGCGCTGTACGAATCCACCTGTTGGCGCGTGCCCTTGCGCAGGATCAGGTCGGCCACGGTCCAGTCCAAGCCCGGGTGCAGCGCGGCGCCATCGCTGCCCTGCACGCAATGGTCGGGCCACAGCGTCTGCGGCTGCGCGTGCAGCAGGATGGTCTCGAACGGACGCTTGCCGGGGTGCTGGCTGGCGAAGGAGGCGTGGCCGGCCGGGTGCCAGTCCTGGGTGGCCACCACCGTGCGGTAGCGGCGCTGTGCCAGCAGTCCGGCAATCGGTGCCACCAGCGCATCGCCCTGGTCGCAGGCCAGCGCGCCACCGGGCATGAAGTCCGGCTGCAGGTCGATCACCAGCAGGGCGACATCGGCGGGCAGGGCGGTCATGGCAGATCCACTACATCACAAGGGGGCGACCAGCGTGGCCGCCCCGGCGGCGCAGGTCAATCGCCCTGCGGCGTCTCAGCGTCCTGCCCGTAGTACAGCAGGCCGATCTTGATCCGCTCCCGGCCGTTCTCGCGGCGATGGCGGTTGGCATCGCGCAGCGAGTACACGCAGCCGCAGTATTCCTGCTGGTAGAACTGCTCGCGCTTGCTGATCTCGATCATGCGGCTGGCACCGCCACCCTTGCGCCAGTTGTAGTCCCAGTACTGCAGGCCTTCATAGCGCGATGCGGCGCGGATGCCGCAGTCGTTGATCTGCGTCATGTTCTTCCAGCGCGAGATGCCCAGCGACGAGCTGATGGTGTCGTAGCCGTGTTCATGCGCGTACAGCGCGGTGCGCTCGAAACGCATGTCGAAGCACATCGTGCAGCGGATACCGCGCTCGGGCTCGTTCTCCATGCCACGCGCACGGCTGAACCAGTTGTCGGTGTCGTAGTCGCAATCGATGAAGGGAATGCCGTGCTGCTCGGCGAAGCGGATGTTCTCCTGCTTGCGCAGCTCGTACTCCTTCACCGGGTGGATGTTGGGGTTGTAGAAGAAGATCGCGTAGTCGATCCCGGAGGCGGTGATCGCCTCCATCACTTCGCCCGAACAGGGCGCGCAGCACGAATGCAGCAGCAGGCGCTTGCCGTCGGCGGGCAGGGTCAGGGTGGGGCGTTGGAGATCGGTCATCGTCAGGTACCGCATGGACCGCCGGCAGCGACGGTGGCCCATGCATCAGCGCGTGGGTGGAACAGGGCGGGCCGGATACCGTGAAAAGGACGCGCGCGGCCGCGCTGCCTGCACGCGCAGGACAACGGCGGCCCCGGCACCCTCCCCGCGGAGAGTCCAGGTCGAATCAGGGGACGGTCGTGTCCCCCGGCCGTGGCCGGTATTCGGGCTGATGGACACGGGCCGCAGCCCACCTACTACCTGCCGCTTCCCAGGCATGTGCCCAGTGCTGTTGGCAGGATTCGTTTCCATTCACCGCTGCGGGGCAGCTCCGGAATGGGCGCGCGAGGCGCCTTCACCGGATTCCCGTTTAAATCCATCCCGTTATCGAAACGTCGGGAAGGATACCTTCGGCGTGTGCACGGTGGACCCGTTGGCGGCGATGGTCAAGGTCCGCAGGGTGCAACCGTGCGGGCCCGTGGCGCATCCATGCTGCAGGACCGCTTGGAACCCTGCCCATGGACAGTCTTGCCGCAACGCCCCCACACGCCCGCACCGGGCATCCAACTGCCCCGACCCGTGCCAGGCGGCGCTGCCTGCCCGTATGGGCGATGGGGCTGCTCTGCCTTTCCGGATGGGCCCATGCACTGCCTTCACCTGGCCCGGCATGTGCATTGGCCACTGCGCCCGGTGAAACCGTCATCGATGTTCCGTTCGAGGTTGTCGATGGGCGCATCTACCTGCAGGTGCAGGTCAATGACGCAGGTACGTTCCGCTTCGCCGTCGATACCGGTGCGAGTGGTGTGGCACGTGCCGATACCCGCCTGGTGCGCGCGCTGAATCTGCCAATGGGGGGCACCGCCTCTCATTCCGATGGCGTGCGCACCGCCGATGCCGCTACGGTCCGCTTCGATGCGCTCGCCCTTGGTGGCGTGCGCCGCCAGGACGTGGTGGCGATCACCCGCGACTACAACGCCCGACAGTCCGAGGCCGCCGCCTTCGATGGGATCCTGGCGCGCGATTTCTTCGACGATGGCCTGCTGGTGCTCGACTTCCCACGCAAGCGGCTGCGCTTTCGCCGCGACCATCGATTGCTGCCGGGGCAGCCGGGTACGCTGGCCTACACGCGGGCCTTCCGCATTCCGGTGCAGATCGGCACGGTTACGACCGAAGCACAGTTGGATACCGGCGCAAACGTGGCGCTGGTGCTGCCTGCTGCACTCCATGAGCGTGCAGCCAGCGGCACGGTTGTCGCGGGCGAACCACTGGCCCTCAGCCACGGCCGGATCCAGAGCGGCCGGGCACGGCTGGACGTGCCGCTGGTGGTCGGTGGCCTGACGCTTCGCAATCTCGACGTGCGCGTCTCTGATCACTACCCGGAGGCGGTGATCGGCGCGCACGCACTGCAGGACGCGGCGGTGCTGATCGATGCGGGCAGCAAGCGCGTGGCGCTCTGTCCGCAGCAGCGTTGATTGCCGGCCGGGCCTGAGCGGTGGATCCACGCCGTGCGTGGATGCCTCGGTTTCATGCTGCCGCCATGTACCGCTGGAGGCGGCCAGTGGCGCTTCCGTGGGCGGGTTCTCAGGCGGTGAGAAGGCTTCGCGTCATACTGCACCCGTAGCGTCGGATGGCATCTCGGGCACAGTCAGCGGGGGCAGGATAGTGGCGGACAAGTACTGCGATCTGGTCATGAAAGGCGGCATCACCAGCGGCATCGTGTACCCCAATGCGGTACTGGCGCTGGCCCGCGAGTATCGCTTCAAGAGCATCGGCGGCACCTCGGCCGGCGCCATCGCCGCAGCGGTGGCGGCTGCGGCGGCCTGCGGTGATCGCCGCCAGCAGGCCGGTGAGCGCCTGCCCGGCGACGCGGGCTATGGCGGCTTGTCGGCGGTGTCGGCGCAGCTGTCGCGGCGCGGTTTCATCTACAGCCTGTTCCAGCCGGCGCGCGGTGCGCGTGCGGCGTATCGGCTGCTGGTGGTGCTGACCGGCAATGCCAGCCTGCCGCACAAGCTGCTGTGCCTGGCCATCGCGGTGTTCGAGATCGCGCCGCTTGAGGTGCTGGTGTCGCTGGCGTTGCTGCTGGGCCTGGGCTGGTGGGGCGGCGGCTGGAGCGGCGTGGCCGCCACGTTGCTGCCGTCGCTGCTGTGCGCCTACGGTGCGGGCGTTGCCGGTGCCGCGCTGCGGGTCGCGCGGGTGGCACGGCGCAACCTGCTGGGCCTGTGCAGCGGTCTCGGCCGCGATGCGCGCAAGCCGGCATTGACCGAGTGGTTGCACACGTGCCTGCAGCAATTGTCCGGCAAGCCGCTGGATGCCCCGCTGACCTTCGCGGACCTGCACGACGCACCGCGCTATGCCGGCGAACCGGACAGCCCGCATGCGATCAGCCTGCAGATGATCACCACCTGCGTGTCGCACAACGAGCCGCGCACGCTGCCGCTGGGTGGCGCGCAGTTCTGGTTCCTGCGCGAGGAGTTCGAGCAGCTGTTCCCGGCCAGCGTGGTGCAGTGGCTGGTGACGCAGGCCGGACCGCCGCTGGACGTGGAGGGACGACAGTACTACCACCTGCCGCCGGGCCCGCAGCTGCCGGTGCTGGTGGCCACGCGCATGAGCCTGAGCTTCCCGCTGCTGATCAGCGCCGTGCCGCTGCACGAACCTTCGCGCCGCGAGCGTCGCTGCGAGCCGACTGCGCCGGCGGCCGACCCCGAGCACAACGTGGCCGACAGCATGGAAGGGCTGACCAGCGCCGGGCAGGCCTGCGGCCCGGTGATCACCGCCTTCCGCATCTGCTGGTTCTCCGATGGCGGCATCAGCAGCAACTTCCCGATCCACCTCTTCGACGCGGCCCTGCCGCGTTGGCCGACCTTTGCAATCAACCTGGTCTACCCGCAGCACGCCGACGACGTGAGTCATGGCAGCAGCGGCCGCCAGGCGCTGGAACATGCGGTGTTCCTGCCGACCGAGAACCGGCATGGCTGGCAGCGCACCTACCAGTCGATCGCCACGCCGCTGGCCGCTGCCGAACTGGGTCGTTTCCTGTTCGCGGTGGTGGCGACCATGCAGAACTGGCGCGACCTGCTGCAGGCGCGCGCGCCGGGCTATCGCGACCGCATCGTGCATGTCAGCCTGCAGGGCGACGAGGGTGGCATGAACCTGGACATGCCACAGGAGGTGCTCTCCCGCATCGCCGACAAGGGCAGCCTGGCCGGTGCGCGCTTCTGTTCGTTCTCGTTCGAGAACCACTACTGGATCCGCTGGCGCAACCTGGCCTCGGCCTACCAGCGCTACACGCTGGAGGTAGCGCGCACCGATGACCCGGCGCAGCAGGTGCTGGCCTACCGTGCGGCCTATTCGATGGTCGCCCGTGGTGAACCGGCACCGCCCTCGTACAAGCTGGGATCGGAGGACAAGCGGCTGGCCTCCCAGCAGCTGTGGGGGCTGATGGTCGAGCAGGGCCGTAGCTGGGATGACCTCGGCCCGGACCTTACCGACGGCGCACCGCGACCGTTGCCGCAGATGAAGGTGACGCCGATCTACTGAGCCGGTCCCCGGTAGATCCACGCCATGCGTGGATGCATCTCCAATCGGGGGCAATCGGGGTCAGATCCGTTTTCCGCAGGAAAACGGATCTGACCCCTCCCCGGGGCGCCTCAGCGCCACGCCTCCACCACCGCATCACCCTGCAACGGCGCATACAGCGGCAACGCCAGCTCCTGCTTCACCCAGCCCGGATTGAGCGCACGCAGGCCCGCCAGATACTCGCGTGCCAGCGCCGTATCTCCCTGCTGCATGGCCAGCCGCGCCGCGCGCGCCCAGGTGCGGTCCCAGCCGTGTGCCAGTGACAGCGACGTTGCCAGCGCCGCGCGCGCAGCTGCCACATCACCCTTCTCCCAATACTCCTCCGCGCGGATGATCGCCTCGTTGGACAGACGCATGTCGTACAGCTCGCGCAGCTTCGCGACCGCGCGTGGATCAGCGTCCACGCGCAGGTCGGTGTCCTGCCAGTCGCCCCCCGGCGTGCGCACCAGCAGCGCCGCCGACCATTGCCCGCTGCGCTGGCCGCCTGCGGCCTGGCCCGCTTCCAGTGCCGCCAGCAGGCGCGCAGCCAATTCTCCGTGTGATGCGCCGAAGGCCCGTTGCATCGCGGCCAGCACCTCCGGCCCGGCCAGCCCATTGCCCTGCAGGCTCAGCATGCCCTCGCCCTGCGCGCCGGCCCAATCCGCCTGCTGCGCGGCAGCACCGGTGTACTGCGCATTGCCACCACGGGCACTGACCAATCCCACCTGCCGTTCGGCAAGCGTGGTGCCATCGAAGTTGCCATCTTCGTCCAGCAGCTGCTTCAGCACCTGCACGGGTGTGCGGCCCTTGGCCAGCAGCGCCAGCCCCTTCGAGCCGTAGGTCGGGTTGGTCTCGAACTGGCTGGCGACAGCCCCCACCTTCGCCTGTGCCCACGGCACCCCGACGCCACCGACGCCGAGATTGTGCGTGGCCACCGCCACACCGCAGTCGCCGGCCTCATTGCAGGCCGCAATGGAAAAGGTCGCCCACGCCGGCGCGGCGGTGGCAGTGAGCAGCAGGGCCAGGCAAGAGCGCAACAGGGACATCGGTGTCTCCATGGGCAGGCATTGCATTGGGATGCAGCCTACGCACGAAAGGTTTAGTAGATCCACGCCATGCGTGGATGGAATCCCATCGCAATCGAATATTTCGAACCTTCATCGAAGAGCATCCACGCATGGCGTGGAACTACCGTGTCGACCAAGGTCGACACCCACCAACAGCAGCGTGCCGACCAATGGTCAGCACCCACCAACAGCAGCGGGAAACTGTCGAAGGCGGGGTGGGTCCGGTTGCGGGGGCGTGAGCGCCATGGATGGCGCGACCGAGCCTACAGGGACGTATTCACGGCGTCCCCCGCAACCGGACCCACCCCGCATCCCACGGAATGGCAGCTTTTGCCTTTGTTGTTGCTGTTGCCGGCCAGCGGCCGGCACTACCACGGGTGCAGGGCGCAGCCCTGCCGAACCAACCCTATCGCCCCGGCAACTGCGCGAACGCGCGCTGCATGCAGTCCTCGCGCGGGCACACCCGGCAACCTGGCCCGATCGACACCGAATTGCCCGGGCTCTGCACGTCCAACCCCAGTGAATACACCAGCCGTTCGGCATGCTGCAGATCGCAGCCCAGCGCCACGGCGAAGGTCTTGCGCGGCTGCCCATGCCCGACCGGCCCGCTGCTGACCTGCCGCGCGAGCCAGAAATGGCGTCGCCCGTCGGGCATGCGCGCGGTCTGGGTCAGGATGCGGCCGGGCTGGTTGAACGCCTCGTAGACGATCCACAGCGGGCACGAACCACCCACCTGCGAGAAATGGAAATCGGTGGCCGAATGACGCTTTGACACATTGCCGGCGCGGTCCACGCGGATGAAGAAGAACGGCAGCCCGGGCGCGCTGCGCCGTGCCAGCGTGCTCAGCCGATGGCAGACCGCTTCGAAGCCCACACCGAACTGATGCGCCAGCAGTTCGATGTCGTAGCTGCTGGCTTCGGCCGCCCGCAGGAAGCGCATGTACGGCATCACCAACGCACCGGCGAAGTAATTCGACAAGCCAATCCGCGCCTGCGCGATGCGTGCCTCATCGGTGAAGCCGGCGCGTGCCACCACCGCATCGATCTGCGGCAGGTAGCCGTGCAGGGCCAGCTCGGCCGCCATCTGGAACGCCTGCTGGCCCGGCTCCAGGTAGTCCGGCAGCCACAACCGGCGCGTGCCGGCGTCGTACTGGCGCTTTTCGCGCCCGGCCTGCAGCGCGGCCACTTCCACCAGCACGCCATGGCGGTCGGCCAGCAGCTGGCGCAACCGGGGTGCCACATGCCCGGGCGACAACCCCCACTCGGCGAACAGGCGCTCGGCCAGTTCGTCCAGCTCGGGGATGTGGTTGTGCATGCGGTTGAAGAACTCGCGCACCTGGTCACCGGCAGGCAGAGTGCTGCCGGCACCCGGCTCGCCCAGCTGGAATTCCAGGGCGGCGGCATGTTCGCGCAGGGCCAGGTGGCGGCGGTGCAGGTCCAGCAGGGCGCGGCTGACCTGCGGCAGGTTGCCGGCCAGGGCGCGCAGCTCGATGGCGCTCACCTCGGCCAGGCCCAGGTCGCGGAGGGTCTCGCCCAGTGCCTCCTGCAGCGCGGCGGGCTCATCTTCGTCGAACAGTGAGGAAACATCGCCCAATACCTCACCCAGCTTTTTCTGCACCGCCGGCGTCAGTGGGCGCTTGTTGCGCTCGATCTGGTTCAGGTAGCTGGCCGACAGCCCCAGCGCCCGTGCCAGGTCGGCCTGGCTGTAGCCGCGCTGCTCGCGCAGGCGCAGCAGGCGGAGGCCAAGTTGCCGCTGGGTGGCTGAATAATTCACAGAATTAACATGAATCGTCTGGCGTGTTGGCCAGATTAAGCGGATTCAGCCCGGAAATCGAGGTGGGTGCTGTGAATAATGCCAAGCATCTTTCGAGCCCGTGGGATTGTCGTCATGACTGTTGCAGCGCCCCGTATCCGCATGCTGATCGATGGCCAGTTCATCGAATCGGCCACCTCCCACTGGCAGGACGTGATCAATCCGGCCACCCAGGACGTGCTGGCCAAGGTGCCGTTCGCCACCACCGGCGAAGTGGACGCCGCCGTCGCCGCCGCCAAGGAAGCTTTCAAGACCTGGCGCAAGACCCCGATCGGCACCCGCGCGCGCATCTTCCTGAAGTACCAGCAGCTGATCCGCGAGAACATGAGCGAGCTGGCCCATATCCTTACCGCCGAACAGGGCAAGACCCTGCCGGATGCCGAAGGCGATGTGTTCCGCGGCCTGGAAGTGGTCGAGCACGCTGCCGCCATCGGCAACCTGCAGCTGGGCGAGCTGGCCAACAACGTGGCCAATGGCGTGGATACCTACACGATCATGCAGCCGCTGGGCGTGTGCGCCGGCATCACCCCGTTCAACTTCCCGGCGATGATCCCGCTGTGGATGTTCCCGATGGCCATTGCCACCGGCAACACCTTCATCCTCAAGCCGTCCGAGCAGGACCCGATGGTGACCATGCGCCTGGTCGAACTGGCGCTGGAAGCCGGCATTCCGAAGGGCGTGCTGAACGTCGTCCATGGTGGCGAGGAAGTGGTCAACGCGATCTGCGACCACCCGGACATCAAGGCTGTGTCGTTCGTCGGTTCCACCCGCGTCGGCACCCACGTCTACAACCGTGCCTCGCTGGCCGGCAAGCGCGTGCAGTGCATGATGGGCGCCAAGAACCACGCCGTGGTGCTGCCGGACGCCAACAAGGAACAGACCCTCAACGCGATGGTCGGCGCCGCCTTCGGTGCGGCGGGCCAGCGCTGCATGGCCGCCTCCACGCTGGTGCTGGTCGGTGAAGCACGCAACTGGGTGCAGGACCTGGTGGCCAAGGCCAAGACCCTCAAGGTCAGCGGCGGTACCGTGTCCGGCACCGACGTCGGTCCGGTCATTTCCTGCAGCGCCCGCGAGCGCGTGGAAGGCCTGATCGCCTCGGGCGTGGAGCAGGGCGCCAAGCTGGTGCTGGATGGCCGCAAGCCGCAGGTGGATGGTTTCGAGAAGGGCAACTTCGTCGGCCCGACCATCTTTGCGGGTGTCACCACCGACATGCGCATCTACCAGGAAGAAATCTTCGGACCGGTGCTGGTCATCCTCGAAGCGGAAACGCTGGAAGAGGCCATTGCGATGGTCAACAGCAACCCGAACGGCAACGGCACCGCACTGTTCACCCAGTCCGGCGCGGCTGCGCGCAGGTTCCAGGAAGACATCGACGTCGGCCAGGTCGGCATCAACGTGCCGATCCCGGTGCCGGTGCCGCTGTTCTCGTTCACCGGCTCGCGCGCGTCCAAGCTGGGCGACCTGGGCCCGTACGGCAAGCAGGTGGTGCTGTTCTACACCCAGACCAAGACGGTCACCGCACGCTGGTTCGATGACGAGACGCTGAGCCACGGCGTCAACACCACGATCAGCCTGAAGTAACGGCAGGAGCAGCCATGAGCCACTCGATGACGACGGAACTGGACGAAGCACAGCAGGCGTACCGCGAGGCGGCGCGCGACTTCGCACTGGCCGAACTGGCGCCGCACGCCGCGCGATGGGATGCGGAGGGCATCTTTCCGCGCGAGGCGATCGCCAAGGCCGGTGAACTGGGCTTCTGCGGTCTGTACATGGACCCGGAAGTGGGCGGCAGCGGCCTGAGCCGACTGGACGCCGCCGTCGTCATCGAGGAGCTCGCCAACGTCGATCCGTCGACCGCGGCGTACATCAGCATCCACAACATGGCCTCGTGGATGGTGTCCAAGTGGGGCCAGCCGGCACTGCGCGATGCGTGGGGCACTGACCTGTCCTCGGGCAACAAGCTGGCCTCGTACTGCCTGACCGAACCGGGTGCCGGTTCCGATGCGGCCTCGCTGAAGACCACCGCCGTGCGCGATGGCGATTTCTATGTGCTGAACGGCTCCAAGGCCTTCATCTCCGGTGCCGGTGCCACCGAGCTGCTGGTGGTGATGGCACGTACCGGCGGTGCCGGTGCCGGTGGTGTCAGCGCCATTGCAGTGCCGTCGGACCTGCCGGGCATCAGCTTCGGCCGCAAGGAAGAGAAGATGGGCTGGAACAGCCAGCCCACCCGCGGCATCACCTTCGAAAACGTCCGCGTGCCGGTCAGCCACCTTCTGGGAGAGGAAGGCGGCGGCTTCAAGCTGGCGATGAAGGGGCTGGACGGCGGCCGCATCAACATCGCTGCCTGCTCGCTGGGTGCCGCGCAGGGCGCGCTGGATGCCGCACGCCGCTACATGGGCGAGCGCCGCCAGTTCGGCAAGGCGCTGGCCGAATTCCAGGCGCTGCAGTTCAAGCTGGCCGACATGGCCATCGAACTGGTCGCCGCGCGGCAGATGGTGCATTCGGCCGCGCGCAAGCTCGACGCCGGTGCCAGCGATGCCAACGTGTGGTGCGCGATGGCCAAGCGCTTCGCCACCGATGCCGGCTTCAAGATCTGCAACGAAGCGCTGCAGATCCACGGTGGCTACGGCTACATCCGCGAATACCCGATCGAGCGCCTGCTGCGCGACAGCCGCGTGCACCAGATCCTGGAAGGCACCAACGAGATCATGCGGGTGATCGTTGCCCGCCACCTGCTCAACACCGAAGAGGAACTGCGATGAAGGATTGGCGTACCCAGGAGCACGTGGGTCTGAAGGTCGAGGTCGATGGCCACACCGCCGTAGTCACCCTGCACAACCCGCCGGCGCACACCTGGACCGTGCACAGCCTGTCGGCGCTGCGCGACCTGGTGGGCGCGCTCAACGCGGACCGCGAGATCTACGCGCTGGTGATCACCGGTGACGGCGAGAAGTTCTTCTCCGCCGGTGCCGACCTCAACCAGTTCGCCTCCGGCGACAAGGCCGCTGCACGTGAAGCCGCACGCCGCTTCGGTGAAGCCTTCGAAGCGCTGTCCGCTTTCCGTGGCGTGTCGATCGCTGCGATCAACGGCTACGCCATGGGCGGTGGCCTGGAATGCGCACTGGCCTGCGACCTGCGGATCATCGAAGACCATGCCCAGGTCGCGCTGCCGGAGGCCACCGTCGGCCTGCTGCCGTGCGCCGGTGGCACCCAGAACCTGCCGCGCCTGGTCGGTGAGGGCTGGGCCAAGCGCATGATCCTGCTGGGTGAGCGCATCAACGCCGAGACCGCGCTGCGCATTGGCCTGGCCGAAGAAAAGGTCGGCAAGGGCGAAGCCAAGGCACTGGCCCTGGAATGGGCGAAGAAGGCCGGCAAGCAGAGCCCGACCAGCATCGCCGCCTGCAAGACCCTGGTGCAGTCCACCCGCACCGGCACCCACGCCTCGGCACTGGTGGCCGAGCGTGAAGCCTTCGTCGACCTGTTCGACACCGCCGACCAGGTCGAGGGCGTGACTGCCTTCCTGGAAAAGCGCGCCGCGCAGTGGAAGAACGCATGAGCACCGACACCGCTGCCGACGACGCACCGGTGCTGTTCGAAGAGCGCGTGGCCGGCAACGGCGCGCGCATCGGCATCGCAACGCTCAACGCGCCGCGTACGCTCAACGGTTTCTCGCTGCCGATGGCACACCTGCTGCTGAAGCAGTTGAATGCCTGGGCCGACGACGACGGCATCGCCATGGTGGTGCTGCAGGGCGCCGGTGAAAAAGCATTCTGTGCCGGCGGTGACCTGCACAGCCTGTACAAGAGCATGGTTGCCTTCCGCGAAGATGGCCGCCGCGACATCCGCGAGAACGACTACGCAGCGGAGTTCTTCGACGTCGAGTACCGCGTCGACTACCTCATCCACACCTACGCCAAGCCGATCCTGTGCTGGGGTCACGGCATCGTGATGGGCGGCGGCATCGGCCTGATGTCCGGTGCCAGCCACCGCGTGGTCAGCGAACGTTCCAAGCTGGCCTTCCCGGAAATCACCGTTGGCCTGTTCCCCGATGTCGGTGGCAGCTGGCTGCTGCCGCGCGTGCCGGGCAAGGGCGGCCTGTTCCTGGCCCTGACCGGCGCACTGCTCAACCCGGGCGATGCCATCTATGCCGGCCTGGCCGATGTGCACGTGACCGAAGAACGCCGCAGCGCGGTGTTCGACGCGCTGCTGCAGGTGGCCTGGTCGGGCGATGCCGCACACAACCACGAACGCCTGACCCATCTGCTGCAGTCGCACGCCAGCGACGCCGCCACCGGCCCGTTGCTGGCCCATGCGGCGCAGGTCGAGGCGCTGTGCGAAGGCGATGACCTGCAGGCCATCGTGGCGCGCATTGCCGGCCTGCAGACCGACGATGCCTGGCTGCAGGCCGCACAGAAGACCCTCGCCGCCGGTGCGCCCGGCTCGGCGCGGCTGGCCTTCGAACTGCAGCGCCGCAGCGCCGGCCAGGACCTGGCCAGCGTCTACCGGCTGGAGTACATCACCGCGCTGCACTGCGCCGCCCACGGCGATTTCGCCGAAGGCATCCGCGCGCTGCTGATCGACAAGGACCGCAACCCGCAGTGGAACCCGGCCACGCTGGCCGAGGCCACCGCCGAGTGGGCCGATACGTTCTTCGCTTCGCCCTGGGCCGATGCCGCGCATCCGCTGGCCGACCTGGGCACCCCCGTCGCTGAAAGGAGCCTGGCATGAGCCGCATTGCATTCATTGGGTTGGGCAACATGGGTGGCCCGATGGCCGCCAATCTGGTCAAGAACGGCCACACCGTGCGCGTGTTCGATCTGGTCCCGGCCGCGGTGCAGGCGGCCGTCGATGCCGGCGCCAGCGCGGCTGCGTCGGCGCGTGAAACCCTGGCCGACGCCGAAGTGGTGATCTCGATGCTGCCGGCCAGCCGCCATGTCGAAGGCGTGTACCTGGGCGATGACGGCATCCTCGCCGCGATTCCGGCCGGTGCACTGGTCATCGACTGCAGCACCATTGCCCCGGCGAGCGCGCGCAAGGTTTCCGAAGCCGCGGCCGCGCGTGGCCTGCAGATGATCGACGCGCCGGTGTCCGGCGGTACCGCCGGTGCCCAGGCCGGCACCCTGACCTTCATCGTCGGTGGTGAAAAGGACGCGCTGGAACGCGCGCGCCCGGTGCTGCAGGCGATGGGCAAGAACATCTTCCACGTGGGCGCCAGTGGTGCCGGCCAGGTTGCCAAGCTGTGCAACAACATGGCGCTGGGCGTGATCATGGCGGTGACCGGCGAAGCCATCGCGCTCGGCGTGGCGCACGGGCTGGACCCGAAGGTGCTGTCGCAGATGATGGCGGTCAGCACCGGCCGCAGCTGGGCCACCGAAGTGTGCAACCCGTGGCCGGGCGTGCTGGAGAACGCGCCTGCGTCGCGCGGCTACAGCGGCGGTTTCGGCAGCGACCTGATGCTGAAGGACATGGGCCTGGCGGTGGAAGCGGCGATGAGTGTCGGTGCCTCGATCCCGCTGGGCGAAGTGGCCCGCAACCTGTATTCGATGAACCACCAGGCCGGCCGCGGCAAGCTGGATTTCTCCAGCGTCGTGCAGCTGATCACCAGCGACCAGTAACTGGTCGCTGGTCCGCGCATTCCACCTTATCCCCGCGCCGTTGGCGCGCCCCCTTGAACAACAAGGGGGCTCTTCTCCAGAAGGAAGGGGGCTCTTCTCCAGAAGGATGGATGCGCGCCGCAGCGAATGCGTCCCCGGCCACGTGCCGGGGCCCACCCGAGGTGGGATGGGCGGATGCCCGGTTTCGACCGGCATCCGCCCATTTTTTTGCCCCGCGCGGGTAGTGCCGGCCGCTGGCCGGCATCACCCCATCAGGCAACGATCAGCGTCACGTCGATGTTGCCGCGGGTGGCATTCGAGTACGGGCACACGATGTGCGCCTTCTGCACCAGTTCTTCCACCTGCTCGCGCGGCACGCCCGGCACGTTGATGGTCAGCTCGGCTTCGATGCCGAAACCGGTCGGGATCTGGCCGATGCCGACCTTGCCGGTCACGGTGGTGTCGGCCGGCAGCGCGACCTTGGCCTGGCCGGCCACGAACTTCAGCGCGCCCAGGAAGCAGGCCGAGTAGCCAGCCGCGAACAGCTGTTCCGGGTTGGTGCCCGGGCCGCCGGCGCCGCCCAGCTCGCGCGGGGTCGACAGCTGGATGTCCAGCACGTTGTCGGAGGAGACGGAACGGCCTTCACGGCCGCCGGTGGAGGTGGCCTGGGCGGTGTACAGAACCTTTTCGATGGACATCGGGATGCTCCTGGTCGGTGAGTGGGTGGTGCGTTGGAGCCTACTTTGCCCGGTTTCCGCGTACGTTGGGTTGCAATGCGTACGAAAAACTTGATCGATCGTCCTGGCGACCTAGATCGTCCATTCGCGGTCGGTGGTGAACATGATGGTCAGCCAGCGGTCCGGTGAGGCCTCGCCCAGCGCATCTCCGATCTCGTCGCGCAGCTGATCCCATTCCACCAAGGGTCGCGGCGGGTCGTTTTCCGGCACCACGAAGAACAGCTCGATCTGCTCGCCACGCCCCACCTGCGCCACGTAGCTGCGGTGCTCGACGAAGCCGTGCTTGGCCACGATCGCGCGTGCCACCGCATCCACGTGCGCCTGCAGTTCCGGCGGGGTGACCAGCAGGATGCCGGCCAGCGCCCGGCGCACGGTACCGAGCGGGGCGATCATCACCAGCACGCAGACGAAGGCGAGGATGGCCGGGTCGATGTACGGCCCGATCCACGCCAGCGAGGTGCCCTGCACCAGCACGCCGCCGAGGAAGGCCAGCAGGTAGCAGGCCGACATGCTGGCCGCGATCACCCAGTTCTTCGCGTCCAACGCGATGAATTCCGAGCCGATGCGGCGGTTGGCGCGCAGGATGAACCAGGCCAGCGCACCTTCGCCCACGATCGACAGCCCGGCGAAGGCAATGGCCGGGCCCAGCGCGATATGGCGGCCACCGGACATCAACGCATCCACCGCATTGACCAGGGCATACAGCGCCGCGCCGATCATCAGCGTGCCGCTCACCCCCAGCACGATCGGCTCCAGATGCCAGAAGCCCATGGTGAAGCGCTGGTTGAGCCGCGATTGCAGCGCATCGGTCTGCGTGGACAGCGCGATCAACCGCGCCACCAGCAGCGACAGCCAGGTCATCACCACGTCGATCAGGCCATAGATGCCGTCGAAGATGATCAACGACGAATTGGCGAGCAGGCCGAACACCACGGCCGCCGCGGCCAGCAGCAGCGAAGCGGCGATCGACAGGCGAAGCACGCCCTGTTCGGTGGCGGGGTCGAAGAACTGCGGGCGGTGGGTGGCCATGGCCCGATTGTAGAGCGGCGCCATGCTTCACTGCCGTTGCGGCCTGCCGACGCTGTCCCTGGGCAGCCCTGTGCCGTAGACTGCCTCCCTCCCACGTACCGACGCCCGCCTGCAGTGATCACGCCACCCTGACCCTCGCCGTACATCGGCAGCCGGCCTGCCCGGCTCAGGAACCCGTGTCTTTCCACTGCAGCGCCATGCGGCCACGCCCGCCTGCGCGCGGAGTTTTCCCATGCAAACGTCCTACCCCCTGCGCCAGCAATGGCTCGGTAACATCCGTGGCGACCTGCTCTCCGGCATCGTCGTCGCCCTGGCCCTGATTCCCGAGGCCATCGCGTTCTCGCTCATCGCCGGCGTCGACCCCAAGGTCGGCCTGTATGCCGCGTTCTCCATTGCCGTCATCACCGCCATCGCTGGCGGCCGCCCCGGCATGATCTCCGCCGCCACCGGTGCAATGGCGCTGGTGATGGTCGACCTGGTCAAGGACCATGGCCTGCAGTACCTGTTCGCTGCCAGCATCCTGGCGGGCCTGCTGCAGGTGCTCGCGGGCGTGTTCAAGCTGGGCTCGTTGATGCGCTTCGTCTCGCGCTCGGTCATCACCGGCTTCGTCAACGCGCTGGCGATCCTGATCTTCCTGGCACAGATGCCCGAGCTGATCGGCCGCGGCCCGACGGTGTACGTACTGTGCGCCGCCGCGCTGGCGATCATCTACCTGCTGCCACGCATCACCCGCGCGGTGCCGTCGCCGCTGGTGGCCATCGTCGTACTCACTGCCGTGGTGATCGGCTTCGGCGTGGAGGTGCGCAGCGTCGGCGACATGGGCCAGCTGCCCGACAGCCTGCCGCATTTCCTGCTGCCCGACGTGCCGCTCACCTGGGAGACGCTGCGCATCCTGCTGCCGGTGTCGGCCACGCTGGCGGTGGTCGGCCTGCTCGAATCGATGATGACCCTGCAGATCGTCGAGGACATCACCGAGACGCCCAGCGAGCGCAACCGCGAATGCGTCGGCCAGGGCGTGGCGAATACGGTCACCGGCTTCCTCGGCGGCATGGCCGGCTGCGCGATGATTGGCCAGTCGGTGATCAACGTGACCTCCGGTGGCCGCGGCCGCCTGTCCTGCCTGGTGGCCGGCGTGTTCCTGCTGGTACTGGTGGTGTATGGCAGCGACCTGGTGCGGCAGATCCCGATGGCCGCGCTGGTGGCGGTGATGATCATGGTCAGCATCGGCACCTTCAGCTGGCGCTCGCTGCGCGACCTGCGCACGCATCCGCGCAGCTCGTCTGCGGTGATGCTGCTGACCGTGGTGGTCACCGTGGCCACCCACGATCTGGCCAAGGGCGTGCTCAGCGGTGTGCTGCTGTCGGCCCTGTTCTTCGCGCGCAAGGTTGGCCGCATGCTGGACGTGCAGCGTGATGATGCTGGTGACACGCAGGTCTACCGCGTGCGTGGACAGGTGTTCTTTGCCTCGGCGGGGCAGCTGGGAGCGGCGTTCGACTACCAGCACGTGGCGCCGAAGGTGCAGATTGATCTGCGCGATGCCCACCTGTGGGACCTGACTGCCGTGGCCGCGCTGGAGCGAGCGCAGGAAAAGCTGGCCGCGCACGGTGCCGAGGTGACGGTGGTCGGACTCAATGCGGCCAGCAAGACGTTGATCGAGCAGGTGGGTGGCGCGCGCAGCGCTCACTGATCCGGCCATGTGGCCCGGTAGCGCCGGGCCACGCCCGGCGAATGAAGCGGTCGCGGTCAGGCCTTGCCGGCCTGCACGATCAGGTGCACCCCAAGCGCCGACAGCACACGTTGCACGGTATCGAAGCGTGGGTGTGCTCCGGGGCGCAGCGCCTTGTACAGGCTCTCGCGTCCAAGACCGGAGGCCTCGGCAACGCCGCCCATGCCGCGGGCGCGCGCCACTGTTCCGAGCGCCTCCTGGAAGTGGCCCGCATCACCAGCTGCCAACGCCTCGCTCAGATAGGTGGCGATTGCGATGTCATCATCTGCCGACAGCAGGCCCGTGGGCCTGTATTCCTTACGCCATCATGGCCCGCGGCCCATGCTGCTGGGTCTGCTGGTCGATCTTCTGCTGCTCGCGCTGCTGATCGCTCACCTGCAAGGCCCGCTCGCTGTTCTCCTGCACGCTCTGGCGCATCGCGTCAGCGGTCGATACCGGCGCGGTATTGCGGTTCAACGCGCTTTCGTCGTGCAGTGCATTGGCCTGCACCGCGCGCGCCATCGAGCCATCCTGGTTCAGCTCAACGCGATCAACCCGGTACAGGCCGGCGCGCGCAGCTTCCACGGTAAGCGCAGCGGCCAGCTTCTCGCTGTGCTCGCCGGAGGGCAGGCCACGCGCTTCCTCGGCGAACTTCACCTGCACCAGGGTCTCGGTGTACAGCCAGTTCTGCGGGCTGCGCGGGTCGGACATCGGGTACACCGTCTCGCGCGCTGGCTCGGCCGCTGCCTGCTGTTCCGGGGTGTTGCCCTGTCCCTGCGCACGCTGCTGCACTTCATTGGCCAGCGCCTGGCGGGTCTCCGCATCGGCGATGCCAGTCGCAGGCAGGCCATGCTGCTGCTGGAAGGTGTTGATCGCGTGGCGGCTGCCGCTGCCCAGATAGCCGTCGCTGCTGATGGCCTGGCCCTTGGCGTCGGTCAGCCCCAGCGCGGCCAGGTTGCCCTGCAGTTCGCGCGCGTCACGGTCGATCGCGGCCAGCGTGGCTGGGCCCGCCTTGCCGTCCACCGGGTCGAGATTGTGCTCGCGCTGGAAGTCTTCCACCGCCTTGCGGGTAGTGGCATCGAAGCGCCGGTCCGGATTCAGCGTCTGCTGGCCGTCAGCACTGGCATGGCCCAGCGTGACCAGGTTGCTTTCCAGCTTCAGCACGTCACGGCCGCTGGACCCTTCCTTCAACGTCTGCGAACCGGCCTGCTGGCGCGGTGCGCCGATCTGGCCCAGCGCCACCTGGATATCGGCGTCGTTGTGCTCACCGGCAGGCGAGTAGTCGCGGCTGCTGACCTTGGCATGGGCGCGGTCCATTGCGTCCTTGTTGTTGGCATACGCGTCCTCGTAGCGCACGGCGATGTCGCCGGCCTTGGGCGCATCGAAGTACTGGTAGGTTTCGCGGATCTGCCCGGCCTTGGCGCGCAGCGCCTCGTAGTCACCGCCGTCTTCCAGCACTTTCTGCAGCTTGGGCAGCTGGCTGGGCAACTGGTTGGCGGTCTTGGCGATCAGGCTGATGGCTTCGAAGCGGTTTTCCTCGGCGATGCCGCTGCCGTGCGCGTCCACCATCGTCATGCCGATCCGGGTGGCGTTGCGCACCTGCGGGTAGTCGATGTTGGCGTGGATCCACTGCTTGCCCTCGGCCGAACCGGCCCAGGCGTTGATGCTGTCGCGCGTGTTGGTATCGATGAACTGGATCGAGCTGCGCCCGCTCAGGCCATTGCCGTGGCTGAGCAGGTCGCGGCGCAGGTCGGCGTGGTCCTGGGTGAAGGGCAGGTTGTGCGCCTTGGCATAGCTGCTGGCCTGATCGATCACGGCGTCGACATAGGTCGTTTCGCCGGCCTTCAGTGCATGGCCGTCGATGGCGCCCAGCGCCCATTCGCCACGCTGGCCGAAGTCGACCTGGATCGCGCCCAGGCTGTAACCGCTGTTCTGCGCGACTTTGTTCACCGTGCCCCAGTGCGGTTCGGTCACGCCCTGGGTGATGCCGGCGATGGCCAGATGGTAGGAGGCGGGGCCACCTTCGGTGCCACGGCCGACGGCGAAATACACGGCGCCGGAGGTGGCATCGAGATCGTGGGTATCGATGTTGGTTGGCATGTCTTACATCCTTGTGCAGTCAGAGGGTGTGCCCCTCATGGGTCAGTCCAACAGCTGGAGATACTTCTGCAGCTGGTCGGCACGCGCGCTCAGGCGCATCACATCGTTCAGCTCGCCCTGCAGGTTGCCGGGCTGCGAATCGTCGTAGAGCGCGGTATCCAGTTCTCCATCGCGGCTGCGCGACTGCAGCCACGCGCGCTGGGCATTCACCAGCTTGGTCTTCTTCGCGCCACTCAGCTTTGCCTGCAGCTGGCGGTAGGCCTGGTTCAGGCGCTGGTCCTGGCGCGCGCTTTCCGAGGTAAGGCAGGCGGCCTGCTCGACCGCACCCTGCGCCTTGTCACGGCAGGTGGTGAAGGTCGGGCTCAGCCCGGTGGCCGCCGGTGCTGCGGTTGCCGTGCCGATGGCCAGGGTGGCGACGGCCAGCGCGGTGGCGAGGGTCCTGCTCAAACGCTTGTGCTGCATCATCTGCTCCACACGTCCAATCCATTGCGAGCGCTGGACTATAACGGCGTCAATATTTCGTCGTCGTCAACGAATCGCGACAACTGTGACCGGTTGCCCGTCATTGCGGGTGGGCGCCGTCCGGTCTGCGTACGGCCCTCGGGCCGGGGGCGCTGCAGCGGTATCCGGGCGCCACCCGCTGCCATTCAGCCACCCGGTGTAAACTATTGATCTCACTGGCAATGCCAGTCTCCACGATCAACACCCCGATGACGTCCGCCACCGCCCTTTACGCCGATTCCCTGCGCCTGTCCGTCGCCCCCATGATGGATTGGACGGACCGCCATTGCCGCGTGTTCCATCGCGTGCTGGCGCCGGGCGCGCGCCTGTACACGGAGATGGTGCACGCCAACGCAGTCATCCACGGCGACCGCGAGCGCCTGCTCGGCTTCGATGCCAGTGAACAGCCGCTGGCCCTGCAGCTGGGCGGCAGCGATCCGGCCCTGCTCGCGCAGGCCGCGCGCATCGCCGCCGAGTGGGGTTACGACGAGGTCAACCTCAACTGCGGCTGCCCGTCCGACCGCGTGCAGGCCGGGCGCTTCGGCGCCTGCCTGATGCGCGAGCCGGCCCTGGTGGCCGAGTGCGTGACGGCCATGGTCGATGCGGCCGACATCCCGGTGACGGTGAAGTGCCGCCTCGGCGTGGACGAGGACAACGATTACGACGTATTCGCCGCCTTCGTCGACCGCCAGGTCGCCGCAGGTGCCAGCATGGTCGTGGTGCATGCGCGCAACGCGTGGCTGAAGGGCCTGTCGCCCAAGGAGAACCGCGAGGTTCCGCCGCTGAAGTACGACTGGGCCCATCGCCTGAAGCAGGAGCGCCCGGCGCTGCCGGTGGTGATCAACGGCGGCCTGGCCAGCATCGAGGCGGTACAGGCGCAGGCCGCGCACGTTGATGGCGTGATGCTGGGCCGCGCGGCCTACCACGACCCCTACCTGCTGCATCAGCTGGAGGCGCTGCACACCGGCGCCCCGCTGCAGGCCCGTGGCGATCTGCTGCGCGCGCTGCGCCCCTACGTGGAAGCGCGGTTGGGCGAAGGCCTGGCGCTGAAGCACATCACCCGCCACCTGCTCGGCCTGTTCCACGGCCAACCTGGTGGCCGCGCGTTCCGCCAGGTGCTGAGCGAGGGTGCACACCGCCCAGGCGCCGACTGGACCCTGGTCGAGCAGGCGCTGGCGGTCACCGAACGCGAAGCGGATCGTGCTGCAGCGTGATCACGGTCACACTCCTGGCTTGACAAGGCGCGCCGATTCGTCCCGAATGTTCACTTAGCTGAACAACGCAGGGGCGAGGCCGGAAAAGTTCAGACCGGATTCACCGCCCCAAACCAAGAATTTGCAAAGGAATTGTAAAGCGCCGGGTCCCGAACCCGGCTCCCGGATTTACGACTTTTGAACGAATCGCCGAGCTCGGCTAGGATCGCATCGATGTCTTCCGCTCCCTTCCATTGCCGCATTGCCTTCGCCACCTGCGTGGTGCTGTCGGCTGTGCCGCTGTCGTCGGCGCTGGCGCAACAGCCGCCGCGCGGCGACCAGGGGCGGGCGGAGATGATGGAGCGGGGCGAGCGTGGCAACCGTGGCGACGAGCGTTCGCTGTCCGATGCCGTGCGCCGCGTGCAGCGCACCACCGGCGGCCACATCCTCGGCGCCGAGCGCGTGCCGTTCGATGGTCGTGACATCAACCGGGTGAAGTACATGGACGACCGGGGCCGGGTCCGCTACATGGACGACCCTGCACCGTCGCGTTCACAGCCGCGCACGCCGCGGTCGGATATGTCATCACTACGCGGCGATAACCCCTGAACAGGGATAGTTGTCGCTATCAACCCGTACCCCACAGGCCTCCGGGCCACACCCAGGACACTAGGGAGAGTTCATGCGTATCCTTCTGGTCGAAGACGAAGCCCCGCTGCGTGAGACCCTGGCAGCCCGGCTCAAGCGCGAAGGCTTTGCCGTCGATGCTGCGCAGGACGGCGAGGAAGGCCTCTACATGGGGCGCGAAGTTCCGTTCGATGTCGGCATCATCGACCTCGGCCTGCCCAAGATGTCGGGCATGGAGCTGATCAAGGCCCTGCGTGACGAAGGCAAGAAGTTCCCGGTGCTGATCCTGACCGCGCGTTCGAGCTGGCAGGACAAGGTCGAGGGCCTGAAGCAGGGCGCCGACGACTACCTGGTCAAGCCGTTCCATGTGGAGGAGCTGCTGGCCCGCGTCAATGCGCTGCTGCGCCGCGCCGCCGGCTGGAGCAAGCCGACCCTGGAATGCGGCCCGGTTGCCCTTGACCTCGCCGCGCAGACCGTCAGCGTGGCCGGCAGCAATGTCGACCTGACCAGCTACGAGTACAAGGTGCTGGAGTACCTGATGATGCATGCCGGTGAACTGGTCTCCAAGGCCGACCTCACCGAGCACATCTACCAGCAGGACTTCGACCGCGACTCGAACGTGCTGGAAGTGTTCATCGGTCGCCTGCGCAAGAAGCTGGACCCGGATGGCGAACTGAAGCCGATCGAGACCGTGCGCGGTCGCGGCTACCGTTTCGCGATTCCGCGCAACGAGGGCTGAGCCGGCTCAGCCTGGCGAGACCATGATGTCCGGCCGTCTGTGGTTCTTCCGACGCTGGCGGCCGCGCTCCCTGCAGGCGCGCCAGATGCTTGCCGCGTCCGTGGGCCTGGTCGCGTTCCTGGCGCTGGCCGGTTACGCGCTCGACGCCGCCTTCGCCGATACGGCGAAGGCAAACCTGCGTGAGCGCCTGAAGAACTACGCCACCGCTTACGCGGCCGGCATCGACTTCACCCGCGACCGCTCGCTGTACATCCGCGAGCAGCCGCCGGATTCGCGCTTCGACGTGCCGGGCAGTGGCCTGTACCTGCAGGTGGTGATGCCGCACGGCAAGGGCAATTCGATGTCCGCCGAAGGCCCGATGCTGCCCACCGTCGGCGGCGGCCTGCTGGCGCCGCGCCAGGAAGTGTTCGAAGGCCCGCTGCCGATGATCCAGATCGACGGCAGCCAGGGCTCGGTGTACCGCTATGGCCTGGGCCTGGTGTGGGACGCCGACGCCGACCCGGCCACCGAATTCCCGTACACCATCTACGTGATGGAAGACTCGCGCGCACTGGGCGCGCAGCTGCGCGTGTTCCGCGGCCGTGTCTGGTTCTACCTGGGCGGCATCGGCCTGATCCTGCTGCTGCTGCAGACCGTCATCCTGCAGTGGAGCCTGCGCCCGCTGCGTCGGGTGATCACCGAGCTCACCAAGGTGCAGCGCGGCGAGACCGAGCGCATGAGCGAGCGCCACCCGCGCGAGCTGGAACCGCTGACCGACAGCATCAACGCCTTCATTGAAAGCGAGCGCGAGAACCTCGAGCGCCAGCGCAACACCCTGGCCGACCTGGCACACAGCCTGAAGACGCCCATCGCCGTGCTGCGCACGCAGATGGACAGCGGCGCCGGCGATGGCGCGCTGCGCGAGGAACTGGACGTACAGCTGCAGCGCATGAACAACCTGGTCTCCTACCAGCTGGCACGTGCCGCATCATCGGGCCACAAGCTGTTCTCCGCACCGCTGCCGATCGAGTCCAACGCCGAGGAAATCGTACGTGGCCTGGAAAAGGTCTACGCCTCCAAGGGCGTGCTGTGCGAGTTCGACATCGACCCGGCCGCGCGCTTCCATGGCGAACCGGGCGACCTGCAGGAACTGCTCGGCAGCCTGCTGGAAAATGCCTTCAAGTGGGCCAGTCGCCGCGTGCTGCTGACCGCGCAGCCGCTGCCGGCACCGAACGCCCGTCGTGCGGGCCTGCTGCTGGCGGTGGACGACGATGGTCCGGGCATTGCCCCGGACGACATCGGCAAGGTGTTGCAGCGTGGCGTGCGTGGCGACGAGCGCGTGCAGGGCCACGGCATCGGCCTGTCGATCGTGCAGGACCTGATCAAGGATTACCGCGGCGAACTGGCCGTCGGCCGTTCCAGCGAACTGGGCGGCGCCCGTTTCGAAGTGCGCCTGCCGCCGGGGCCTTGAGCCGCGCGTTCCCGTCCGCCGGGCATCGCCTGGCGCAACAACGCGTGCTGTTCCGGTAGTGCCGGCCGCTGGCCGGCAACCTGATGATCTTCGGTGGCATTGCCAGGGTGCCGGCCAGCGGCCGGCACTACCGTATTTCGATCTTCGGCGGCTCGCCATAGAACCGCCGCAGTTGCGCGGCCACCTCCGGCAACGCCTGCTGCAGCAGATCCGGCGCCGAGAAGTGATACTCGCTGGCCACCGCGAAGAACTCTTCCGGTGCTTCGGCCGCATACGGATCGATCAGCGTTTCTTCGCCTGCGTCCACCTGCGCACAGAAGGCGTCGTAGGCGCGCTGGAAGGTGGCGGCCCACTCGCGCTGCCATTCGCGCGGCAGCGGCGGCGTGCCGTCCATCGCGTCATCCAGCGCATCCAGCTTGTGCACCATCTCGTGCACCGCCACGCAGTAGCCCTCGTGCGGCGCGGCCAGGTCGGCCTGCACGTCGGCCCAGGACAGGATCAACGGACCGCTGTCCCACGACTCGCCGATCAGCTCGTCATCCCACTCGTGCAGCACGCCGGCCGCATCCATGTGGCTGCGGTGCACGCGGAACGCGTCGGGGTAGATCACCAGTTGCGACCAGCCCTCCAGTCCCACCTTGCCGAACTCCAGCAGCGGCAGGCAGCACAGCGCGGCCAGCAGCACACCATCGCCGGCCTGCAACTGCAGATCACCGATCGGGGTGATGGTCTTCTCGTGCAGGAAGCGCGTGGCCAGCTCGCGCAGGCGCGCGCGGCGTTCGTCGTCCAGGCCGCGCAGCCACGCCGCGCGTTGGCAGGCGTCTTCCCAAAGTGCATCGTCGATCGGCCGCGGCGCAGGCCGCAGCCACTGCAGCAACGACTTGATCAGCGGAACATTCCCGGCAGGTAGCTGTGCCACTTCGGCGCGCGGATGCGCGGCAGCATGTCGTCGTCGCTACCACCGCCGCCGGTGGTGGTGCTGGCCGCCGGGCGTACCGGTGCCGCCTTGGTGCTGGCGGCCGATGCGCTGGCGGTGGGTGCGCGCTGCGAGGCGGCATCGCCGTTGGAGGACACGCAGGCCCCACGGCTGTCGTCCAGCGCTGCCGTCGCAGACGCCGCGAAGGGCATCGTCAGCAGGATCAGGCAATGGGCATAACGGCGCATTGACGACATCCACGTTAAGGGAAGGTGAGTTCCCGATTCTAGCCCGAACCCGGCGCCCCGTTGGAAGCCCTCGCGGAACCCAGCGTGGCGGGCGTCGTTGGCAGCTTTCCCGCATAATTCCGTCCTGACTTCGTGGAAGCTGCCGTGGACGACCGCCAATTGCTGGCCAAACTCGCTGCCGGTCGCCTCTCCGGCGACGCCCTGGCCCGTGAGCTGGGCCAGACCCGGGCGGCCATTTGGAAGCGTATTCAAGGACTTAGAGCCGCCGGTGTGGACATCGAGGGCCGCGCTGGCGAGGGCTATGGCCTGACCCGGCCGGTCGATCTGCTGGACCCGGCCGCGATCCGCGCCGGCCTTCCCGCCGACGCCCAGGCCCTGCTGCATGACCTGCAGGTGGCCTGGACAGTGGACTCGACCAACGCCGAATTGCTGCGTTGCAGCGCGCCCCAGCGCGGGGTGAGCGTCCTGCTGGCCGAACGCCAGACCGGTGGCCGGGGGCGCCGCGGCCGCACCTGGGCCTCGCCGCTGGCAGCGCACGTCTACCTGTCGGTGCTGCGCCTTTACTCCGGTGGCCTCGGCCGCCTGGCCGGGCTGAGCCTGGTGGCCGGCATCGCCGTGGCCGAAGCGCTGCACGATCTGGGGTTTACCCAGGCGCAGCTGAAGTGGCCGAATGATCTGATCGTTGATGGCCGACGCAAGCTGGTCGGCCTGCTGGCCGAGGGCGGTGGCGAATATGCCGGCCCGGCGCGCGCGGTGATCGGCATCGGCATCAACACGCACATGCCGCCGTCGTTCGCCGAGCAGATCACCCAGCCATGGGTGGATCTGGACACGCTGGCTGGCAAGCCGGTGGACCGCAACGTGGTCGTTGCTGCCGTGCTGGCGCGCCTGCTGCCGGCGTTGGAAGAGTTCGACCGCGAAGGGCTGGCGCCGTTCCTGCCGCGCTACGCCGCCTTCGACATGCTGGCCGGCCGCGAAGTACGGGTGGAACTGGATGGACAGTGGCAGCACGGCACCGCACTCGGCCTGGCCGATGACGGCGCACTGCGCGTGCGCATCGATGGCCAGGAACGCCTGCTGCACGCCGGCGAAGTCAGCGTGAGGGCGGCATGAGCGATTGGTTGTTCGACCTCGGCAACTCGCGCTTCAAGTTCGCGCCGTTGCAGGGTGACCGTGCCGGCGACGTGCAGGCCTGGGCACATGGCGCCGAAGGCATGGCCGGGCAGCCGCCGCACAGCCTGCCCAGCGGCACCACCGCGTTCGTGGCCAGCGTGGCCGCACCGTCGCTGACCAGCGCCATGCTGGACCAGCTGCAGCGTCGCTTCGCGCACGTGCACGTGGTACGCACCAGCGCCGAATGCGCCGGTGTGCGCATCGCCTACGCCAGGCCGGAAAAGTTCGGCGTCGACCGCTTCCTGGCCCTGCTGGCCGCTGCCAAGGCGCAGCGCCCGGTGCTGGTGGTGGGCGTGGGCACCGCACTGACGATTGATCTGCTCGACGCCGACGGCCAGCACCACGGTGGCCGCATTTCCGCATCGCCCACCACCATGCGCGAAGCACTGCACGCGCGTGCGGTGCAGCTGCCCGCGAGCGGTGGCGACTACAGCGAGTTCGCCAACGACACTGCCGATGCGCTGGCCTCCGGCTGTGATGGTGCCGCGGTGGCGCTGATCGAACGCAGCGCACAGCAGGCGCACGCGCTGCTGGGCGTAGCACCGTCACTGCTTGTGCACGGCGGCGGCGCACCGGCGCTGATGCCGCTGCTGCCCGGCGCCGACTACCACCCGTCGCTGGTGCTGGATGGCCTCGCCCGCTGGGCGGTGCACCAGCCCGCAGGCTAGTATCCGCGCATGCTGACCCGTGCCCTGATCGTCGTACTGGCCATCCTCAATCTTGGCGTCGCCTGCTGGTGGCTGCTGCGCGATGCACCGCAGAGGCCTGCGCCGCCGCCGCAACCGGCCGGTGTGGCCGAGCTGCGCTGGGTGCCCGGTGGTGTTGATGCGGCTGCGGCCGCCGAAGCCACTGCTGCTGCCCCGACTGCGCCGCTGATGGAGCACGACCCGGCCGCGAAGACGGCTGTGGCTGCGACGCCCGCGCCGGCTGTGCCGGCAAAGCCGGAAATTGCCAAGTCGCAGGTGGCTGAGGCTACGCTGGTTGCTGCCGCTGCCAAGCCGGTAACACCGCCTGCAGCCGCCCCGGCGCCGGAAAAACCCGCAACCCCGCCCGTGGCTGCCGAACCGCCGCGCTGCGTCGCGCTGGGCCCATTTGCCGACCGCGCCGCCGCGACCAGCGCGCAGGGCAAGGCCAGCACGCTGCTCAGCCAGGTGCGCCTGCGCGAACAGCCCGCTGCCAGCGGCAGTGCCCGTTACCGGGTGATGCTGCCGGCGGCCGCCAGCCGCGAAGAGGCCCAGGCCACGGTGAAGCGCATCGTCGCCGCCGGCCTGAGCGACTACTACATCATCAGCCAGGGCGAGGACGCCAACGCCGTGGCGCTGGGCCAGTACCGCAACCGCGAAGGCGCCGAGCGCCGCATGGCCGCCGTGCAGGCCGCCGGCTTCCAGCCGCGCCTGGTGGCCAGCGGCGACGCCGGCCAGTGGTGGCTGGAAGGGCAGCTGGCGGCGGGCACGCAGCCGGCCCAGGCCCAGCAGCGCAGCGGCGCGGCACAGAGCCGGTCGCTGGAATGCGCACGATTGCGCTAGAATCCCCTGACTGCGGCGCTGCCGCCGATGCACCACCCATGCCGCTTTAGCTCAGTTGGTAGAGCAACTGTCTTGTAAACAGTAGGTCATCCGTTCGATTCGGATAAGCGGCACCAGTAACTCGTTGAATTCAAATGATTTGCTGGCGAGGCGGTGGCGCCAAAGAGTAGGATTTGCCGGTAAAAAATACCGGTAAAGACAATTCAAGAGTTCATGTTCCACAAAGCCCTGAACGCTAGCAGCATCAAGGCCTTTGGCGCTTGTGATGATTGGAAGGCCAACTGTTTTTCATTGCGCCTATCAGGAATCTAGAGTATGCCCAAGCTCTTGCCCAGAGACTGCTGTCGACCATGGACAGTCATCCGGACGTGCCGAAATTTGGACTTTCAGGTGACCGTTTCACCTCGGAGCGGATATTAAGCAGAGTTTTCTGGATGATTGCGAGGACAAGCAAATTGCTTAATTTCGATAAATCTTGGCGTTTCAAAAGTCCGGGTCCCATCCCGCAAGGCGTTGTCCGTGATTTTTACGATCTGATCGAGAAAATCACGGCGCAGGGTGATGTATGGCGTGCAGTTGAGCAATGCAAAAAACGCTTCGGCGGGACCGGCCGAAGCAGCAGCTTGGACTGGGCGTGGAGCGACTTATCTCGGTTCATGGATACCTCGGCTGAGAATGCTCCTGTGTTTATCGAGAGTTTTTGGAGTTGCTGCGAAGATCTTGAACAATCCGGCTTGGGCGTGCCAGATGTCCAAATTATCAATGCTGTCCTGGCGGAACATGATGCGGGCTATGAAATTCAACTGCCTGATTTAATCGCAACGCGCGCCTATAGGTCGATCATCGTTCCGCATCTGGCGCCCTCGCTGGATGAACAGGCCCGCGCGCTTATCGCCGAATGCCTGGAAGAATCTGAACGGCTGCTTGATGCGGGTCAGGGCCGGCGCGCGGTTCAGGAAATTATTTTCCTTCTGGAATCGATCGTTACAGCCTTTCGGGGCATGGGCGAAGACACAGTGACGATTCAGGGGAAGTATTTCGGGCCCATCATTAACGAGATGAAAAAGCGGGAGCGGGGAAAGGCGCAGGAAAACATTCTGACTTGGATGACGACCTTGCACGGCTACCTTTCATCGCCTACGGGAGGCGGGGTGCGCCACGGAACCGATCTCAAAAATGGCATCGCGATCCAACCGCACGAGGCACGTCTGTACTGCAACCTCGCGCGCAGTTATCTCACCTTTTTGCTCGAAGAGCACGATCAGCAAACCAATGGCGCGTCTCTGAGGCCGCAGGGCGCGTATTAATTTAGAAGCAATTTTCTAGGAACGATCGCACATGTTCAGCGCGTGTGGCGATGATAGAGCCCGCGCCGGAAGGCCAGCCCCAAACAACGCCCGTCACCCTCGCCATTGCGGGCGTCCATTGCTCATTCATCATCTTGGCCCTGACAAAGCCTGTATCCCAGACAGTCGATCCGCTAAACCCGGGCGGAGTTGGCAAGCCAGTATCTCCTATAACGGATTTCGCCAAATTCGGATTGTAGTCGAGTGCAAAATGGAAGCGAGGATTAATGTCAGGATGCTCAGGGACGTCGATTTCTTTCGACAAATAGCAAATGCATTGGCTGTTAAGCTGATTGTAATTAAAACTGACCTTTTGGCCGGCGAACCCAGAGAAAGCGAGAATTTCCGAATTGACGGGTTCGTGAGCTAAGGCGATCAGATCCAACGTAATCGCCTTGGAATTGTGCTCAACAGCATTCCAGGCAGACATAGCGACAGGAAGCAGACCGAGATCGAACGGAGCAGAAAGATCGTGAGAATTTCCGTCAAAAAGGCGGATATCGTCTTGGCCATCGAACTGATAGGCCAGCTTTCGACCGTCCCGTATCACTGACGAGACATGCTCATTGGTGAGGACATACACTTTGTCGCTTAACCGAAGATACGATCCGCTTCCCCATCCCGCCCCCCATTCGTCAACATCATTTGTAAAATGCTCGAAGACCCCAGTCCGGTACGGCCGCAAATAGTTGGTCATGGACTTGGTGAGGTCAGGTATCGCGTCGTACCATTCTTTTTCGGTGAACAACAAGGTCACTTTCTCCCCCTTGGCCTTGAATATAGAAATATAGATTATAGAGTATTCGGGTTAAAAAATACGAAAGCCGGTTTATCGCCTAGGCTGCGCGATTTTACTATGATAGCGATCGCTTCTTGCGGCCTCTGTGGCACTCCCTGTCGATGCAGAATCCCGCATGCGCTTGCTATATCTCCAATCACCAAGTGGCCGCTCCACTCGGATAACTGCCGTTCAAATCACGCTGTCTTTAACGGCCAAAGTGGGTCGAAAGCGTTTGGTATAGCTTGGCGTTTAGCTCAGTCCCACATTTTTCAGTTCAAGCGATATCGTTACCTCGCCGCTTCTAGAACTTTCGCTCGGATTCCTGATGGCTGCCCCGGACCAACCTGACATCTCAGGGCCGCAACGTGAGGTACAACGGCTCCTGGGCCGTTGTCTCTTGCGCTTGCAACAGTACGAGCGCCTGCTGGCTGTTTCCATTGCTCAGGCAAACTAGCTTGTAAGCAGTAGGTCATCCGTTTGATTCGGATAAGCAGCACCAATCGGGAATCACCGAAACGCCCTGAAAATAAGGGTTTCAGTAGCAAGGGCCAGCGAGCTGCGCCGGTCTTTTTCGTCTACCGGGAGACCTGCCGGGAAAATTGGCGGATCCTTCTTGCTTTCACGGCTGCGCTGACTAGTGGCGTGGATGGTTGCGCGACTGACGCATGGCCGCAGTCACTCATCTGCCCGATGACTTGTCCTCGCTATCGGTAGCGCTACCCGAGAGGCGGTGGCCATCGGAGGGCAAAGCCTTGGTACTGTTGCTCTGTGTACTTGATTGCATCCCTTGCCTCGTCTGGGAGGGTGTGCGCTACCTCTGTTGCTGCAAGAAGAGCAAGCCATGCGAAAACGGCGACATGGCTTACCAACTCCTGCATGCCTTCGTTCTGAGAGTGCCATCCCAGCGGTAGATGCATTCCATCGGAGCCTCGAAACCTAGCGCCACCGTACATACCGACCACGTTCACTCCACCATGGACGATACCGTTCCATTGGTTCCAGTCGGTCTGCACTGACTCGACTAGCCTCCCCCGAGGTTCGAACTCGTACGCATGGTCAATGATTTCCGCGAGCTCGCCTGCGGAAAGCTTCGTCTTCTTCGAACCGAACTTCGCGCGCATCGGCGCCCGCTGTGGCATGAGGTCTTTTGTGCGGAAATACTGGATCTCTTCATCAGTAGCTGGCTTAGCGAAGAACGCCCCACGCAACAGTGTCTCGGTCAGCGATCTGTAGAGCGACACGGCACCGAACTGCCCCAACTCTGGCTCGGTCGCCAGAAGGTGGCTGAAGGCCCACGCCTGATCCATGGCCGCAAGCAGCAGTGGAACGGCAGTGCGGCCTCTGTCATGCGCATGAAACGTGACTTTTGCCAAAGCGCTGCGGGCCAAGGTGATGAGGCGCCGTGCTTGGTGCGCACATTCCTTGAGCTCTTCTCTGGGCATCGCGCTAGGCGCGGCTGCTCGCTGTCGTGCCACGCTGCGAGCGATTGCGTCGGCCAATGAAGTCATGAATCCCCCCGGTCGATCTACAGGATACCGGCTAAGGGTCCGAATTCGAATTCGGCTCCGCGCCAAGCCTGCGCGCTTTATCGGGTACCTATTCTGCATTGTCCGCAGTAGGGCCAATCCCTAGGTGCATGCGTTCTCCGAGACTGCTAGGCATTGGCGGGGCCTGACGTTCCCTGTGCGCATTCCTGACGATGGGATACTCCTGCACTGGATGCTCGAAGTTGTAGCCTGTAGGCTACGTCCGACAGGGTGGCTGAAAGTGATTCTGCTGGCTGGAGGCGAAAAAGGTTCACAGCAACGCGATATCGAAAAGGCCAGGGAGATTGCGCGTGCCCTGTGAGCGTCGAACCGGCTGTAGTCGAAACGACTCAATGCCGAAGTACTGGAGCTGTTCCATCATGGCCACCAAAAAAAAAGTCGAACTCAAAGCATTTGATGTGGCCGAATATCTTCGGACACCCGAAGAAATGGCCGCCTATCTCGATGCCTGCATTGAGGAAAGCGATGGCGATTCTGCCTTCATCGCCAAGGCGCTGGGCGATATCGCCCGCGCCCAGGGCATGAGCAAGGTTGCACGTGCGGCGGGGCTGTCGAGGGAAAGTCTGTATCGCGCCCTGTCCGGCGAGCGCAGCCCCGATTTCGCCACCATCCTGAAGGTGACCCGCGCGCTGGGTGTGCGCCTGCACGCCAGCGCAGCATAAGTACATGCGCCGACCTTGACGTGTTGCCACGGTGCCGGCCGTAAAGACGGCGGTATCAACATGAAAAAACCGCCTTTCGGCGGTTTCTTCGTCCCAAGCCGGTGAGTCAACTCAATGACGCAGCAAAGGAGGAGTCGTCTGGCAATTCCAGTTCAAGGCAGCTTGCGCTGCACGGGGCGTATCACTGCACTGCGCGTCAGCCGCTGCCACCTCAAGTAGCCCGGCGCGACCAGGTTCAATCAAACCGGATGATGCGGATCAACCCTCTTGTCGACGATCCGTCTCCGAAGGCGGCCACTGTGCCACAGCGGAATACCTCTTTCGCACCGTCATGGTTGACGAATGAGATCGTGCAGTGTGCCCGCGTGCCCGGCGCGATGCGGGTGATGGCGCGATCATTCAGCACGAAGCTATACCACATGAGTTCAGGGCTTATCGAAAGCGCCATGGGGCGCGCGGTGGCGGCGATCATCTCGGCAACAGCGCCGCCGCGCGAATCCACTTCGTCCAGCCGCAGCTCAACGAGAACAGGTTTCAGGTTTGGATAGGGTGTGCTCATGCCAGCAGCGGTTCCGCCTGATTCGATAGCTGGGGTGGCGATGCGTTGAACCTGTGCGTTGGGAATCCCACTGTTCTGCATTATTGAGCCCCCTGCACCTGCAACGCCACATACTCCGCCAGTCCCCGGCAGGCCAGCATCAGCCCTTCGCGCACGCCGTCGCCGATATCGTCCTTCTCTTCCCCATCCACGCGCACGCGCTCATTGGCGTGGTACAGCTCCAGCAGCGACACCAAGCCCACGGCGGCGCGATCCCTGCGTGCGGCGGCCACGGCGTGGCCGGGCGTGCTGGATGGCCCCTGCCACGGCTGTCCGTCGGCGGCATCTCCGGCCTGGATGCGGCGCAGGCAGACGGGCAGGTTGATCGGCGCGGGCGCATCGTTGGCGGCGGCAAAGGCGGCTTCCAACGGCTGCGCCAGTTCGAGCGGCAGATGCAGGGCGGCGTCGCCCAGCGTGGCGGTCAGATAGGGGTAGAGCGTCTTGGACATGCGGGCATCCTCGTCAGGCACAGAGGCGCCGCCACGATAGGGTGGCGGGCGATGCGTGGCTTCCAAGACCGGAGATCGATGAGCCGGCGGGCACAGGGCCCCCACGCACCGCCCGCCGTAGACCGGCGAACGAATTGCCAGCCGGCGCCGCTCCTGGGAGGACGACGCCGGCTGGCAAGCGTATACAGCTTCAATCAAACGGGCTTGGAAGACCCGGCCACCTCTGCAGGTGGCGATTCATCATGCGCAGGCGAAATCCCCGTCTGCCAGTCGATTGTTTCGATGGCATCGGGTGATCTGAAAGGAAAAATGAATTATCGCGTTTGGCCCGTTTCGAGCATTGCAATGCCAGAAGCGACATTTCGCGCGGGGCTGCAACCAACGATGAATCCTGGTGCGTCATTGCTGTCGCACGGCCCTTCATGGCCCAGGAAGTAAAGCTGGCTTAACTTCCCCGGCAGGGCTTCCAGAACACCCTACCAGACATGAATCCCCACGCGCGCTACCCGGAAATTGATATTCCTCACGGACAGCCCGCAGCGCTCCACCGCATACTGCCGCCACACGCCCATCCTGGGCCCCTTCGGGATCCGCACATGCGTCGCCATGCCCTGTCGCTCACCGTCGCACTGTTGTCCACTGCCTTCGTTACCCCGGCCATGGCCGCCGTGCCGTTCTTCAACGCCAGCTGCCCGGGCGGGATCGATGTGCACGCCGACGATGGCGGGCCGGTCTACGTGCAGGGCCGCGAGGCCACGCTGAAGCGCTTCAACGACCGCTACTTCGAAGCACGCGATGCCAACAGTGGCATCACGCTGTCGATCAGCAGCAACGAGGACGGCACGCCGCAGATCAGCTACACCGGCCGAGGCGGCGCCAATGGCATCTGCCAGGTCAGTGCCAGCGGAACGCCCGCACCGTCTGAGCATCGCGACCACCGTCGCCACGATGACGACAACGACACGGCACTACCGCGCGAAGTCACCTGCGAATCCACCGGCCAGCAGCAGGTGTCGTGCGACATGGATACCCGTGGCAACGTGGAAATCGTGCGCCAGCTCAGCCACACCCGCTGCGAACAAGGCCAGAACTGGGGCCTGTGGCGGCATTCGGTGTGGGTGAATGGTGGCTGCCGTGCGGTGTTCCGCAATGTGTCCAAGGCGGCCAACAGCGCGCCGGCGGGCGATACCGCGCTGGGTTCCTGCAACATGCGCAAGGGGGCGCAAGGCACGCTGGTGACCCAGATGCCGGTGGGCAGCGATTACCAGGAACTCATCATCGATTATCCCGATGGCCGCTTCCTGTGCATGATGCGCAACAACGGCCAGGTGCAGAGCGTGACGCCGGTTCGCCGCCGCGGAAGCTGAGCGAGCAGCGGGCTGGGGCCGGCTTCAGCCGCAGGACCTGTTCAGCAGCACCCACGCCAGCATCAGGGCGAACATGCCGACGAAGGTCAGGCCGAACCACAGCGCGGCCACCTTCACGTTGCCGATCAACGCCGTCAGCATCCGCTGCGGCTCGCTTTTAAGGATCGGATACTCGGCGTGTGCCTTGCGCAGACGCTGCCACCCCAACCCGAGGAATACCAGGGTCGAGAACGGCACCAGCAGCAGCGTCGCCTGCATCAGCCAGCCGTTTGGCGACGCATCGATTGAGCTGCTCAGAAAAACCGCAAGCAGGGCGATGGGCAGTGCCCCGATGAAAAAGCGCGGCCAGGCAGTGTTGATGAAGGGCGACATCGCAATCTTCCATGAACGGCGGTCGGGTCCGCGCGGCATCATGCCACGCCAACGCCCTGCTGCACCGCCGCGAGTGGTGTCACACAGCTCTGGCTAGACTGTGCTTCTTTTTCCCCCGCAGGAGGCACCCATGGCCCATCCCATCTCCGTATCCCTGATTGGCGTTCCCACCGATGTAGGTGCGGGCCATCGCGGTGCACGGCTGGGGCCGGAAGCGCTGCGCGTGGCCGGCCTGCCGGAGGCGCTGGAGGCGCGCGGGGTGGACGTACGCGACCTGGGCAACCTGGATGGTCCGCGTAACCCGTGGACCGCGCCGGTGGAAGGCTACCGCCACCTGGATGAAGTGGTGGCGTGGAACCACGCGCTGATGGAAGCCAGCTACGCCGAACTGCAGGCCGGCCGCATGCCGATCATGCTCGGTGGCGACCACTGCCTGGGCATCGGTTCGATCACTGCCGTGGCACGCTGGTGCCGCGAGCAGGGCAAGACCCTGCGCGTGCTGTGGCTGGATGCGCATTCGGACTTCAACACCAGCGACGTGACCCCGTCGGGCAACATCCACGGCATGCCGGTGGCTTGCCTTTGCGGCCTTGGCCCCGATGCGTTGACCCGCCTCGGTGGCACCGTGCCTGCGATCACCCCGGCGCAGATGCACCAGATCGGCATCCGCTCGGTGGACCCGGACGAGAAGCGCCTGATCAAGACCCACAAGGTGGATGTCTATGACATGCGCTACATCGACGAGAACGGCATGAAGCGCACCGTGGAGGCGGCGCTGGCCGGCATCGACGAGAACACCCACCTGCATGTCAGCTTCGATGTGGACTTCCTCGACCCGAGCATCGCGCCGGGCGTCGGCACCACGGTGCCGGGCGGGGTGAACTACCGCGAGGCGCAGCTGGTGATGGAGATGATCGCCGACACCGGGCGCATGGGCTCGCTGGACATCGTTGAACTCAACCCCTTGCTGGACAAGCAGAATGCCACCGCCGAACTGGCCGTGGACCTGGTCGAAAGCCTGTTCGGCAAGTCCACCCTGATGCGCGATTGACGGCTCCGCCTGAACGGATCTGTGATCCGTTCACGCCCGCTCCACGCCCCTGCCGCCAGATTGCACTTCACGCGGCGGCAGTGGCATTGGCTTCTTCCGCCGAGCGACCGAACCCCATCCGCGAATGAAGCGGTATAGCGGCGAACCCAAGGAGAAGCCCATGAAGCGCGTTGTTGCCCTGATGCTGTTGTCGATGTTCTCGGTGGCCCTGCTGGCCGGTTGCAACACCGTTGCCGGTGCCGGCAAGGACGTGCAGAAGGCTGGCGAGAAGGTTGAGGATGCCGCCAAGGGCCGTTGAGCCTGAAGTGGAACGGAAAGCGAAAAAGGCCGGGGACTTCCCCCGGCCTTTTTTGTTGCGCGTCTTCTGCAGCGCATGTGTCGAAGCGTAGTGAACCATTCAAGCAGGTGAGCATCTATTTCATTGCCGGTTGACCGGTATTCAACGGCCGCTGCGCGAAGCTGGAGCCACGGTAAGAACGCCGTTGCAACCAAGGACTCCCAGCAATGAACAAAGACATCATTTCCGGCAAGTGGTCGCAGCTGAAGGGCAAGGCCCAGGCCAAGTGGGGCGATCTGACCAACGACGACTTCGATGTGGCCGAAGGCAATGCCGAGTATCTGGCCGGTCGCCTGCAGGAACGTTATGGCTGGGCCAAGGACCGCGCCGAGAAGGAAGTGCGTGAGTTCCAGGACAGCGTGAGCAAGGACTACCCGGACTACAAGTAAGCGCTACGGTTTTCCCCCACAGCACAACGCCCGCACCGTGAGGTTGCGGGCGTTGTGCTGTCTGGACGGGCGATCAGCGCGCTGGCGGGTCCGGCACGTAGCGGTTGGGGAACGCCTGCGGTTCGCGCGGCAGGCGCGACGGCGAATCCACCAGGATGCCGCGCGCGCGCAGGTTGCGGGCGCTGTCGTAACGCAGCTGCAGAACCTGCGCCGGGCTGCGGCTGGCGCGTTCGAAGTCGGTATCGCGCACCGAGGACTGCTCGCGTGCGCCGTGGCCGGTACCCAGCGCCGGCGCCTGCGACTTGCTGGCGTAACCCTCGATGCGGCTGGCACTGGCACTGGCGTTGGCACTGGCATCGGCCGCTGCTTCGGCCGCCGGGGCGGGTGCTGGCAGGCCACGGCGCAGGATCGGCTGCGGGTACCAACGGCGGGCTTCCTCGAACACCGCCACGCCGACCACACCGATGTTGTCCGGGCGACCAGTGCGGCTGGCATAGCTGCCGCTGGGGCTGCTGAACACGAACTGCGCCACTTCGTCCTGGCTCTTGCGCCAGCCGGTGATGTCGGCGCGCTGGCCGGGGTTGAGCACGTAGCCGGTCTGCGAGGGATCGGCATCTTCGCCGGAGATGGCGTTGATGCCGTCCACCGACAGCACCACCAGCACCCGGCGCGGGCTGTCGTTGTACAGGCGCACGGCGTAGCGGTGGCCGCGCTCACCGGCCACCCAGCGCTGGCCCTCGGCGGGGTAGCTGCGCAGTTCGGTGCCGCGGTCGCGGTCGACCAGGGCCATGCGCACCGGGCCGCCCGTGTACACCGGTGGCGGGGGTGGGGCCGGGCGGAAACCGGCCAGGGGCAGGATCAGCAGCAGGGGCAGCAGGCGTTTCATCGGGCGTCTCCAGCGGGGTTGCGTGAATGAACGCGCCGCAGGCCCTGACGGGGTTGGTGGCGTGCAAGGTAAACTGGCCCCGTTCATCGAAGGTTACCCCACGCAGTCATGACGACCCGAGTCCTTACCGGCATCACCCCCTCCGGCACGCCCCACCTGGGCAACTACGTTGGCGCCATCCGTCCGGCCATCGCCGCCAGCCGCGCCCCGGGGATCGAGAGCTTCTTCTTCCTGGCCGACCTGCACAGCCTGATCAAGTCCCAGGACCCGCAGCGCACCCAGCGCGCGACCCTGGAGATCGCGGCCAGCTGGCTGGCCTGCGGCCTGGACCCGGAACACGTGTGGTTCTACCGCCAGAGCGACATCCGCGAGACCACCGAGCTGATGTGGTTCCTGACCGCCATCGCCAGCAAGGGCATCCTCAACCGCGCGCACGCCTACAAGGCGGCGGTGGACAAGAACCGCGAGGAAGGCGTGGACGAGGACGCAGGCGTCAGCGCCGGCCTGTTCATGTATCCGGTGCTGATGGCCGCCGACATCCTCATCTTCAAGGCCAACCAGGTACCGGTGGGCCGTGACCAGATCCAGCACATCGAGATGGCGCGCGATTTCGCCCAGCGCTTCAACCACGTGTACGGCAAGGAGTACTTCCCGCTGCCGGACGTGGTGATCGACGAGCAGGTGGCGACGCTGGCGGGCCTGGATGGCCGCAAGATGAGCAAGAGCTACCACAACACCATTCCGCTGTTCGTGCCGCGCGAGGAGCTGAAGAAACTGGTGTTCTCGATCCTGACCGACTCGCGCGCACCCGGCGAGCCGAAGGACACCGAGGGCTCGGCACTGTTCCAGATGTACCAGGCCTTCGCTACCCCGGAACAGACCGCGGAATTCGCCAAGGCGTTCGCCGCCGGCATCAGCTGGGGCGATGCCAAGCAGCAGCTGTTCGAGCGCATCGACAGCGAGCTTGCACCGCTGCGCGAGCGCTACAACGCGCTGATGGCCGAGCCGGAGAAGATCGAGGCGCTGCTCAAGCGCCGTGGCCAGCAGCTGCGCGAGCAGCTGGCGGCACCGCTGCTGGACGAGCTGCGCCATGCGGTGGGCCTGCGTGACCTGTCCACTGCGGGCGATATCGCCAGCGAGGATGCCGGCGTGGCCCGCGTGGCACCGCCGCTGTTCAAGCAGTACCGCGAAAAGGACGGCCGCTTCTACTTCAAGCTGACGGCCGGCGACGGCACGCTGCTGATCCAGAGCGAAGGCTTCGATTCGCCGCGCGATGCGGGGCAGTTGATTGCCGTGATCAAGCAGGCCGAGCAGGGCGACCAGCTGCAGAGCGAGCTGTTCAAGCTGGACGCCGAAGTGGACGCGGTGCTGGCGGCCCTGGCGGTGCTGCGCGCCGAATGACGGGTAGTGCCGGCCGCTGGCCGGCAAGGGCACGGGACATGCCGGCCAGCGGCCGGCACTACCAGGGCATTGCGCCCATGGCATGATGCCCACGCGCCTCAGGCGCGATGACATGGAGTCTGCGATGGCCTGGTTGTCGCTGCTGCTGTTCCTGCCCTGGTTCCTGCTGCTGGGCAGCCTGTACTGGCTGTTCCCGCGCCAGCCGCGCACCGCGCGGCGGCGCCTGTTCGATACCACCACCTTGGTGCTGGCCTTCGCCCTGAGCATCGTGTCGATGCTGTGGGGCTTCCGCATCGGCGTGGTGCAGCCCGGCGCCGGCCCGATCTGGCCACAGGTGCTGGCGGTGCTGTACGCCTACGGCGCGTTCCTGGCGGTGCTGGTGCTGGCGTTGCTGCTGCGGCCGCGCTGGTTGGACCGGTAGTGCCGGCCGCTGGCCGGCAACCTCGGGGTAGCCAGTTGAATGCAGTTGCCGGCCAGCGGCCGGCACTACCCGACCAAAGCCGCATCGAACCCGGGCCGCCCGCGCGCCTACCATGGAGGTCTGTTCCCGATCCTGCCAGGTGCGTGCCGATGACCGCCGACCCCAGCATCCACACCATCGATACCGGCTTCCAGCGTCCTGATTTCGACGCGGCCTACCTGATCATTGAAAACGGTCGCGCGGCCTTCGTCGACTGCGGCACCGGGCTGTCAGTGCCGGCCATGCTGCAGGCGCTGGCGGACGCCGGCCTGGGTGTGGACGCGGTCGACTGGCTGCTGCTGACCCACGTGCACCTGGACCACGCCGGCGGCGCTGGCCTGCTGATGCAGCAGCTGCCGAACGCAAAGGCGGTGCTGCACCCGCGCGGTGCGCCGCACATGATCGACCCGGCCCGGCTGATTGCCGGTGCGACCGCCGTTTATGGTGCCGAGGAAATCGCACGCAGCTATGGCCGCATCGAGGCGATTCCGGAGCAGCGCGTGGTGGTGGCCGAAGACGGCCACCGCATCGACCTGGCCGGCCGCGAGCTGTTGCTGCTGCACACGCCGGGCCATGCGCTGCACCACTACTGCGTGTGGGATGCGCGCAGCCGCAGCTGGTTCACTGGCGATACGTTTGGCATCTCCTACCGCGAGCTGGACAGTGCGCAGGGCGCTTTCATCTTCCCGACCTCGTCGCCGGTGCAGTTCGACCCGGAGGCGATGAAGGCCTCGATCCGGCGCATGCTCGATTACACGCCGCAGGCGATGTACCTGACCCACTACGGACGTGTGGAGCAAGTGGAGAAACTGGCCAACGACCTGTTCGAACAGATCGATGCGATGGCGACCATCGGCCGCCAGTGCGATGGTCGGCCGGACCGCCACCGCTGCTTGCTGGCCGCGTTGCAGGCGCTGTACCTGGAGCGTGCGCAACAGCATGGCTGTGCGCTGGACCAGGCGGCGGTGACCGCCGTGCTGTCGATGGACATCGAGCTGAACGCACAGGGCCTGGCCTGCTGGCTGGACCGCATCCGTCGGTAGATCCACGCCATGCGTGGATGACGCAAGTCCACGCTGCACCGCGATGTCACGACCACGTTACACTCTGGTGACTTCCAAGCCTGCCGTGGTACTGCCGTGAATCCGATGCGCGTGTTGCTGCTGTCGTCCTGCCTGTTCGTCGGTGGCCTGGCCCATGCGGCCAACGACCTGCCGGGTGGCGGCATCGATCCGCAGGCACTGTCGCGGCACGTGCGTGTACTGGCGTCGGATGAATTCGAGGGCCGCGCGCCGGCCACCGAGGGCGAAGAGCGCACGGTGCAGTACCTGATCGAGCAGTTCCGCAGCTATGGCCTGCAACCGGGCGGCGTGGACGGCAGCTGGGTGCAGCCGGTGCCGCTGGTGCGCGCCCAGCTGGATGGTGCGGCCAAGGCCAGCCTGTCGCTGAAGCAGGGCAAGCGCGCGCTGGCCAACGGTGTGGACGTGACCCTGCAGAGCCTGCAGCCGCGCAAGCGCGTGCAGATCAAGGATGCGCCGCTGGTGTTCGTCGGCTATGGCATCGACGCCCCGGAACGCCACTGGAACGACTACAAGGACGTGGACCTGCACGGCAAGATCGCCGTCGTGCTGATCAATGACGCCGATTTCGAGGCCGATACACCGGGCGCGTTCGATGGCAAGGCGGTGACCTACTACGGCCGCTGGACCTACAAATTCGAGGAAGCCGCACGCCGTGGTGCCGAAGGCGTGCTGATCGTGCACGAGACCGCGCCGGCTGCGTATGGCTGGGCCACGGTGAAGAGCTCGGGCACCTCGCCGCTGTTCGACATCGAGCGCGGCCAGGCCGAAGCAATGGCCCAGCACACGCCGCTGCGCGGCTGGATGCAGCGCGAGCTGGCCGAGGCGATCTTCGCCGACGCTGGCCTCGACTTCGATGCCGAGAAGCGCAAGGCGATGCGTGCCGACTTCCGCCCGGTGGCACTGGACAACGCGAAGCTGAGCGTGGATTTGGCGCTCAAGCGCGAGCAGGTGGTGACCCGCAACGTGGTGGCCAAGCTGCCCGGTGGAGAACATGCTGACGAGGCCGTGATCTTCTCCGCGCACTGGGATGCGTTCGGTATCGGCCAGGCCGATGCCAAGGGCGACCGCATCCGACGTGGTGCGATCGACAACGCCACCGGCGTGGCCACGGTGCTGGAACTGGGCCGCGTATTCGCCGCCGGCCCGCAGCCGCAGCGCACGCTGTACTTCGTGGCCCTCACCGCCGAAGAGAAGGGCCTGCTGGGCGCCAGCTACTACGCCGCGCACCCGCTGGCGCCGTTGGACAAGACCGCTGCGGTGCTGAACATCGAGATGTTCAGCCCGGATGGCGCGACCCGTGACATCGCCTCGTGGGGCAAGGGCCGGGTCTCGCTGGAAGGCGATCTGGAACGCGTGGCCAAGGCCCGCGGCCGCAGCTACAGCCCGGACCCGAACCTGGAGGCCGGCTTCTTCTACCGTGCCGACCACTTCGCCTTCGCCCGTCTGGGCGTGCCGGCGATCACCATCGGCCCGGGCCTGGACAAGCTGGACGGCGGTGTTGAAGCCGGCCGCGCGCTGCGCGAGAAGTACTTCGCCGACTGCTACCACCAGGCCTGCGATGCCTGGACCCCGAGCTGGGACCCGAGCGGCCACGCCGCTGACACCCTGCTGGTCTACGACCTCGGTGCCGAGCTGGCCAACAGCCGCCGCTGGCCGACGTGGGAAAAGGAATCGGAGTTCCGCAGCACGCGGGACAAGAGCGAATCTGCCCGCCGCTGACGGGGCACTACCGCTCGGCTGCGGCCAGCGTTGCCGCGATCCACATCCGTGGGATGGCGGGAAACGCAGCGGCCACCGGCATTGCACCGGTGGCCGCGATCACTGCAGCGCCCTTACTTGCGGGTGCCGTCGAGCCAGTTCGGGCCCTTGTTGGTCAGGAAGAAGATGTAGACCACCAGCGAGACCGCGATCGTTGCGGTGACGTAGATGGCGAACCAGTCGACATGGCCGGTCTTCAGTGCGCCCTGGTACAGCAGCGGGGCGGTGCCACCGAACAGCGAGTTGGCCAGTGCGTAACCCAGGCCCACGCCCAGTGCACGCACGTGGGTGGGGAACAGTTCGGCCTTCACCACCGCGTTGATCGAGGTGTAGCCGGTGAGGATGACGAAGGCCAGTGCCAGGGTCAGGAACGCCAGGGTGGCGTCATGCTGGTGCGGCAGCTGGGTGATCAGGTACCAGCTGTACAGCACGCCGCCGACGCCGAAGAACACCAGCAGAGTCTTGCGGCCGATGATGTCCGACAGCCAGCCACCCACCGGTTGCAGCACCATCAGGAACGCCAGCACGCCCAGGTTGATCAGGGTGCCGGTCATCGGGTCGTTGCCGGCGAAGGCGCTCTGGATCATCTTCGGGCCGTTCACCGAATAGGTGTAGAAGGCCACGGTGCCACCGGCGGTGATCAGGAAGCACAGCAGCAGCGGACGCCACTGGTGCACGAACAGTTCGTACATCGAACCGGACTTCTTTGCCTTGCCCTCGCGTGCGGCCTCGATCGACGATTCTTCCATCGTTTCGTCCATGCCCCGGCGCAGCCAGAACACCACCACCGCGGCGATGCCACCGATACCGAAGGCGATGCGCCAGCCCCACTCGGAGATCTCCGGCTTGCCCCAGAAGGTCAGCATCAGCAGCAGGGTCAGCTGGGCCAGCACATGGCCGCCGACCAGGGTGACGTAGTGGAAGGAAGACAGGAAGCCGCGACGGCCGGGAATGGCGGCCTCGGACATGTAGGTGGCGCTGGCACCGTACTCGCCGCCCGTGGCGAAGCCCTGCAGCAGGCGTGCGAACAGCAGGATCACGGCGGCCCAGATGCCGATGCTGGCGGCGGTAGGGGTGATGGCGATCAGGAACGAGCACAGCGCCATCAGCGTGACCGAGACTGTCAGTGCCAGGCGGCGGCCGTGGCGGTCGGCGAAGCGGCCGAAGAACCAGGCACCGATCGGGCGCATCAGGAAGGTCGCGGCGAAGATCGCCCACACGTACATGGTGGAGTTCTTGTCGTCAGGCGAGAAGAACTGCGATTCGAAGTACACGGCGAACACCGAGTACACGTAGACGTCATACCACTCCACCAGGTTGCCGGCGGAGCCTTTGAGGGTGTTGGAGATCGACCGCCGCAGGGCGGCGCGGTCGTTTGCGGGTACGGCAGGTTGGGACGTGGTGCTCATCTGGGTGGGAATCCTCGATGCGGCGCGTCCGTGCGCAGGGAAAACGGCGCCCGGCCTTGGGGCGGCGCGGCCGGGCAGCCCTCTTGGTACTGCATCGGCCGTCAACACGGGGTAGCAGACCAGAGCAGGGTGCATGGATGGATGACAGCGTGCCACCGTCCGGGGTCCCGGACCATACTCAAAACGTCCTAGAATCCGCCTTCCCCCGGCTCCCTGGTGTGTCATGTCGGCTCCCCCTTCTTCGTCTGCGGCTGCCCCCCGGGGTGGCCTTGTCGCGCTGGCATTGCTGCTGGTCTATGTGGTCTGGGGCTCGACCTACCTGGGCATCGCCAAGGCCCTGCACGGTGGCGCGCTGCCGCTGACGATGGTTTCCGGCAGCCGGTTCATCATTGCCGGTGGCCTGATGTTCCTGGCCTTGCGCCTGTTCTGGAAGATGCCGAACCCGACCCTGCGGCAGTGGCGCAACCTGGTGGTGATGGGCGTGACCATGCTGGTGCTGGGCAACGGCATGGTAGTGCTGGCCGAGCGTGAGGTGTCCTCGGGCCTGGCGGCCACCGCGGTGGCCTCGGTGCCGCTGTGGATGGCGCTGTTCTCGGCGCTGCGCGGCCAGCACGCCAGCAAGGGTGAATGGCTGGGCATCGCGGTCGGCTTTGCCGGCGTGGTCTGGCTCAATGCCGGCAGCAGCCTGACCGCCTCACCGACCGGGCTGGTGCTGCTGCTGATCGCGCCGATCGGCTGGGCCTTCGGTTCGGTGTGGTCACGCGGCCTGGACCTGCCGGGCCCGTTCATGACCGCCGCTGGGCAGATGATCTGCGGTGGCGTGCTGCTGGTGCTGACCGGCCTGGCGGTCGGCGAGCGCCCGACCACGCTGCCCGATGCCGGCGGCCTGCTGGCGATGGCCTACCTGTGCGTGTTCGGTTCCATCGTCGCGTTCACCGCCTATGTGTGGCTGTTGCAGAACGTGCGCCCGGCGCTGGCCGGCAGCTATGCGTACGTCAATCCGGTGATTGCCGTGCTGCTGGGTGCTGCATTGAATGGTGAACGCTTTGGATGGCGGGACTTCCTCGCCATGGCGGTGATTCTTCTGGGTGTGGTGGTACTGACAATGGCAAGGACACGAAAGAAATGAGCATGGACGAGAAAGACCAACGCCGGGGCCTGCTGGTCACTGCCTCCACCTTCGTGATCTGGGGGTTGGTGCCGGTGTACTGGCACCTGCTCAACGAGGTGCCCTCGTTCCAGATCATCGCCCACCGCATCATCTGGAGCACCGTGATGGTGCTGGGCTGGCTGCTGATCAGCTCGCGCCTGGGGTGGTGGCAGAAGATCGCCGCGCAGCCGCGCGCGTTGCCGATCCTGCTGGTGTCGAGCCTGACCATCGCCTTCAACTGGGGCCTGTACATCTGGGCGGTCAATGCAGGCCACGTCATCGAAACCAGCCTGGGCTACTTCATCAACCCGCTGGTGAACGTGCTGCTGGGCGTGTTGGTACTGAAGGAGCGCCTGCGCCGCCTGCAGTGGGTGGCGGTGGCGATGGCAGCGGTGGGCGTGGCCTGGCTGACCATCGACGCGGGTACGCCACCGTGGATCGCGCTGGGCCTGGCCTGTTCGTTCGGCCTGTATGGCCTGCTGCGCAAGCTGGTCTCGGTCGACCCGGTGGCCGGCCTGGGCGTGGAGAGCATGTACCTGTTCCTGCCGGCGCTGGCGTTTGCGATCTGGGCCGAGAATGGCCATGGCGGCGCGTTCTTCCACGGCTGGGGCTGGCGCAATGACCTGCTGCTGATCTTCGGTGGCGCAGTGACCGCAGTGCCGCTGATCGGCTTCGCGTACGGCGTGAAGCGCATTCCGCTGTCGCTGGTCGGCATCCTGCAGTACATCGCGCCGAGCCTGCAGCTGCTGCTTGGGGTGTTCTTCTTCCACGAAGCGTTCGATACCGCCAAGGCGATCGGTTTCGCCGCGATCTGGGCCGGCCTGATCCTGTTCGTCGGCGACAACATCCGCACGATGCGCGCCAAGCGCTAGCGCCGACGGGGCTGCGGGGGCGGATCCCTCCGCAACGCGGAGGGCTCTGACCTCTTTTCCGTCCGCAGCCTTGGGGGCAGGGCCCTTCGCAGGGCGAAGGGATCCGACCCCGCTTCCCCAAAAAAAGAGCGGCGCCCCGAGGGGCGCCGCTCTGCTTCCATCCACAGCCAGGAGAGAGTTGGCTGTGGCGGGAACGCGGTTGCAGGCTTAGAAGCGCTGCTGGTACTTCATGTACATGAAACGACCGATGTCGAAGCCACCGTAGTAGGTGAAGCTGCTGTTCGGCTGGCTGTACATGATCGGACCCTGGTGGTCGAAGACGTTGTTCACGCCCAGCGACACGGTGCCGTCCCACGGCAGGCTGTAACGCACCTGCAGGTCGTGGAAGGTGTTGGAGCCCACCTTGCGGCTCGGCTGCGCATCGGTATACGGCGAGACGAAGCCGGCCATGTTGCAGTCCGGGCCACCGGACAGGTCATACGAGCAGGCTTCCTTCATGCCCGAGTAGTAGCGGGCGGTCCAGCCGATGCCCAGGTCGCCGTACTGCCAATCCAGGTTGAAGGTCGAACGCACGCGGAAGTTGCCCTGCCAGCCGGTCTTCTGCTCCACCGGCGTGGTGGCGGCGCTGTCGTTGCGCTGCTCCAGGTAGTCGGTGTAGGTGGTGTTCCAGGTGGCGGCAAAGCGGCCGAACGAGGTTTCCGGCAGGCGGTAACGCAGGCTGAAGTCGTAGCCGGCAGTTTCGCGGTAGCCCGCATTGACCAGCGAGCGGTCCAGCGACGTCACCTGGCCCAGCGTCTTGGCGCTGGTGGAACGGGTGAAGCGGCCGCAGGCCGAATCCACGCCCTGCACGTAGCACTGGTTGAGGATGTCGGTGGCCGACTCACCCACGATCGCATTGTCGATGCGGATCTTCCACCAATCCAGGCTGACGTCCAGGCCCGGCACGAACTCGGGGCTGTACACCAGGCCCACGGTCCAGGTCTTGGCGGTTTCCGGCTTCAGGTTCGCGTTGGAACCGGAGTCGAAATCGGCGATGCCCTGCTGGCCCGGACGGTTGGCGACGTTGCCTTCCGACGCGGTCTGCTGGCGGAAGTTCGCCGGCACCTTCAGCGCCTGGCAGCGTGCGGCCACGGTCGAGCTGCTGGCAGCGATGCCGAACGAGGTATCGCACGGATCGGTGAACGAATCACGGCTCTTCACCGCACCGCCGTACAGGTCGTCCACGGTCGGCGCACGGAAGCCGGTGCCATAGGTCGCACGCACCAGCAGGCTGTCGATCGGCTTCCACTTCAGGCCGAACTTGCTGTTGGTGGTCGAACCGAAGGTGTTGTAGTCGGTGTAGCGGCCGGCCAGGTCCAGCGACAGCTCACGTGCAAACGGCATGTCGGCCAGCAGCGGTACCTGCAGTTCCAGGTAGACCTCGTTGAGCGAGTAGTCGCCACGGGTCGGCTGGCCGGTGGTGCCGGCGATCTGGCCCTTCTGCACCATCAGGTCCGGGGTGTAGCTGGCTTCTTCGCTGCGGTGCTCGAAGCCCATCGCGGCCATCACGTCGCCGGCCGGCAGGGTGAACACCGAACCGGAGATGTTGGCGCTGGCGACCTTGGTGGTGCTCTTCATCTTGTCGACGAAGCGGGTGAACAGGTAGTCCTGCACGTCCTGGTTGCTCAGCGAGCCCGGGCCCGCATAGCCCATCGGCGCGGCCGGGTTCCACGGCACGCAGCCGGCGATCACCGCGCCCGGGGTGCCGCAGCGTGCCACGGTGCCATCCATGAAGGACGGGCCGACTGCCAGGTCGACGTGCGGCTGGTACATGCTGCCGGTACCAATACGCTCGCCTTCATTGCGGTTGTACATGTAGCTGACGTTCCAGTCCCAGTAACGCGAACCGGTTTCGAAGCTGCCTTCCAGGCCGATGCTGGCGCGCTTGGTGTCCAGGTTGTTCTCGGTCGCACGCGGCATTTCTTCGGTGCGGTGGGAGAACAGCACGTCCTCGCCCCAGTGGTTGAACGCGCTGTCCTTGGACAGGGCAGCACGGGAACCGTTGCGGGCCTGCGCGGTGGATACCGAGTAGGGGTAGCCGGCCAGGTGCTTGGTCGACTCGCGTTTGCTGTACAGCGCGTCGGCCACGATGCGCAGGTCATCGGTGATCGAGAAGCCACCGTTGGCGAACACCGAAGTGCGCTCCAGGCCGCTCAGCAGGCTCATGTTGGTCTTGGTGTTGGCACCATCGGCCGGATTGGGCGTGTGGAAGTTGCCCTTCTGGCTCGGGTCGCCGCCCGGGCCCACGGTCAGCGACTTGCCACCGACGGTGACGCTGCCCCACTGCGTGGTCTGGTTCAGTGCCTTGACGTCGTCGGGATGGCGCGGGCCACCCGGGTAACGGCTGAACTCGCGCTCGCTGCCGAGGATCTCGTCTTCCTTGGTGCGCTCGGCGCCGACGCTGAACCAGCCGCGGTCGAAGGTCTTGCCGAAGGTGGCGCTGTAGGAGCGCTTCTGGCCGTCGCCTTCACCGTACTGGCCGACGTAGACGCTGGCTTCGCCACCGTCGAAGTTCTTCCGGGTGATGATGTTGACCACACCGGCGATGGCGTCCGAGCCGTACAGCGCGGATGCGCCGTCGGTCAGCACTTCAACGCGCTCGACGATGGCCGAGGGAATCGAAGCCAGGTCGGAGTAGCCACCGGCGCTGACGCCCATGCGGCGGCCGTCGATCAGCACCAGGCTGCGTTCCGGGCCGAGGTTGCGCAGGCTGACGTACGTGCCGCCAAAGTCGCGCGAAGAACTCAGCGACGACGAGCGGCTCAGGCTCGGTGCGCCGGCGGCGGTGACGTCCTGCAGGATGTCGGCGACGTTGATGTAACCCTTCTTCTCGATCTCGGCGCGGCTGAGCGCGACGACCGGCTGTGCGGTCTCGACACTGGCCTGGCGGATGCGCGAGCCGGTGATTTCGATGCGGTCGAGGTTGGTCGGGGTATCGCCGGCGCTCTGTGCGAAGGCGGGGGTGGTGCAGCTGGCGGCCAGCGCGATGACGATCGCGTTGCGCAGCGGATTGGTTTTCAGGGACATCCGTGAAATCTCGTGTTTCAGGAAAAACAAGCGCCCGTTCTATGGACGCGTGGGGTGCTGCAAACCAACGTGGGGGGCGCGATTCTAGAATGTTTCCATTCGTAACTGTTTGCCTCTGCGCCGCGGATGGGCGCGAAAATGAATCGCAACCAACAATCCACAGATGGGATGTGCGCAACGTCACGCGCGTTGCGTCTGCGATGGGCAGAGGCATCGGTAACGGCGTATTTCCCGCAATCTGTAGCCGTGCGTACGCCGGCATCCATCCACGCATGGCGTGGATCTACTGGACGTCCTGGCTCATCACCAGGCGTGGATGCGCTGCATCAGTAGATCCACGCCATGCGTGGATGACGCGCAAAAGAAAAGGGACGGAGCCTTCGCTCCGTCCCCTGCGCAATGCGCGTTTTATCGCTGCGTGATGCTCAGGTTTCGCGCAGCGCCGTGGTGATTGGCAAACGTGCCGCGCGCAGCGCCGGGAACAGGCCACCGACCAGGCCGATGCCCAGTGCCCATTTCAGGCCGGTCCACAGCAGTTCCGGCGACACATGGAACTTGAACACCACCGCGCTGAAGTTGCTGCCGATCGTGGACACGCTGTAGCCATTGAACAGCAGCCACGCCACCGCACACCCCAGCAGGCCACCGAGCAGCGCCAGCAGCATCGTCTCCAGCATCACCGCGGTGACCACCGGCAGGCCACGGAAACCGATCGCACGCATGGTGGCGATCTCGCGGGCGCGCGTGGCCACTGCCGCATACATGGTGTTGAGCGCGCCGAACACCGCACCCACCGCCATGATCGTGCCGATCACCTTGCCGAGGATATCGATCAGCTTGGTCAGCCCGCCGCCCTGCTTGCTGTAGTAGACGCGGGTGGTTTCCACGTCCAGTTTCAGGCGCGGGTCGGCGGCGACGGCGGCCTTGAACTGCTCGAAGCCGGCCTTGCCATCAGTGCGCACGCTGATCGACTGCCACGCGCTGCGCTGGTAGGTGGTGGCCAGCGTATCGGCGTCGGTCCACAGTTCCGAATCATGCGCATCGCCGGTAGCGAACACGCCGACCACGGTCCAGGTCTGGTTGCCCAGGGTCAGCGTCTTGCCCACGTCCATGTCGCGGAACTGGCCCTTGGCACCCTGGCCGACCACGATCTCGCGCAGGCCGGTGGCAAACTTGCGGCCTTCGATGATCTTGACCTTGTCATGCACGGCCCACGCCTGTGGGCCGACACCGCGGAACTGTGCGTTGACGTCGGTGCCGTCGGACTTCGATACCAGGTTGACCACCTGAGACAGCTCCGGCGACAGCAGCGGTCGGCCTTCGCCATCGCGGCTGATGCCGGGCAGGGTGGACAGCGTGGGAACCTGTTCGCGGGTGATCACCGAGTTGGTCTCGGCCTGGGAGCCACCGCGCAGCACGATGGCGGTGGTGTCATCGCCGGTATTGTTGAGCGTAGCCTGGAAGCCTTCGCCCATCGCCAGCATCGCCACCAGCACGCCGACCACACCGGCGATGCCGACCAAGATCACCGAGGATGCGCCCCAGCGCTGCGGCAGGCTGGCCACGCCGATGCGGGTGGCCGCCAGTGCCAGCCGTCCGCCCCGGGTCAGCAGCAGCCACAGGGCCACCAGCACGGCCACGGCCAGCACGCCAACCCATGGCAGGCTGATCCACAGCACCAGGCCGATCACCAGCAGCAGCACCGTCACGCCGTTGCCCAGCCACTTCTTGAGTTTGCTCTTGAACATGTCGGTGTCCTCCTCAGCGGCCGGCCAGTGCGTCGACGATCTTCAGGCGCTTGGCACGCAGCGCCGGCAGCAGGCCGACGATGATGCCGATCACCACGATCAGGCCCAGCCCCATCAGCCAGGTTGGCGTCGGCACGTGCGGTGGCAGCATGCCCATGCTCTTCGGTCCGATCGCTGGCAGGATCAGCGCGGCCAGGCCCATGCCGATCAGGCCGCCCAGGCCGATCAGCAGCACCGACTCCACCATCACCAGGGTCAGCACGGTGCTGTCCTTGAAGCCCAGCGTCTTCAGCGTGGCCAGCTCCGGCACGCGCTCGCGCACGGCTTGGGCCATGGTGTTGCCGGTCAACAGCAGCAGGGTGAAGAACACCGCACCCATGATTGAAGTGACGATCATGCCGATGTCGGCGAACTGCTTGACGAAGGCCTGCTGGAACGCCGACTCGGTCTGGGTCTTGGTCTCGTGGTCGGAGTTGGCCGAGATGGCATCGATGGCCTGCGCCACCCGCGAGGAATGATCCGGATTGTCCAGCGTCACCGTGTACCAGCTCACCTGGTTCTTGATGTAGTCGTTGGACTCATCGAAGTACTTCCAGTTCATCATCAACTGGCGTTCTTCGTTGGCCGCCAGAGCACGGTCCTTGGAACGGTAGATGCCCTTCAGTTCCAGCGGCCAGTCGTTGCTGCCGCCCCGCGGGAAGATGGTTGCCTGCAGCGGGATGGTGTCGCCGATCTTCCAGCCGAACTGCTTGGCCAGGGTCTCGCCGACGATGGCGCCGGTGCGGGTCTGCTTCCAGTCCTCCAGCTGTGCCGGATCGATCTGCAGCTCGCGGTAGACATCGAAGTAGTTGGGCGACACCGAGAAGTTCGGGAAGAAGTTCTTCGGGTCCTGGTAGATGCCACCGAACCACATGCCATAGGCCACGTCACGCACGCCGGCCACCTGCCGCACCTGCGCTTCCAGGCGGATCGGCAGGGATTGGGTGATCGACAGCCGCGAAGCGACCACCAGGCGGTTGGCGCCTTCCACGCTGCCACCGGAGGTGAACGCCACACGCACCGAGTCGAGCATGCCGAACAGCAGGAACGCGGCCACCACCGACAGCAGGGTCAGCAGGGTGCGCGTGCGGCTGCGGAACAGCTGCGCCCACACCAATGAGAAGTATTTCATCGCCGTGGCCTCCGTCAGTGGGCCAGCGGCGCGTCGGCCAGCTCGCCCTTGTCCAGGTGCACCGTGTGCGTGGCGTACTCGGCGGCCTTCGGGTCATGGGTGACCATGATGATGGTCTTGCCGTGTTCGCGGTTGAGCTGCTGCAGCAGGCCCAGGATCTCCTCGGCGGACTGGCGGTCGAGGTCGCCGGTGGGTTCGTCGCAGATCAGGAAGGTCGGGTCGGAGACGATCGCGCGGGCGATCGCCACGCGCTGCTGCTGGCCGCCGGACAGTTCATTCGGGCGATGGCTGCGACGGTCGGCCAGGCCGACCAGGGTCAACGCGATTTCCGCATTGCGGCGGCGCTGCGCGGCACTGAGATGGGTCAGCAGCAGCGGCAGCTCGACGTTCTTCTGCGCGGTCAGCATCGGCATCAGGTTGTAGAACTGGAACACGAAGCCGACGTGGTGGCTGCGCCAGGTCGACAGCTGGCCGCCGCTCATCTGGTCGATGCGCTCGCCTTCGATGCTGATCTCGCCGCCGCTGGGGTTGTCCAGGCCGCCGATCAGGTTGAGCAGGGTGGTCTTGCCCGAACCGGACGGACCCATCAGCGCGACGAAGTCGCCGCGCGCGATGTCCAGGTCGATGCCGTGCAGTACCTGCACTTTCTCGGGGCCACGCTGGTAGGTCTTGGTGATGTTGCGCAGTGAAACCAGGGTCGACATGGGTGGTTCTCCACGGAAGGCGGGAAACGGGGAAACGCGCCGGCGGTGGCCGCAGGCGTGCGTCGAGCGGTGCTGCCGGCGGCGCCCGTGGGCGCCAGGCCGTTACTGCGCTTGTTTCTGTTGCACCTTGGCGCCATCGCGCAGGGTGTCCGGCGGGTTCACCACCACCGATTCACCTGCGCTCACGCCCTTGAGGATCTGGCGGTCCTTGCCCATCGCCTGGCCGGCCTCGACCATGCGCTGCTGCACGCGGCTCTCGTCGCCCAGCACGAAGGCCACCGAGGCGCCCTCGCGCTGGACCACGGCCCCCCCTGGCACACGCACGCCCTGCGGCTTGGCGGCGGCCTGCGGCTGGGCCTGTTCCAGGAAGCTGACGCGCACGCCCATCTCCGGCACGATGCGCGGGTCTTTCACCTTCAGCGCCACGCGCACCTTCACCGTGGCCTTGCCGCGGTCGGCGGTGGGGATGATGGCGATCACCTCGCCCGGGATCTTCCACTCCGGGTAGGCATTGAGCGTGGCTTCCACCGGCATCTTCGGCTGCACGCGGCCGATGAAGGCCTCGCCAACCTCGACTTCGATCTCCAGCGAATCCATGTCGACGATGGTGCCGATGCCGGTACGGGTGAAGCCACCACCGGCCGACAGCGGCGAAACGATCTCTCCCGGCTGCGCCGCCTTGGCGGTCACCACGCCGGAGAACGGTGCGCGCACGATGTTGTTGTCCACGCCCAGGTCGGCGATGGCCAGCTGATCGTGGGCCACCTTGACGTTGCGCTGTGCAGTGTCCAGCTGTGCGCGCAGGCTGTCGCGCTGGGCCACGGCCTGGTCGTACTGCGAACGCGACACCAGTTGCTGGCCGACCAGCGCCTGCAGGCGGCTGGCTTCGGCGGCGGCCTGCTTCTGCTGTGCCTCCAGCCCGGCCACCTGGCTGCGTGCGGCCTGCAGCTGCGAGGCATACAGGCTGCGCTGCGCATCGGCATCGATCGGGTCCAGGGTGGCCATCACCTGGCCGGCTTCGACCCGCATGCCTTCCTCGATCATCACCTCGCGCACCTTGCTGGTGATCTTGGCCGACACCGTGGCCATGCGCCGGGCGACCACGTAGCCGCTGGCATCAAGCACCGAACTGCTGGCGCTGCCCTGCTGGATGGCCACCGCGGGTGCGGTTTCCACCTCCACGGCCGGGGTGCGGCCGAACAGCGCGAAGGCGCCGGCGGCCAGCAGCACGGCAATCACGACAATCGTGATCCACAGCCAGCGGCGACCACCGCCATTGCCACCGGAGGCGGGCGGCGGCGACTTGCGGTCGATACGGAGTTCCTTCAACAGCTCGGCAGAAGCGTTCATTCGTTCCATCACAGGCGTTCGGGCGGGTGTGGCCGGAAGAGCGGACGGCGGCGGTTCCGGCGGTGGAGCGTGCGGCACAGCATGAAGGCAGGCACAGCGATGACGGCAGTGACAGCTGTCATCCGATGACACTGACGGCGGCAACTGCGAAATGTGACCACGGCGGCACAGGATGGCAACGTCCCCGCTACCGGTACCGCCCATGGATCCGATCGCCCCGTCGCTGGCCCGCCTGCAGCAGGTGCAGGTGCGCTATCGCGACCATACCGCCCTGCATGGCATCGACCTGCAGGTCCGCGCTGGCCAGGTGCTGGCATTGCTGGGCCGCAACGGTGCCGGCAAGAGTACCGCGATCAGCGTGCTGTTGGGCCTGCGCCGCGCCGACGCCGGCCAGGTCGAGCTGCTCGGTGGCGACCCGCAGCAGCGCGCCAGCCGCCTCGGCCTGGGCGTGATGCTGCAGAGCACCAGCCTGCCACCGATGCTGCAGGTGGACGAACTGGTGGCGCAGGCCAGCGCCTGCTACCCCGACCCGATGCCATTGCAGGAAGTGCTGCAGCGCGCTGGCCTGCAGGCGCTCTCTCGCCGCCGCTACGGCCAGCTGTCCGGTGGCCAGCAGCGCGCCGTGCAGTTCGCCATCGCCCTGTGTGGCCGCCCACGCGTGCTGTTCCTGGACGAGCCCACCACCGGCCTGGACATCCAGGCGCGGCAGACGATGTGGCAGGCGATCCGGCAGCTGGTGGCCGAAGGCTGCGGCGTGCTGCTGACCACTCACTATCTGGAGGAAGCCGAAGCGCTGGCGCAGCAGGTGGTTGTGCTGGAGAAGGGCCGGGTGCTGGCCGATGCACCCTTGAGCGAGCTGCGCCTGGTCGATCGGCCGCGCCGCATCCGCTGCCGCAGCGTGCTGCCTGCCGAAGACGTACAGCAGTGGCCGGGCGTGCAGCAGGTGCAGCGCGACGGCGAGCATCTGCAGCTGCTGGCAAGCCCGGCCGAGCCGGTGGTGGCGCGCCTGCTGGCCGCCGATGCGCAGCTGGGTGAGCTGGAAGTACAGGGCGCGGCGCTGGCCGACGCCTTCCTTGACCTGACCCAGGAGGCCGCATGAACACCCTGACCCCGACCGCTGTCGCTGCGCGCCCGGCCTCAAGCTGGCGTCGAGCGCTGCGCCCGTACCGAGCCGAACTGCAGGCCGAGCTGCGCCGCGCCTGGCGTACACCCGCCTTCGCGGTGCCTTCGCTGCTGTTCCCGGTGCTGTTCTACCTGTTGTTCGGCGTGCTGTTGGGCCGTGGCCATGCACCGCTCTACCTGCTGGCCACCTACTGCGTGTTCGGTGCGATGGCACCGGCCCTGTTCGGCTTCGGCGTGCAGCTGGCGCTGGACCGTGAAGGCGGGCTGCTTACGCTCAAGCGGGCGCTGCCGATGCCGCCGGCGGCACCGCTGCTGGCACGACTGGCGATGGCGGTGTTGTTCGCGCTGCTGGTGGCCGCTCTGTTGATCGGCGTGGCGCGCGCGCTGGGAGGCGTGCAGCTTCAGGGAGTGCAGATGCTGCAGCTGCTGGCGGTGGCGGGGCTGGCCGCGCTGCCGCTGGGCGCGATCGGCCTGCTGATCGGCAGCCATGTCAGTGCCAGCGCAGCACCGGCGATGGTCAACCTGGTCTACCTGCCGCTGGCGTTGCTGTCGGGTCTGTGGCTGCCGCTGTCGGCGTTGCCCAAGGTGTTTTCGATGATGGCACCGCTGTGGCCGACCTGGCACCTGGCGCAACTGGCGCTGCCGGTAGTCGGGCTGCCGTCGGTGGGCAGTCCTGCCGGTCATCTGCTGGTACTGCTGGCGGTCACCCTCGTGGCGTTGCTGCTGGCCCGCCGCCGCCTGCGCCGGATCGGCTGAACTGGCATGATCGGCAGCGATCGTCCCCGCCTGGATCCTCCCGTGCCGCCGAGCTGGCTTGCCTCCCTGCTGCGCCCTGCACCGGATTCCGCCGTGGCCGACAACCTGCGCCGCGGCAAGCCGGCGTGGGCCGATGCCATCCACCTGCTGTGGACGGTGTGGGTGTTCATGACGCCGCTGTTCGCCGGCGGCTACACGCTGCGCTGGCTGGTGTTCACCCTGGCCAGCTATCCGCTGTTCCTGCTGCTGTACGCGCGCCTGCTGTTGTCACCGCGCCACCATGCGCCACGTTACGCACTGGCGATGACCGCGCTGGCGATCGTGCTGGTGCCCTGGTACCCGTCGGGCATCAGCTACTTCATCTTCGGCTGCGTGATGCTGCGGGTCTGCGGGCGTGGCAGCTGGTGGCGCTACCTGCTGCAGCTGGCCGTGCTCAACGCGGCCTTCTATCTGGTGGCCCATCTGGCGCACTATCCGTGGCAGAGCCTGGTCTGGGTGCCGGCGGTCTCGTTCATCATCGGCATGGTGGTGAACGTGGAGGCCGTGAACAAGGAGAAGGATGCCGCGCTGCAGCTGTCGCAGGAGGAGGTGCGGCGGCTGGCGACCACCGCCGAGCGTGAGCGCATCGGCCGCGACCTGCACGACCTGTTGGGCCACACCCTGTCGCTGATCACCTTGAAGCTGGAACTGGCACGCAAGCTGCACGACCGAGGCGATGCCCGTGCGCGGCAGGAGATCGGCGAGGCCGAGGATATCGCCCGCGAAGCGCTGGCCCAGGTGCGCAGCGCGGTCACCGGTATCCGCGCCAGTGACCTGGCCGGTGAACTGGCCTCGGCACGGCTGCTGCTGGAATGCCAGCAGGTGCACCTGCAGTACGCATCTCCACCGCCGATGCCGGTGGACGTCGAACGCGGCCTGGCGCTGGTGCTGCGCGAAGCGGCCACCAACATCGTGCGCCATGCGCAGGCGACCCAGGCGCAGGTCGAGTTCATGCAGGAAGGACGAATGCTGGCGATGCAGATCCGCGACGATGGTCGTGGCGGCGTAGAGGCCGAGGGCAATGGCCTGTGTGGCATGCGTGAGCGTGTGGCGGCACTGGGTGGGCAGTTGGCGGTGCAATCGGTACGGGGCGACGGCACGGTGCTGACCGTGCGTGTGCCTTTGGCCGCGGCGACCACACCGCTGCCACCGGCTGCACCGCCGTCGCTGGCGCAGGACGGTGCCGCATGATCCGCATCCTGCTGGCCGAAGACCAGGCGATGGTGCGCGGCGCGCTGTCGGCCTTGCTGGGGCTTGAACCGGATATCGACGTGCTCGGCAGTGCTGCCGACGGCGAGGCTGCCTGGCGCATGCTGCAGCAGCTGCAGCCGGACATCCTGGTGACCGACATCGAGATGCCGGGCCTGTCCGGGCTGGAGCTGGCCCAGCGTATTGCCCGCCATGAACTGCCGATCAAGGTGGTGATCGTGACCACCTTCGCCCGCGCCGGTTTCCTGCGCCGTGCGCTGGAAGCGGGCGTGCTGGGCTACCTGTTGAAGGATGCACCGGCGGAGAACCTGGCCGATGCACTACGCAAGGTGAAGCAGGGCATCCGCGCGATCGACCCGCAGCTGGCGCTTGACGCCTGGTCGCAGGCCGATCCATTGACCGATCGCGAACGACGCGTGCTGCGGCTGGCAGGCGAGGGCCGCACCGCCAGCGAGATCGCCGAACAGCTGGGGCTGTCGCACGGCACGGTACGCAACTACCTGTCCGAGTGCATCGGCAAGCTGGGCGTGGCCAACCGGATCGAGGCGTATCGGATGGCGCGGCAGAAGGGGTGGTTGTAGGGGCGTGCGCCGACACACTGGTAGCGCCGGGCGATGCCCGGCGGATCGTTTCCGCGCCTGCGGAGAGGTGTCACTTTCTTTGCTCGTTCAAAGAAAGTGACCAAAGAAACACGCCGCCAGAGCGCGAGCCGTCGCTGCGCGCCGGTTCCCTGCGCTTCTCGGTGAATCAGGGGGACGGCGCCGGACTCGCTGCGCTCAGACATCGGCGCCTCTGCGCCCCTGATTCCCCTGCGATGCTCGGCTCGCTCAAGGCGGACCCAACGTCAAAGGCAAAAGCTGCACCCAGTAGATCCACGCCACGCGTGGATGCTCTTGTTGTTGATCTTGACCTTCCAGTTCGCCGGGAACACCCGGCGAACCCGATCAATCCTTCCCGCGCGCCATCGCCTGGAACACGCCATCGCGGCGCACCCACAAATGGAACAGCGCCGCACCCACGTGCATCAGCACCGTGGCGAACAGCACATACGCCAGCAGGCTGTGCGCATTGCGCAACGCGGCGTACAGCGCCGGGGTGTGCGGCACGATCGGCGGCAGGTGCAGGCCGCCCCACAGCACGATCGGGTAGCCGCCAGCCGACAGCATCGCCCAGCCGATCAGCGGCATCGCCAGCATCAGCGCATACAGCATCCAGTGCGAGGCCCTGGCCGCCATCGCCTGCCAGACCGGCAGGTCGGCCGGCAACGGTGGGGGGCGGTGCCGCAGGCGGTTGTACAGGCGCAGCAGCACCAGCAGCAGGATCGCGATGCCCAGTGGACGGTGCAGGTCGATCAGCATCGGCCGCAGGTGCAGCGAGGCGACCATGGTCACGCCGATGAACAGCATGGCGATGATCATCAGCGCCATGGACCAGTGCAGCACCCGCGCCAGCAGGTTGAAGTGGCCGTTGCCGGTGCTCATCGCGCGGCCTCCTTCGGTTGCTCGACATTGCCGCTGGCACGCTCGCGCTCGCGGCGGTTGAACGACTGCGAGTACACCGCCGAGCGGGCCGCCAGGATCGGATCGTCACTGCCGCGCACGCCACTGGGCAGGATCAGTGGATCGAAGTTGATCTGGCCGCAGGCACCCTGTTCCTGCGACTGCATGCGGTCCAGGCTGAGCACGCCGGCCACCACCTGGTCACGCGACGCGGGCCACGGTACCGACGGATCATCGATGGCATCGCCGGGTTCGGCGGTGGCCACGATCAGGTTCCAGCGCACCGGGCCGCTGGCCAGGCGCTGCTGCAGTTCCTGGCTGAGGAAATCGACGCTGGCCTTCTTGCGGGTTTCCGCATCCATCTCCACCACTGGCGCCTGTGGCTGCCAGCGCCAGCGCACCGCGCGCTTCTGGCCCTGCGCATTGGTGAACCAGAAGCTGTTGACGCTGTTGAAGGTGGTGTCGGCCCAACTGCTGGTCCATGGCGCCGTCTTGGCCCACTGCTGGAACGCCTGCGCACTGGGGTACTTCGCCACCACTGCCGCCATCTTCTGCGGGTCCGGCTTGCCGGTGGCTGGATCGGGAATGGAGGCGCGCGTCTGCTCGTAGAACGCCTCGGCCGTGGGCACCGCGAAGAACGGGAAGCTGTTCATCGCCATGCGCCATTCCTGGCCATCATCACTGACCATCTGCACCGCGAGGCTGCGGACGCGTGCGGTGTTGTCGGCGCCGTAGGGATCGCCGCCGCCGATCGACAACCGGCCCATTACCGGCACGCGGTGCTGCGAGAACACCCGTGCACTGGACAGGGTGGGGGCCTGCGCACTGGGTTCGAACCAACCGCTTACGCAGATGCCCTTGCTGTGCGCACGGCGGAACCCCGGGTGGGCCGGGCCGGTGGCTTCGATGGTGTCGGTGAAGCGCTGCGCGGTCAGGCGGCCGCCAATCCAGCCCGCCAGCCAGGCGAAGGCCAGCGCGACCGCACCCAGGATAAGTGCGATCAGTGCGATCCAGAGCAGGGGTGAATGCTTGTGTGGTGCGCCCGGCGTCTGGCCGGCGCGGGTGTAGCGGAAGAGCGACATGGTCGGAGTCCTGCCTTCACGGAGCGTGTGGGTGGTCGACCCACACATCCTCGCAGAACCCGGCCGCGGCCGAAATTCAATTTTTCGTCAGATTTTCCGGCCCCATCGGGGCGGGCAGCGCCGGGCAGGGCCCGGCGCCTCCCTCAGGCGTAACGCGCCTTCAGCATCGCCCATGCCGAGCGCAGCGCCAGCGCTTCGCCACCGGCCGGACGGCCCGGGCGTTCACCGTCGTTCCAGGCATACACGTCCAAGTGCGCCCAGCGCTGGCCGTCTTCCAGGAAGCGTTCCAGGTACAGCGCGGCGGTGACCGAGCCGGCCATGCGCGAACCGGCGTTGGCCAGGTCGGCGATGCCGCTGCTCAGGTAGCGCAGGTAGGGGCGCCACAGCGGCATGCGCCAGACCGGGTCGCGGGTTGCATCACCGGCCTGCAGCCACTGCTGGGCGACCGTGTCGTCGTTGCTGAAGAGTGCCGGCAGGTCCGGGCCCAGTGCGATGCGCGCGGCACCGGTGAGGGTGGCGAAGTCCAGCACCAGGTCTGGCTTCTGCTCGCCGGCGAAGGTGAGCGCGTCGCACAGGATCACGCGACCCTCGGCGTCGGTGTTGTCGATCTCCACGCTCAGGCCCTTGCGGGTGGCGATGACCTCGCCCGGGCGGAACGCATCCGGACCGATCGCGTTTTCCACCGCCGGCACCAGCAGGGTCAGGCGCACCGGCAGCCCGCGTGCCATCACCAGGCCGGCCAGGGCCAGTGCGTGTGCCGCACCGCCCATGTCCTTCTTCATGTTGCGCATGCCGTCGGCCGGCTTGATGTCCAGGCCGCCGGTATCGAAGCACACGCCCTTGCCGACCAGCACCAGCGCCGGGTCGGTTTCCTTGCCCCAGCGCAGCACGACCAGGCGCGGCGCACGGTGCGAAGCGCGACCCACGGCGTGGATGGCCGGGAAGTTCTGCTTCAGCAGTTCATCGCCGGTGATCGCTTCGACCTGCGCACCATGTGCTTCGGCCAGTGCGCGCGCGGCGTCTTCCAGCTGCTGCGGACCCATGTCTTCGGTCGGGGTGTTGACCCAATCACGCACGCGCAGGCTGGCGGCGATCAGGTCGGCCACTTCGCCGGACGGTCCTGCCACCAGCTGCGCCGGTGCGCGGTTGCGCTTGCGGTAGCGGTCGAAGCGGTAGCTGCCCAGGCCCCAGCCCAGCTGCAGCAGCGCCAGTTCGGCGGCTGGCAGTTCGTTGGCCAGCTGCCACACGCTGCCTTCCGGCAGCGCGTGCGGCGCATGCGCATAGCTGTAGGCATCGCCACGATCACCCACGCCCATCACCGCACCGGCCAGGCCATCGGCGCCGGGCAGCAGCGCTACGCTGTGTGCGCCGGCGTTGAAGCCCTGCGATGCCAGCCACGCCTGCGTGGCAGCCGGCTGGCTGTCCTTCCAGGCGGCGAACTGCTCGCGGTCCAGCACGTACAACGGCAGCGCCGCGGCGGTGTCGGCGGTGAAACCAGTGATCTCGCTCATGCGTCAGATACTCCGGGGTGCGGCGGCGTCGAGGTTGGCGTCCAACCAGTCGGCCAGGCCGGTAAGGGTGTCGAACTGCAGGTCCGGCTGCAGCTGCGGATGGGTCCAGGTGGCTGCGTCGCGGTTGATCCAGCAGCCGCGCAGGCCAGCAGCGATCGCCCCGGCCACGTCCATGTCGGCATGGTCGCCGACGTGCAGTACCTGTGCCGGTGCCACGCCCAGGCGGGTGCACGCGGCATGGAAGATGCTGGCTTCGGGCTTGGCCGCGCCGTGTTCGCGCGAACCCAGCTGGAAGGCGAAATGATGGGCCAGGCCGATCCGCTCCAGGTCGGCGTTGCCGTTGCTCAGCGCCGCCACCGGTACCCGTGCGGCAATGCGCGCCAGCGCATCGATCGCATCGGGATAGCACTCCACCTGGTTGCGCGCGGCGTAGAACACTTCATACGCCGGTTCCAGCAGGTCGAGGCTGGCACCACTGTTGTGCAGTGCTTCGTGCAGGGTCAGCCGGCGCAGCGCGCTCAGGTCGTGGTGGAGGTGCGGATGGGCGTGGTACAGCCGTTCGCGCAGTTCGCGCATCGCCTCCACCGGATACATCGCGGCGGTAGCGGGGCTGTGTTCGCACATCCACGCGTGCAGGACCTGTTCGATGCGGGCGCCGATCGGAGCGAACGGCCACAGCGTGTCGTCAAGGTCGAGGGTGATGGCTTGGACGGGGAAATTCACCCCGCCATTCTACCCCTGCCCGCGCGGGCTTTCATGCGGCGCGGCGGGCGGGGCAGCCAGGGCCGGGTCAGCGCAGGTCGTCTGCCAGTTATGCCCTTGCTCCTGCTCCTGTGGCCGCATTACTTGTCTTCAGGCTGGCTCATTCCAGCAGCCGTGCCCAGCCCTGCATGCCGTCCAGCCGCGCCAGCACCAGCTTGATGCAGACCAGCAGGGGTACTGCCAGCAGCAGGCCGATCATGCCCCAGGCCCAGCCGAACACCATCAGTGCCAGGATCAGCACCAGCGGCGACAGCTTCATGCGCCGGCCCAGCACGATCGGGGTCACCATCTGTCCTTCCAGGGTATGCAGGGCAAGATAGGCGGCGGCTGGCAGCAGCGCCTGCAGCGGGTCGCGGAATTCAACGAAGCCCATCAGCAGCATCAGTGCCACGCCGATCAGCGGGCCGACATACGGGGCGAAATTCAGCAACGCCGCTACCGTGCCCCACAGCAGTGCCTCCTGCAGGCCGATGCCGAACAGCATCAGCACGCCAGCGAACACCAACCCGACCAGCGTATTGATCACGCTGATGGTCAGCACATAGCGCGAGACCTCGCGCTCGATCGAACGCAGGATGTCACTGGTGAAGCGCTGCTGCTGGCGGTTGGGGAACAGGGCGATGGCCGCGCGCTGCAGGCTCTGCCCATAGATCATGAAGAACAGCGTGAGCAGCACCACCGCCAGCACCGAGGCAGCCAGCCGCGGCGCGCGGGTCAGCATGCGATACGGATCGTCCAGCTGGGTGCGGATCACCTGCACCTTGTGGTTGCTGTCACCACCGGCCACGCGGGCGAAGTTTTCAGCCGCCTGGTTCGCCTGCTGCACCGGCTTGGTCAGGTCCTGCACCTGGCGGGCCACCTTGCGCAGCTGTTGCGGGGCTTCCTGTGCCCATTCCATCGCTGGGCCGATCAGCTGCACGGCCAGCGAACCGGTCACACCCAGGCCGGCGCCGAGGATCAGCAGCGCACCCAGTGCACGCGGAATCCACAGTTTCTGCAGCAGGCGCAGGATCGGATTGCCGACCAGCGCGAAGAACATCGCCAGCAGCACCGGCAGGATGATGTCCTGCGCCGCCCATAGCGTGTAGCCCACTGCCAGGGTCGCCAGCACCACCAGCGACATCGGTCCGCGCGGGCGCGACGGCGGGGGCAGCGGTGCTTCGGGTTGCCCGGGGTCGGCCGGTGACGGGGACAGGAGGGACTCGCTCATCGACGCATCAACCGGAAAGGGGAGCGCATTATCCGCCGGCCGCGATCGGCGCGGCGGATTACATGCATCAACGTTCGGACAGCTCGGTGGCCGCTTCGGCCGGCCGCGGTTCGCGCAGTTCCGGTTCGGACACGGGGCGCGCTGCCGGCGCAGCTCGCTCGGCGGTCGCCGACGTTGCCGCCTGTGCCTGTTCGCTGGCCTCGTCAGCTTCCTCGGCCGCATCGTCGGCAGTGGCCGCGGCCTGCGCCGCCATCGCCGTGGCGAACGCGGCCTGTGCACTGGCGAACAGGTTCGAGACCGAACCGACCATCTGCAGCCAGCGGGCACCGTTGACCTTGCCCGGCACTTCCAGCTTGCCGGCGATGAAGCCACCGGCCAGGCCGACCACCACGATGCGCAGCGGCGACCAACCCTGTCGCCAGACCTGGCTGAGCGTGGACCAGTGGTCCTGGGTCTCGCCCAGGCGCACGGTCACCACCTGTTCGCAGCGCTTTACCCGCCGCTGCAACGCGCCGAACTTCATGGCTTGCCCTCGGGCAGCTGCACGCCGGCATCGGGGTCGTCTTCGCTGGGTTCGTCAAACAGGCCCAGGCGAGACAGCTGGCGCCGGGTGGCGTGCATGCCGGTGTGGTGGAAGAAGTAGGACACCCGCCAGATCGCATAGCCGGTGACGGCCAGGCTCAGCAGGGGGGTGATCAGCAGGGCCTGCAGCCAACTCAGGCCCCAGCTCTGCAGCAGCGCGATGAGGGTGGCGGCCATCAACAGCCACGCCGAGGCACCAAATACGATCGCCACGCCGGCCCAGGCCAGCGCACGACCGAACGCACTGCGTGCCAGCGCGAAATCGGCCGAGGCCAGCCGGCGCAGTGAACGCACCGTGTGCTTGGCCGAATCGGCAGCGGCACGACCGGCCGCGCCGACCTGGCGGATGCTCTCATCCAGCGGCGGGGTGGCCGCCGGATCAGGCGCTTGCGTGTTGTCTTCGCTCACGCTGCGGCTTACTTGTCGCTGCTGCCGCGGGCCAGCTTGGCGATGATCCAGCCGGCAGCGAAGGCGACGCCGAACGAAGCCAGCGGACGCTCACGGATCAACTCGGCGGCGCTGTCGATCAGATCCTTGCCCTTGTCCATCAACGCGTCGACCTGCTCCTTGGCGGCGGCACCACCAAATTCGGCAGCGGCCAGGCCGGACAGCGCGCTGTCGGACAGTTCCGCCTTGACGTTGGCCTTGCCGATGCGCAGTTCGTCGCTGGCTGCACCGGTTGCGCCCTTGATCGCACCGCCGGCAGCGCTGGCGGCCTGCTTCAGGTGGGAACCGGCTTCACCCAGGTGTTCCTTCAGGTTCTCGGTATTGGTGGGGCTCATCGAATCACTCCTGTTGCGATGGGGGAACGGGTGTCGGCGGTGCCGACCTGGACTGACAGCAATAGCATTGCCGGGGTATAGGGGGTGTTACGGCAGGGCGATCAGCGCATCACGAGCTGGCCCTGCTGCTGGCCATTGTTGCGCAGCACGCGTACCACCAGGGTCGGCGGGCGCTGCTGGAAATTGGCACGCCAGCTGGCCAGGTCGGCGAATTCACCCACGGTGGCGTCGGTGATGATGTCGCCCTGCTGCAGGCCGTTGGTGGCCGCGCGGCTGCCACGCTTGACCTCGCTGACCAGCACGCCGCCGACACCCGACTGCCGCAGCGACTCGGGCAGGTCGACGAAGGTGGCACCGGTCAGCCGTGGGTCCAGGCTCTCGCCGGTGACCGCACGCGCCTGTTCCTTCAGCGTGGCCTTGATCTGCACGGGCTTGCCTTCGCGGCGTACGTCCAGCGTCATCGGGCTGCCGACCGCGGCCAGGCCTTCGACGTTGTGCAGGGCTTCGGCGCTGTCCACGCGTTGGCCGTTGGCCGAGACCACCACGTCGCCCGGCTTCAGCCCGGCTGCGGCAGCGGCCGAACCGGCCAGTACGCGGGTGATCAGCGCACCACGCGTTTCGCCCAGGCCCAGCCCCTGCGCGATCTGCGCGGTCAGGTTCTGGCTCTCCACGCCCAGCGTGCCGCGCACCACCACGCCGTGCTTGACCAGCTGGTCGACCACGCTGCGCGCCAGGTTCGAGGGAATCGCCAGGCCCAGGCCGATGTTGCCGGCCATGCTGCCCTGCGGGTTGAAGCTGGCCGTGTTGATGCCGACCAGCTGGCCCTGCAGGTCGACCAGCGCGCCACCCGAGTTGCCCGGGTTGATCGACGCGTCGGTCTGGATGAAGTTCTGGTAGCCCAGCCCGCGGATGCCGCTGCGGCCCACCGCCGAGACGATGCCGGACGTGACCGTCTGGCTGAAGCCGAACGGATTGCCGATGGCCACCACGAAGTCGCCCACCCGCAGCTGGTCGCTGTTGCCGAGCTTGATGTCGGTCAGGTTCTGCGCCGGAATGCGGATCAGCGCGATGTCGGTATCGCGGTCCGAACCGAGGAATTCGGCCTTGACCGTGCGCCCGTCGGCCAGCGTCACCTGCACGTCGTCGGCGTTGTCGATGACATGGTGGTTGGTCAGCACCAGGCCCTCCTTGGCGTCGATGATGACGCCCGAGCCCAGCGATTCGTTGATGCGCTCCTGCGGGATGTCCGGGAACAGGCGCCGGAAGAACGGGTCGTTGAAGAAGGGGTTGCGCACGCGCACCACCTGCTTGGTATTGACGCTGACCACGGCCGGCATCGCCTTCTCCAGCATGGGCGCCAGTGACGGAACCTGCTGCCCGGCCACTGCGGCTGGCAGTGCCGCCATGGTCGGCACTACCGCTGGAAGCGGCGCGGCATCGGCACGGTTGTCCAGGTGGGCGTTGATGCCGGTGGCAACGAAACCACCGAAGGCGGCGGCGATTGCGAGCGTGAGCAGGGTAGGTAGCGGTCGCATGGGGGTCGGTTCGCAGGCGGGAATGGGGGCGGTTCGGCTCTACGGTAAAACAAGCTGAATGAGTGTGTCGCGATCTGGATAAATGCGCCATGAAAAACACTTGCGCGAACGGTGGGTCCGGAGCCGGGCACCGGATCCGCGGTGACACCCAGCGAGGTGATCAGGACACCTCTGAAAGCCACCCTTCGCCGCGCGGACACAGTCGGATACTTGCGCAGTTCCGCGCAGGGAGGTGCCGCACTGCGCCACAACGCATGCCTGTCGCTGCACGTGCGCAGGCATGCGCGGCGGCGTCGATCAACCCGGTGGTTGGCGTGGCACAGTCCTTAAAAAAAGGGGTTTCCTGAAAACCCGCCGCACCGACGGGGGTGGTCGACTACACCATCGTCGTCGCAGCAGATGCGATTGCTGGCGCATGCCCCGTTCCACGATCGTCAATGTCGGTATAGCATCGCCCCGTTTTGATACTTAAGGCCCGCAGGAGGGCAACATGAGCAACGGTAATGGTGTGTCGGTCGTGACCGACGCCGTCGAGAACGTCAAAGAAACCGCCACCAACGTTGGCGAGACCATCGCCCACGCTGCCGAAGACGCAGTGAAGTCGGTCAAGAAGACCGTCAAGCGCGCCACCAAGGCTGCCGGTACCCGCGTTGCCAAGGCCAAGAAGGCCGTGGCCAAGGTCGAGAAGACCGTGGCCAAGAAGGCTGAAAAGGCTGCCAAGTCGGTCGGCAAGACCGTTGCCAAGGCCAAGAAGAAGCTGGAAGCCGCCAAGAAGAACGCCAAGGCCGAAGCCGCTGCCCTGAAGAAGGAAGTGGCCAAGAAGAAGGCAGCTGCAGGCAAGGCTGTGACCAAGAAGGCCGCCGCTGCCAAGAAGGCCACCAAGGCCGCCACCAAGGCTGCCGGCAAGAAGGTCGCCACCGTGAAGAAGGCCGCTACCAAGAAGGCCGCCGTCGCGAAGAAGACCGTTGCCAAGAAGACCGCGGCCGCCAAGAAGGTTGTCGGCAAGAAGGTCGCCACCGCCAAGAAGGCTGTGGCCAAGAAGACCGTCGCTGCCAAGAAGGTCGCCGGCAAGAAGGCTGTGGCTGCGAAGAAGGTTGTCGGCAAGAAGGTTGCCGCCACCAAGAAGGTCGCCACCAAGAAGACCGCCGCCGCCAAGAAGGTTGTCGGCAAGAAGGCTGCTGTGGCCAAGAAGGCCGTTGCCAAGAAGACCACTGCTGCCAAGAAGGTTGTCGGCAAGAAGGTCGCCGCGACCAGGAAGGTCGTCGCCAAGAAGGCTGCACCGCTGAAGAAGGTTGCCGCCAAGAAGGCGCCGGCCAAGAAGGCTGCCGCGAAGAAGGCACCGGCCAAGGCCGTGCGCAAGGTCGCCAAGCGCAAGTAATCGCGCCCTGACCGAAGGCCCTGCCACCCATCGGGTGGTGGGGCCTTTCGCGTTTCCGGGACAGGGTCTGGGGCAAGATGCAGATTCTTCCCACCGGAGCCTCCAGGCATGCGTGGTATCGACTTCAGTTCCTGGCAGGGCGTGCTGTCCACCTTGGCCGGCCTGGTCCTGATCACCCTGCTGGGCGTGGGCATCCGCCTGCTTGTCATGCAGACCCTGCAGCAGCGCCGCGAGCGCGAGAACCGGCAGATCAACGAACGGCTGCGCACGCTGATGGCGGCCTACAAGACCCTGGGCGGTTCGTTCACCGGCGAACTGGGGGTGGATCCCAGCCATCGGCGCGACCTGCGCCAGCGCGAAGGGGCCGACGGCATCGCCGAGCCGCGTTCGGACCGCGCGCGCCGCATCCGCGATGCCGTCGAGGCCGCGCTGTCGGACATCCTGCTGCTGGGCACCGACGAACAGGTGCGGCTGGCCACGCGTGCCGCCAACGAGCTGGCACAGGGGCGGCCGGTGCATACCCACGAACTGGTGGTCTCGCTGCGCGACTTCGTGCGCGAGGCGCTGGATCTTGCGCCAATCCCGACGGATCTGCAGATCCCCCCGCAAGGGCCGACCCGGCCTGGTGCCAGCGGTGGCAGCAAGGGCCGCAGCGACGGTGACGCCAAGGGCGGTCGTGCGGGTGGTGGTGGAGGTGGCGGAATGGGCGCCGGGATGGGGGGCATGGGCCTCGGCGCCGGCGCCGCTCTGGGCGCCGGCCATGTTGCTGCCAGCGATGAAACGGACGCGCGCTGAGCACGTCCGCCCGGTTCAGCGCGTCAGTTCGTAGATCGGCACGAAGCCGCCGTAGATCATCCGCGCGCCGTCGAACGGCATCGGATTCTTCGTTGGATCAAACCGCGGGTCTTCCATCATCTTCGCCATGCCGGCGTCGCGGGTCGGCTTGTCCGGCCATTCGATCCAGGAGAACACAACCGTCTCATCCGGCGTGGCTTTCACCGCACCGAAGAAATCGGTGGTCTTGCCGTGCGGTACGTCATCGCCCCAGCACTCGACCACGCGAAGCGCGCCGTACTCGATGAAAACGGGATCACCCGTGCGTGCGTGGGCGAGGAACTTCTCCTTGTTGGCGGTGGGCACCGCCAGGACGAAACCATCGATGTAGCTCATTGCCTGCCTCCGGTTGGACCGCGCCACATGCACGGCCTTCAAGTACCCGACGAACCAGGGCGCCGTGGATCGACAGCCTGTGTGCGCCTGTTCAGCCCGGGCCACCGGGCAGCGGCGCCAGCACTGTATCCGGTGGCTGCTGGCCGGCCAGGTGGCGCACGAAGTAGTCCCACATGCGGTGCGTGTAGGTAGCGTCGTTGCGGAACAGTTCGTGGTCCTGCCGGGCCAGGTACAGCAGGTCGTAGCTGCGCTGGGCCTTGTTCAGGGCGGCGGCCAGCTGCAGGGTCAGCGCCGGTGGCGCGTTCTCGTCCAGTTCGCCATAGACCAGCAGCAGATGCCCGCGCAGGTTGCCGGCCAGTGCCGCATTGTCGAGCCCGGCAAAGGGCGCCGGCACGCCATCGGCCATGGCCGTAGCTGGCAGCACGCCACCGAACAGCCGGTCCATGCCGTGCAAGGCGCCGCCGTACATGCCCTGGAAATTGTGGCTGCCGGCCGAGGCCACGCCCACTTTGTAGAACGCCGGATAGCGCAGCAGGGCACGTGCTGCACTATAGCCGCCGAACGAATGCCCATAGATGCCGACCCGTTGCAGGTCGATGCCCGGGTAGCGTTCGCCCAGTTGGCGCAGTGCAGCCACATGGTCATCCAGCTGCTCATCGGCGCCCTGCAGGAAGCTGCTGTCATGGAACGCCTTGTCGCGGCCGCCGGTGCCACGCGCATCGATGCTGACCACCATGAAGCCGAGTTCGGCGAGGCTGGCACGTGCCACCGGGTTCAAGGCAGACACGGCCTCGGCGTAGGTCACCGGCGCATTGCTGATGAAGGAACCACCGTACATCGCGTCGATCACCGGGAAGTTGCCGTCATCGCGATAGCCACGGGGCAGGTAGACGGTGGCGAAGATCGGTGTGCGCCCATCGGCGGCCAGCAGGCGCTCGCGCCGTGGTGCGCGCCAGCCGGCAGCAACGATCGTGCTGTCATCGGCTGTTTCCAGCACCATCACTTCACGGCCGTCATCGCTGGCCCGCAGCACGGTGCGTGGTGGCTGGTCGAGACGGGAGACGGTATCCACCAGATAGCCACCGCCAGGCGACAGCGCCTGTGGGGGGCGCCCGCCGAACAGCGCGCCGGTACCGGCATCGGCCATGTGATCGTTGCCATCGGCGGCCAGGCGCTGGATCGGACCGCCCTGCAGCGATACCCGGTACAGGCCGCGCAGGTAGGGGTCGCCACCGTGGACGCCGCCGGCGCTGAAGTACGCCCAGCCACCCGCAGCATCCACACCCAGCAGGTCACGCACCACCCATTTGCCGCGGGTGAGCTGGCGCAGCACCTTGCCATCGGACAGGCGCACCCGGTACAGATGGCCCCAGCCATCGCGCTGCGAGAACCACACCGCGGTGTCCCGCCCGGGCAGGATGGCCACCGCGGGCCGGTTGTAGGAATACACGTTGAGCTGCAGGCGAGTGTCGCTGGCTTCTTCCAGAACGGTGCGCAATGCACCGCTGTTTGCATCGATCTCCACCAGGCGCAGCTTGCGCGGTGTGTCGAAGTGCGCGATCACGGCATATAACCGATCACCGTCCCAACCCAGGATGCCGGCCTCGCTGAGCGTGTTCCAGCCCTCGGGCAGCGCGATGTCATGCTGCCTGCCGCTGAGGATATCGATCACATACAGGCTGTCGCGCACCTGCTGCGCATCGCCCAGCACGCCCAGCTTCACGGTATGCACGCGAGGGCGCGCATCGCTGGCCGGCGTGCTTTCAAGATAGGGGTAGTCCAGCAGTGCACGTTCGTCATAGCGGATACCGGCCACGTAGCGGCCATCCGGTGACCAGCCGACCGCGAACGGTCGTACCGGCAACCGGCCCTGACGGCGCGGAATACCCCGCAGGGCAAAGTCGGGCAGTACGCCATAGCCATGGCTGGATTCTCCACCGGTGGTCAGCGCACGTGCTGGCGTTGCGGGCGACTGCAGCCACAGGTTGTTGTCGCGGACCTGCAGCCACGCATCGCCAGCAGGCGAAGGCAATGCGTTGGCCGGTGGCTGCGGATCCTGCGAGCGCGTGCATTCCCAGCGCGGCCATCGGCAGTCGACGGGCAGCTCTCCACTGAGCCGGAGGCGCAGGCCACTGTCCGCCAGCTGCACGCTGGCCAGGCGCAGGCGCGGTCCGCTGGCACCGAGGGGCGCAACCGCGGCGTCCAGTGCGGCAGGCTCGAACAGGATCTGACGGCTGGCCTTTGCCGGATCGACCAGTACCACTTGGCGCCGGCCCTGCACGTCTTCGCGTTCGTACCAGAAGCGTCCATCGGCCAGCCAGTGGGGCAGGACCGAAGCATTGCGCAGCGCACCGCGCAGATGACTGTCATGCACGCGTTCGGCGCGCTGGTAGTCAGCCGCCTGCTGCGCGTGCGCAGCGTGGATCGGAAACAGGAGGGCAGCGCAGGCCAGGAGTGCGGCGCGGACAGGCATCAGCAGCGGATCGGAAACGTGCAAGGCAACCTCCTGTTGCAATCGACGACGACTCACAAATGCACGCGCGCGGCGCGCGTATGCCAGAAAGAGCCTGAATCAAGCCCAAAAATTCAGCAATGCGAAGACGGCTGTTTTCAGGGAGCGTTGTGGCGGATAACGGAGAATTTACATTTCCGATGCGATGGCGCCCTGGCGCTGCTGCAGACCATAAGAAAGTAAAGGTGTACCCCCATGAAGAATTCGCTGATTGCTCTGGCTCTGGCCGCTGCCCTGCCGTTCACCGCTTCGGCTGCTGAGAACCTGTCGTACAACTACGCTGAAGCCGATTACGCCAAGACCGACGTCGATGGCATCAAGGCTGACGGCTGGGGCGTGAAGGGTTCCTACGGCTTCCTGCCGAACTTCCACGCGTTCGGTGAATACAGCCGTCAGGAAGTCGACCACACCAACATCAAGGTTGACCAGTGGAAGGTCGGTGCCGGCTACAACGTCGAAATCGCTCCGTCGACCGACTTCGTTGCCCGCGTTGCCTACCAGAAGTTCGATCGCAAGCACGGCCTGGACTTCAACGGCTACAGCGCTGAAGCCGGTATCCGCACCGCCTTCGGTGCCCACGCCGAGGTCTACGGCATGGTCGGCTACGAAGACTACGCCAAGAAGCACGGCGTCGACATCGACGGCCAGTGGTACGGCCGCCTGGGTGGTCAGGTCAAGCTGAACCAGAACTGGGGCCTGAACGGCGAGCTGAAGATGAACCGCCACGGCGACAAGGAATACACCGTCGGCCCGCGCTTCAGCTGGTAATTGCTTCCTCGGCGCGCCTGCGCGCTGAAGTTGCCTCGACAGGCCCGGCCCACGCCGGGCCTGTTGCGTTGTAGCGACCCGAAACCGCAGCTGAGCGTGGTCGGGTCGTCTTGCTGCGTTGCAATAAATTGGATTCCGCTGTCCCCGGGGCCGGCCTACGGTGGGTACTTCGTACCGCCGGATCCGCACGATGCCGCCTGTCGTTCCCGCTCTGCCCCCCGCTCAGCCCCGCTGCCTGGCCATGCTGGCGCCGCATCCCGTGCTGCGTCTGGGGGTGGAGGTGGTGCTGCGCCAGCATGGCGGCATGCAGGTGTGCGGAAGCTTCGCCGACGAAGCCGAGCTGCTTGCGTTGCTGGATCGTCAGCCGGGCTGCATCGACCTGTTGCTGATCGATGTGCTGGCGCCCTGGCGCCCTGGGGCCCCGGGCAGGGCCTGGCCCTGCTGCGGCGGTTGTCGCAGCGCTGGCCGCTGTTGCCAGTGCTGGTGCTGTCTGCCCACTGCAACGCCAGCACGGTGACCATGGCCATGCAGGCCGGTGCGCGCGGATTCCTGTCCAAGTGCGCCACGCCGGAAATGCTGCTGCGTGCGGTCGATGTGCTGGCGCGTGGTGGCCGCTTCGTCCCTCCGGAAGTGCGCACGCAGTTGAGCCGATCGCGGCTTCGGCGCCCCTCCGCGCCCGTGCTCACGCCCTTGAGCCGACGCGAACGCGAGGTACTGCGGCTGGTTCTGCAGGGCTGCACCACCGGCGAGGTCGCACGGCGCTTCGGACGCACGGCCAGTACGGTCAGCACGCAGAAGCGCACGGCCTACGAAAAACTGGGCATCCAAAGTGACAGTGAACTGTTCCGCATCCGGCATCTGCTCGAATGCGGATGAGCGGTCTTACTCGCCCTGGTACTGCTTCTCTTCCACCAGTGCCGAACCGGCCACGCGGTTGATCTCGTTCTTCACCTGCACGCGCTCGCCATTGGTGCCGTAGACGCCGCGCGCCAGCTGGATGAATGCATCGTCGAACACCTGGGCCGCTTCCTTGTCGCGCAGCTGGTCCTGGATGTCCCACATGCGCTCGTTGATCGCCTTCAGCTGCTGCTTCAGCGCGGCCAGTGCCGGCTGTGCCTGCAGCTGCTGCTGCAGCAACGGCAGCAGGCCATCCAGCTCGGTGCGCACGTTGGCCAGCTTGGCGGCATCGTCGATGCGCTCGGCCTTGATCTCGAGAATGGTGATCTTGTCGATCAGCTCGCCGATCGATACCGGAGTCAGGATGGCGTCCACGCAGTTGGTCCCTTTGAACAAGGCGCCATGATACCCCGCCGGTGGTTCCCGGCCCCGGTCTGCCGGATTTACGCCGAATTTGCGCTGCGGGCCGGGCAGCACCCTCGATCCGTTACGGCTACGCCCCCGACACTGCCGTCCCGGCGGTCAGACCGCCTTCGACGAGGAAAACAGTGCAGTGAACAGCAAGGGGACTATGGCGACGGTAGTGGCCGCGCTGGCAGGGCTGCTCGGCATTGGCAGTGCGCAGGCACAGGCGCAGGTGAGCGGCAGCATGGCGTTGACCAGTGATTACGTGTGGCGTGGCAGCTCGCAGAGCGATGGCGACCCGGCCGTACAGGCGGGCGCGAAGGTCACGGTGGCATCGGGCTGGTACGCCAGCGTGTGGGGGTCCAACGTTTCGTTCAGGCCAGACAACGGCGCGCGCAGCGAATTCGATCTGGTCGCAGGCTGGTCGGGCGCGCTGGCCACGGACTGGACGCTGGACGCCAACCTGACGCGCTACCTGTATCCGGGCACGGGCCGCGCGCTGGACTGGACCGAACTCAACACCACGTTGACCTGGAAGCAGCGCGCCTGGCTGCAGGTCGCGCACTCCAACGATGCGCTGGCCGGTGGCCATCGTGGTACCTATGCCCAGCTCGGTGTGCGTGTGCCGCTGCACGAGCGCTTCCGTCTGGAAGCGGCGGTGGGCCAGTACTGGTTGGCCACCGCGCAGGGGCCGGATTACCTGCATGGCCAGCTCAGTGCCATTGCCACGCTGACGCCGGCGTGGGAGCTGCGTGCCACCGTGCATGACACGGACAACGCAGCCAAGCGCCTGTTCCCCGGCAACGCCGGTGGGCGATGGGAGCTGGCGCTGCAGGGCAGCTTCTAACCGGCCATCGAAGCCTGGCGTGCACGCAGCGCGCCGGGCAACCACAGCAGCAGCGCCAGCACGGCCACGGCAGCACCGGCCACGCAGACGCCGGTCCAGCCGAAGCGCTGGTAGACCTGTGCCGAGAGCAGCGAACCCAGCGAACCGCCGATGAAGTAGCCGGTCATATAGCCGGCATTGAGGCGATTGCGTGCCGCCGGTTGCAGCGCATAGATCAGGTTCTGGTTGCTGACGTGCAGCAGCTGCGCGGCCAGGTCCAGCACCACCACGCCCACCAGCAGTGCCAGCAGCGAGTGCGCGGACAACCCCAGCGGCAGCCACGACAGCAGCAACAGCAGCAGTGCGATGGCGGTGGCGCGACCGGTCTGGCCACGGTCGGACATGCGCCCGGCCAGGCCTGCGGCCAGTGTGCCGGCCGCGCCCACCAGGCCGAACAGGCCGATGGTGGCGTCGCTGTAGGCGTAGGGCGGCTGTGCCAGCAGGAAGGCGAGCGGTGTCCAGAAGATCGCGAACATGGCGAAGCTGCAGGCGCCCAGCAGGGTGCGCTGGCGCAGCACCGGTTCCTGCACGAACAGCACGCCGATCGAGCGCAGCAGTGCGAAGTAACCGAGGCCGGCGCTGTGGTGGAAACGCGGCAGGCCGCGCTGCAGCGCCAATGCGGTCAGTACCAGGGTGCCGGCAGCGATCGCATATACCAGGCGCCAGTCGCCCAGGCTGGAAAGCAGGCCAGCGACGGTGCGCGCCAGCAGGATCCCCAGCAGCAGGCCACTCATCAGCGTGCCGACCACGCGCCCGCGATGCTCGGGGGCAGCCAAGGTGGCCGCGAAGGGCACCAGCACCTGTGCCACCACCGAGAACAGGCCGGTGATCGCAGTGCCGACCAGCAACCAGGTCAGCGACGGCGCACAGGCACTGATCACCAGCCCGCCCGCCGACAGCAGGCTCATCACCACGATCAGGCGGCGGCGCTCGAACAGGTCTCCCAGCGGCACCAGCAGGATCAGTCCGGCGGCATAGCTCAGCTGCGCGGCGGTGACCACCATGCCGACCTGGCCGAATGGCACGCCGAAGGCATCGGCGATGGTGTGCAGCAGTGGCTGCGCATAGTAGTTGCTGGCCACCGCCACGCCGGTAGCGATCGACATCAACAGCACCTGCCAGCGGTGCAGAGGGGGAAGGGTGGGGCTCACGTGGCAGTCCAGGATGCGGGTTGCACAGTGTCCGCCTGCTGCAGTGATGATGGAAATGAATCATCATCATCCTTGCCATCTGGAAACGAGATAGTTCGGTGAACCTCAAGCAGCTCGAGTTTGCCGTTGCCCTTGCCGAGGAGGGCAATTTCACCCGTGCCGCAGAACGTTGCCACGTGGTGCAGTCCGCACTCAGCCACCAGATTGCCTACCTGGAGCAGGAACTGGGCACGCCGCTGTTTGAACGCCTGCCGCGGCAGGTGCGGGCGACGGCAGCCGGTGAGGCGCTGCTGGTGCACGCACGCCAGGTGCTGGCCAGCCTGCGCCACCTGCGCGCCGACGTGGCGGCGGTGAGCGGCGAGGTGCGCGGGCTGCTGGCGATCGGGCAGATTTCCTCGCTGACCGGCATTGACGTGGTGGCGATGCTGGCCGCCTTCCAGCAGGTGCATCCCCAGGTGGAATTCCAGTTGCGGGTGGACAAGAGCGAGGACCTGATCGCACAGGTGCAGTCGCGCGAACTGGACGTGGCACTGGTGGGGTTGGCGCCCTCTGCGGCGCTGGACGGGGTCTGCCACAGGATGCTGCAGGAAGAAGACCTGGTGGCGGTACTGGCCCCCTCGCATCGGCTGGCCCGGCGCAAACGGTTGCCTTTGACCACGCTGCAGGATGAAGCGCTGGTCGACTTCCCGCGCGGTACCGGTGCGCGGCGGCAGACCGACGATGCGTTCGCTGCTGCCGGCCTGCCGCACACGGTACGCTTCGAGGTCAATCTGATGGAACTGGTCGAGCGCTTCGTCCGCCATGGGCTGGCGGTCGGCATCGTGCCGGCGTTGATCGCCGAAGGCTTTGAAGGCGTGGTACGGATTCCGCTGCAGCCGACCCCGACCCGCCGCGTGCACCTGGTCTGGCAACGGCTGCCGACGCCCGCGGCACGGGCGTTCGTGGACGCCGTGCTCAGCCGCGCAGGCGCAGGCTCAGGCCCTTGAGGAAGTTGCGCAGCATCTGGTCCAGGCAACGCCGGTAGTTGGTGTGCCCGGGCTGGCGGAACAGCGCGCCGACTTCCGACTTGGAGACGTTGAAACCGGCGCTGGCGAAGATCTCCATCAGATCGACGTCGCGCAGCTGGAACGCCACGCGCAGCTTCTTCAGCACCAGGTTGTTGTCGATGCGGGTTTCCACCGCACGCTGCGGCTGGCTCTCGTCGCGACCGCGCAGGTGCACGATCAGGCCGTCGAGGAAGTGCGCCAGCGCGCTGTCGCTCATCGCTTCGAAACCGGCTTCGTCCTCGCGGCGCAGCCAGGCCTTCACCTGTTCGGGATCCACGGCGAAGGCCGGGTCGGCCATCTGGCACAGGGTCACCACGTGGTGGTCGCCCAGGTCCAGGGAGTAGCGCACGCTGCGCAGGACATCATTGTTGATCATGGCCCAATTGTACCGGTCACCCCGGCAGGCGGGGCCGGATCTGGCCGATCAGGCAACGCAACCCCCGGCCGACGGTGCCAGAATGGGGGTCTGGTTTTCCCCCTGGAGTTGCCTGATGACCCGCACTGTCCTGATTACCGGCGCCACGTCCGGCTTCGGCGCCGCCGCCGTCCACCGCTTCGCCCAGGCGGGCTGGAAGGTGATCGCCACCGGCCGCCGCAGTGAACGCCTGCAGCCGCTGGTCGAGCGCTACGGCAAGGACGTGGTGCATGCCGCCGCCTTCGACATCCGTGATCCGATTGCGATGGAAGCGGCGCTGCTGGCACTGCCGCCGGCCTTCGGCGAGATCGATCTGCTGGTCAACAACGCCGGCCTGGCGCAGGGCACCGCGCCGGCACAGAGCGCCAGGTTGTCGGACTGGACCACGATGATCGACACCAACATCACCGCGCTGGTGACCCTGACCCACCACCTGCTGCCGCAGCTGGTGGAGCGCAAGGGCGCGATCATCAACATTTCGTCGGTGGCCGGCGTCTACCCGTACCCGGGTGGCAACGCCTACGGTGGCACCAAGGCCTTCGTCAGCCAGTTCTCGCTGGGCCTGCGTTCGGACCTGCACGGCACCGGCGTGCGCGTGACCACGATCGAGCCGGGCATGGCCGAAACCGAGTTCACCGTGGTGCGTACCCATGGCGACCAGGCTGCGTCGGACAAGCTCTATACCGGCGCCAACCCGATGACCGCAGAGGACATCGCCGAGCAGATCTTCTGGGTGGCCAGCCTGCCGCCGCACCTGAACATCAATCGCCTGGAACTGATGCCGGTCAGCCAGTCGTTTGCCGGCTTCCAGGTTGCCCGCGAAGGCTGACCTGTACCGTGCGTCCTGTAGAGCCGAGCCCATGCTCGACTGCTGCTCTCGCCTTCACCAACGCAAAAAAAAGCCGGGCAATGCCCGGCTTTTTCCATTCAGACCCGACAGGTCACTGTGCCTTGATCGCCATCGCCTGCAGGCCAGTGCCATCCAGCTTCTGCTTGGCTTCGGACAGTTCGCCGGCGCTGCCATACGGCCCCATGCGCACGCGGTATACGGTCTTGCCGTTGATCTGTGCTGATTCCACGCGAGCCGCAAGTCCCATCATCGCCAGCTTGGCCTTGGTCGCTTCGGCATCGCCGGAGGCACCGAAGGCGCCTGCCTGCAGGATGTAGCGGGCATTGTCGGTGGCCGCCGGTGCGGCAGCGGTGCCCGCCGTTGCCGGTGCCGTTTCCGCGCGCGCCGCCGGAGTGGCGGCGGCGGTGCTGGTCGAGGTCGGGGCCGTGCTGGCCGACGGCGTTGCCGCGGCAGGACGTTCACTCAGCGGTGCCGGCAGCGGACGGCTGGTGGCGGTCACCTGCGCGGTGCTGGCCACGCTGGCGGTGGCCGTCGGTGCCGGCGCAGCGGTTGCGGCCGGAACCGGCTTGCCCTCCAGTGCCGCCTGCGCGCGCTGCGCTTCGGCCTTGGCCCGGCGCTGGTCTTCGGCACGTGCGCTGGCGGCCAATTCGGCATCGGACATCTCGACTTCCTTGCCCGGCAGCAGGGTGTAGAAGTCGTACTGGGTGGCGGCCGGCTTTTCCGGTTCGGCCGGCTTCGGCGTGGCCGGCTGCGCGGCCGGCTGGGTGCCGACATCGCTGTCGGCATCAGCGACCGGGGCCGGCTGCGCGTTCGGGTTCGGCTGTGGACCGGCGCGCAGGAAGCCATCGCCTTCGCCCTTGAACAGGTTCGGCGCCGCCAGGAACACCACGGCCGCAATCGCCACGCCAGCGACCAGCCACACCCATCCGGGTGTGCCCTGGCTGCTGCTGTTGCGTCGTGCCTGGTTTTTGCCGCGTCGTGCTGCCATGTGTACTGCGTCTCCTGATGCTTACATTTTTTCCGGGGCGCTGACGCCCAGGAGTTCGAGGCCGTTGGCCAGCACCTGGCGCGCGGCGCAGGCCAGGGTCAGTTTGGCGTTGCGATCGGCGGCATCTTCCACCAGCACCGGCGTCCCGTGATACCACGTGTGGAACGCGTGCGCCAATTCACGCAGGTACTGCGCCACCAGATGCGGTTCCAGCGCCACGCCGGCCGCCTCCACCACTTCCGGGTACCGCGAGATCTCGTTCATCAGCAGCAGCGAAGCGTCGTCGGCCAGGCGGCCGAGGTTGGCCAGGCCGTTGCCCTGTTCGTACACCAGGCCCTTCTCCTGCGCCTGGCGCAGCAGGCTGCAGACGCGGGCATGCGCGTACTGCACGTAGAACACCGGGTTGTCGTTGCTCTGCTGGCGGGCCAGGTCGATGTCGAAGGTCAGCTGCGAATCGGGCTTGCGCGCGATCAGGAACCAGCGGGTCGCATCGCGGCCGGCTTCCTCGATCAGGTCGCGCAGGGTGAAGTAGCTGCCGGCACGCTTGGACAGCTTCACTTCCTCGCCGCCGCGCATGACGGTGACCATCTGGTGCAGCACGTATTCCGGCCAGCCCTGGGGGATGCCCACTTCCATCGCCTGCAGGCCGGCGCGCACGCGCGCCAGCGAGCCGTGGTGGTCCGCGCCCAGCTCGGTGATCGCGCGCTCGTAGCCACGCTGCCACTTGGACAGGTGGTAGGCCACGTCCGGCACGAAGTAGGTGAAGGTGCCGTCGGACTTGCGCATCACGCGGTCCTTGTCGTCACCGAAGTCGGTGCTGCGCAGCCACAGCGCGCCACCTTCCTCGTAGGTGTGGCCCGAGGCCTGCAGCTTGGCGACCGCTTCAGCAACCTTGCCGTCGGCGTACAGCGAGCTTTCCAGGAAGTAGATGTCGAAGTCGACGCCGAACGCGGCCAGGTCCAGGTTCTGCTCGTTGCGCAGGTAGGCCACGGCGAAGCGACGGATCGCCTGCATGTCGTCCGGGTCCTTGGCGCCGACCACGGTGCCGCCTTCCAGGTCGACGCTGGCGCCGGCCATGTAGGCGCGGGCGACGTCGGCGATGTATTCACCGCGGTAGCCACCTTCCGGCCAGCCGTCCTGGTCCGGCGCGATGCCCTTGATCCGCGCCTGGGTGGACAGCGCCAGGTTCTCGATCTGCACGCCGGCGTCGTTGTAGTAGAACTCGCGCTTGGCGTTCCAGCCGTTCGCATCGAGCACGCGTGCCACGCAGTCGCCGATCGCCGCCGCGCGGCCATGACCGACATGCAGCGGGCCGGTCGGGTTGGCCGACACGTACTCCACGCCCACCGTGCGGCCATTGCCGGACAGGTTGCGGCCGTAGTCGTGCGCTTCCTTGATGACCGAAGCGGCTTCGCGCTGGTACGCGGCCGGAGCCAGGTGGAAGTTGATGAAGCCCGGGCCAGCGATCTCGACCTTGCTGACGTCCTCGCTGCGCGGCAGCGCCTCGACCAGCGCCTGCGCCAGTGCGCGCGGATTGCTGCGCGCGGCCTTGGCCAGCAGCATCGCGGCGTTGGTGGCGAAGTCGCCGTGGTCACGGGTCTTCGGGCGCTCGACCACGAAGTCCGGCGGCAGGGAGTCGGCGGGCAGGGTGCCATTGGCGCGCAAGGCTTCGATGCCTTGGCTGATCAGGGCGCGGAGGAGATTTTTCACGAGGCCTGCTGTGAGAATGAGCGGCGGAATCGCCCATTTTAGCGCAGATACCCGCGCCTACGCTGACCAGAACATGCCAGTGGGGGCGGCCGATGGCCCTTGCGGGGCCGCGCTCAGCCGAACAGGCGGGGCTGGAGTTGGGCCAGCAGGCCTCGTTCAGCAAACGAAACGGGACGGCCCTCGCCGACCACGAAGTGGTCCAGCAGGCGCACGTCCACCATTGCCAGCGCCTGCTGCAGTTCGTCGGTGATGCGGGTATCGGCGCTGGAGGGTTCCGGGTCGCCGGAAGGGTGGTTGTGGCTGAGGATCACCGCCGCCGCGTTGTGCAGCAGGGCGCGGCGCACCACTTCGCGGGGGTAGACCGGGGCGGCGTTGATGGTGCCGTGGAACAGCTCTTCACAGGCGATCAGGCGGTGGCGGTTGTCCAGGAACAGGGCCATGAAGACCTCGCGGGCCTGGCCACGCAGCCGGTGCTGCAGGTAGCGGCCGACCGCCGTCGGGTTGTTGCCTACCGCCTCGCCGTGCTCCAGCTCGGCCGCCAGATAGCGATGGGCCAGTTCCAGCCCGGCAGCAAGCGTGCAGCTGCGTGCCGGGCCGAGCCCGGGCAGGCGGGCCAGTTCAGCGGCGGGGCGGTCGAGCAGCACCCGCAACGGGCCGTGCGCCTGCAGCAGGTCGCGCGCGGTCTGCACGGCATCGCGGCCACCGAACCCGGAGCCGAGAAACAGCGCCAGCAGTTCGGCGTCGGAAAGTGCCGTGGGCCCCCGCGCGATCAACTTCTCGCGGGGGCGTTCCTGTTCGGGCCAGTCATGGATGGGCATGGCCCCAAGCTTGGACGTTTGTCCCCACCACCGAAATCAGGAAACCGGGATGAGAGGGGTCGGTCGATGCCTACCAGGCAGATTTGCAACAAATTTCAATGGATCCACCGACCGCCACTTCTAGACTTCCACGGTGTGCCCAGGAGGCCTGATGAAGCGACTTTCCCTGATCCTCATCCTTTCTGTCTCGATGCTGCCTGGTACGTCGGGGGCTGGGGACGTTGTTGCAACCTACGAGGAACTGCCCTCGTTGGCCAACCGTGGAGTTGCCGTCGTGGCGGCAAGCTTCGATGGCGCTGTACTGGCGGGGACTGGCCATCGTGGATGCTGCTTCTCGCAGGCATTCCGATGGTCCAGCCAGGATGGCGTCCGTTGGCTGTCACCGCGGAACGAAGCAGAAGAAAGTTCGGCTTGGGCAATCAGCAGGGACGGTCAGATCCTCCTTGTGGAGACCCAGATCTCGTCCGCGATGCAGGTTCTCCGCTGGCTGCCTGATGGCGAACTGGTTGCGGTTACCCCGATCGGTCAATCCCACCAAGGCAGGGCGATGAACGCTGATGGGACAGTGGTTGGTGGGGCGGAGTACCTTTACCACTCACCGGATAGCGAGCAGCCGTACCTGTGGAGCGAGGCAGAGGGCTATCGCATTCTTCCGGCGCCTGAAGGAGCCGACGGTACGCGCCCCACCCATTTCGACCCGGATCCGGCTGTTGTCCATGGCATCTTCTTTGTCGACGGGCCTGAACCAGGCGATCCCGCGGTACCCATGCGGATCCGGTGGCGAAACAATGACGTCGACCCCGCCTCGCTTGCACCCTTGCCGGATGACACGCTCCAGATCGGTCAGATCGCTTTGGAGCAGTCGCTTCAGGTCGCAGGGATCGATCGCTCCGAGCCAATGTCGATCGTGTGGATGGATCTGCGGGGCGGAATCCTGCTGGGCAGCGAACCGTTTTCGAATCAGGCACTGATCTGGACGCGCAGCAACGGCGTGTGCCGTCTGCAAGACTGGCTGCGGGCACTTCCTGTGGAGCTCCCCGAAGATACCCGTTGGCAGGGCTCTCTGGTCAGCCCGGACGGGCGCGTGCTGGTTGGCGTCGGGCACCGCAAGGGAGGCGAGGAGCAGGTTCCCTGGCGGGTATCCTCGGAGGTGCCCTTGGCGGACATTGTCCTGCCTGCGCCTGGTTGTGCCGCTTCAGCCAGCTGAGTCCCAATGCCTCAGTCGCGCCGGGTCTGCAGGTAGTCGAACAGTTCCTGGTTGTTCTGCAGGCCCAGCTTGCGCTTGGCCTCGGCCTTCTGCCGGCTGATCGTCTTCGGGCTGCGCCCACATCGTGCGGCCACGGCGTTCACGCTGAGGCCGGCCGCCAGCAGGTCCAGTACTTCCTGCTCGCGTGCCGACAACGGCGCCGGTTCGCGTGGGAACAGCAGGTCGCGGGCCTGCAGATGGTGGCGCAGCTGCTGGGAGACGAACACCTGGCCGACAAGCGCGGCGTTCAGTGCCTGCGGCAGTTCGGAGAAATCGGCGCATTTGTCGACCAGACCGCTGACGCCCTCGCGCAGCAGGCCATCAAGCAGCCCGGGATGGCGGGCGCCGGTCAGCACGACCACTGGAAGCCCGGGGTAGCGGGTGTGCAGCGCATCGATCAGTTCCGGGCCATCCGGGCCGGTGCCGGGCATCGACAGGTCGGTCAGCACGGCATCGCATGGGTGATTGTCGAGCAGCTCCAGCAGCTGGGCGCCGTCACGCGCACTGCCGACGATGTTCATCAGGTGGGTCTGCAGCACGATACGGATGCCATGCAGGACCACGGGATGGTCGTCGGCGATGATGATGCGTGGATGCACGCGGCTCCTCGAAAGTCGAACAGGCCACGGCGGGCGGCAGCCAATGCCTGATTCTGCAAAAGCGCAGACCCGTAGAGGTATAGGAAAGGTCCGAAACTGATACCGGGTGAATCCCAGGTCAACGGAGGCGGACTCCATCTGCTGATAGCTGCCCGCTATGTGCGCCCTGCACCGGGACATTACCGACCATCGGGTAAGCTAGCGCCCTCGTTTGCACAGGAATTCCAGGTGGCTGACTCCCCCAACGCTTCCCCCGCGCAGGCCCGCGCGCTGGAAGGTCAGAAACTGCTGTTGTGCGTCGGAGGCGGGATCGCGGCCTACAAGGCCCTGGAACTGGTGCGGCGCCTGCGCGACGCCGGTGCCCAGGTGCAGGTGGCGATGACCGCCGGAGCACAGCAGTTCGTCACTCCGCTCAGTTTCCAGGCCCTGTCCGGGCAGCCGACCCGCACCACGCTGTGGGACAGCGCCGCCGAACAGGCCATGGGCCACATCGAGCTGGCCCGCTGGGCCGACCGCATCGTGGTCGCCCCGGGTACCGCCGATCTGCTGGCCCGGCTCGCCCAGGGTCATGCCGATGACCTGGTCAGCACCCTGTGCCTGGCCAGCACCGCTCCATTGACGATCTGCCCGGCGATGAACCACCGCATGTGGCTGCATCCGGCCACCCAGGCCAACATCGCCCTGCTGCGCCAGCGCGGCGCGCAGGTGATCGGCCCGGTCGACGGTCCGCTGGCCGAAGGCGAGTCCGGTCCGGGTCGTCTGGCCGAGCCCGGCGACATCGTGGCGGCGTTGGCCGCCAATGGCAGCAGCGCCGCGACCGTTGCCGCGCCGGAAACCCGCGCGCTGCAGGGCCTGCGCCTGCTGATCAGCGCCGGCCCGACCTATGAAGACATCGATCCGGTGCGCTACGTCGGCAACCGCAGCAGCGGCAAGATGGGCTTCGCCCTGGCCGCGGCCGCCGCGACGATGGGCGCCCAGGTGGTGCTGGTCAGCGGCCCCGTACAGCTGCCGACGCCACCCGGCGTGCAGCGTGTGGACGTGCGCTCGGCCGCGCAGATGCGCGATGCCGTGCTGAAGTCGTTGCCGGCCGACATCTATATCGGTGCCGCTGCGGTGTCCGACTACACGCCGCGCCAGGTCGCGCCGCAGAAGCTGAAGAAGACCGCCGAGAGCCAGTCGCTGGTGATCGAGCTGGTGCGCACGCCGGACATCCTCGCCGAAGTTGCCGCGCAGACACAGTCGCTGAAGCTGGTGGTCGGCTTTGCCGCCGAAACCCACGACGTGGAGAAATATGCACGTGGCAAGCTGGTCGACAAGCGCCTGGACCTGGTGATCGCCAACCAGGTCGGCATCAGCGGCGGTGGTTTCGAGAGTGACAACAATGCCGCCACTGCCTTCTGGCAGGACGGTGAACAGGTATTCCCGGCCACCTCCAAGCGCGAGCTGGCCGAACAACTGCTGGCGCTGATCGCGCGGAGACTCCAGGCATGACCCAGGCTTTCACTTCCCAACCGCTGCAGGTCAAGCTGCTTGATCCGCGTTTCGGCGACAGCTGGCCGCTGCCGGCCTATGCCACCGAAGCCAGCGCCGGCATGGACCTGCGCGCCGCGCTGGATACCGCGTTGACCCTGCAGCCGGGCGACACCGCGCTGGTGCCCAGCGGCCTGGCCATCCATATCGCCGATCCGCACCTGTGCGCGGTGATCCTGCCGCGTTCCGGGCTGGGCCACCGCCACGGCATCGTGCTCGGCAACGGCACCGGCCTGATCGATGCCGATTACCAGGGCCCGTTGCTGATCAGCGTCTGGAATCGTGGCCGAGAGGCCTTCACCATCGAGCCGGGCGATCGCATCGCGCAGCTGGTGGTCGTGCCGATTGCCCGCGTCAGCCTGCAGGTGGTGGATACTTTCACCGACAGCGTGCGGGGAACGGGTGGATTCGGCCATACCGGGGTGCGTTGACGGGGGACATTGATGAGCGGCATCGGGGAAGGGCAGCGGGAACGGTCGTTGGGACGCAGTGCGCCACTACTGGGGGTGCTGCTGGTCCTGCTGGCTGGCTGGTTCGGATGGAGCGCGGTGCAGCAATGGCGGCAGGAAGCCAATGGCCAGGCGCTGGAAGAAGCGCGTGACCAGGCCGTGCAGGGGCTGCAGGAGGCGGCTGCCGGCCAGCTGAAGCAGCTGCAGCAGCAGCTGAAGAACGAACGCGTGCAGCAGGCACTGCAGGCCGGTGACGCCGCCGCGGCAGCGCTGGCCGTACGCGAGAGCTGGACCGGGGTGGAGCAGGTTGAAGTGCTGGGCGCCGATCTGGCCACGGCCTATGCCGACCCGGCCACCTTCGGCTATGCACGCCTGGCCCTGCTGGAAGAAGCGCTGGCCGAGGGCAAGCCGGGCCTGCGCGTGGTGCGCGATGCAGGTGGCAATCGTCTTGGCCTGGCGGCTCCGGTGCAGCTGGGCAGCCTGGGCCCGGCAGTGCTCTACGTGCGCCAGCCATTGCTGCGGCTGACCTCGCCGCTGGACCAGGTGAGTGCGCCATCGGCCGGTTTCCTTGGCCTGCGCCAGGGCACGCATGACCTCGTCGCCCAGGGCGATGCCGGCCTGGCAGAAAGTGCCGAAGCATTGGCGCGGCCGGTTCCGGGCACGCCGTTGCGGCTGGTGGCCGCGGTACCCAATGTCGAACCCGGTCCGCTGGGCCTGGGTTCGCTGGCCAGCGCCATCGTCGCGCTGCTGCTGGCCTTTGTCGCCGTGTTGCTGGTGGTCGGTCGCGGCCGCTTGCCGAAGACCCTGCCGCTGCCGCGCCGCGCTGCTGCGGCCGAAGCCGATCACGGTCCTACCCTGAGTGAGAGCCTGCAGATGGCGCCGCCGCCGGTGGCCGTCGCCAGCACCGCGGAAAGTGCGCCGCCGCCGCCGCCGGTCCCGGCCGGGGAACTGGCCGCCGGCATCTTCCGCGCCTACGACATCCGTGGCGTGGTCGGCAGCGAACTGACGCCGAAGACCGCCGCGCTGATCGGCCAGGCCATCGGCACCGTGGCGCTGGAGCAGGGCCTGCGCGAGGTGGTGATCGGCCGGGATGGCCGCCTGTCCGGCCCGGAACTGGCCGCGGGATTGGCCGAGGGCCTGCGTCGCACCGGTTGCACGGTGATCGACATCGGCCTGGCACCGACGCCGGTCGTCTACTACGCCGCCTTCCATCTGCGTACCGGCAGCTGCGTGGCAGTGACCGGCAGCCATAACCCGCCCGAGTACAACGGCTTCAAGGTGGTCATCGGCGGTGAGACGCTTTCCGGCGATGCCATCACCGATCTCTACCAGCGCATCGTCGAGGGTCGCCTGGTGCAGGCGACGGAGCCAGGCGACTACCAGCAGCGCGAGGTGGGTGCCGACTACATCCAGCGCATCGCTGATGACGTGCAGCTGGACCGCCCGTTGAAGGTCGTGGCCGATGCCGGCAACGGCGTCGCCGGTGCGCTGGCGCCACAGCTGCTGGAAGCCATCGGTGCCGAAGTCATCCCGCTGTACTGCGATGTCGACGGCACCTTCCCCAATCATCACCCCGATCCCAGCGAACCGGCCAACCTGGAAGACCTGGTGCAGACGGTCAAGCGCTTCGGCGCCGACCTCGGCGTCGCCTTCGATGGCGACGGGGACCGCCTGGGCGTGGTCACCGGCGAAGGCAGGATCATCTATGCCGACCGCCTGCTGATGCTGTTCGCCGCCGATGTGCTGATGCGCAACCCGGGCGCGATGGTGATCTACGACGTGAAGTGCACCGGCAAGCTGTCCGACCACGTGCTGCGTAATGGTGGCAGCCCGTTGATGTGGAAGACCGGGCATTCGCTGATGAAGGCGAAGATGCGCGAGACCGATGCCGAGCTGGCCGGCGAGATGAGCGGCCACTTCTTCTTCAAGGAGCGCTGGTTCGGTTTCGACGACGGCCTGTATGCGGCGGCGCGCCTGCTGGAGATCCTGGCCCAGCGCGAAGAGACCCCGGACGAGGTGCTGGCCGAGCTGCCGGAGATGGTGGCCACGCCGGAGCTGAAGGTGCCGGTGGCTGAAGGTACGCCGCATGCGCTGGTGGCGATGCTGGTGGCGGCGGCACAGTCGCCGGACAACCCGTACGTGGGTGGGCGGCTGTCGACCATCGACGGCCTGCGCGTGGACTTCCCCGATGGCTGGGGGCTGGTGCGTGCCTCCAACACCACGCCGGTGCTGGTGCTGCGCTTCGAGGGCAATGACGAGGCGGCACTGGAACGCATCCAGGCGCTGTTCCGCAGCCAGTTGCAGCCGGTGCTGGGCGACACCCCGCTGGGGTTCTGAGGTGGGCCGGGCTGCGCCCGGCACCCGCCGAATCAACGTCAACGTCAAAGGCCGGCTATCCGTGGGATGGCGGGGCGGTGTCGGAGTGCGGGGACGCAGCAAGTACGTCCCTGTAAGCTTGGCAGCCGCATCCATGCGGCTGACACCCCGCACTCCGACACCGCCCCACCCCTGACAATGTCCTGGAGCTGTTGGTAGGTGTCGACCTTGGTCGACACAGTAGATCCACGCCATGCGTGGATGCTCTTCCGAATTCGTTTGTCTGGTGGGTGCCGACCGTTGGTCGGCACGCTTTCACCCCTTGAACCGCAACCCCACGCCCGGTTCGGTGAACAGGTAGCGCGAATCCAGCGCTGAATCGCCCAGCTTGTGCCGCAGCTTGCCGACCAGGATGCGCAGGTAGTGGGTGTCGTGCTGGTGGGTCGGCCCCCAGATCTCCTGCAGGATCTGCGGCTGGGTCACCACCCGCCCGGCGTTGCGCAGCAGCAGCGACAGCAACGCGTACTCCTTGCGGGTCAGCGCCACCGGCTCGCCATCGAGTGCCACTTCACGGCGCACCAGATCCACATGCAGATGGCCGTCGTCGAACACCGGCGGTGTGCCATCGCTGGGCACACTGCGCGTGCGCAGCAGCGCACGTACCCGTGCCATCAGTTCCTGCGTGCCGAACGGCTTGGTCACGTAGTCATTGGCGCCGGTGTCCAGCGCCCGCACCTTCTCGGCCTCGCCGGCGCGCACGGTCAGCATGATCACCGGCACCTGGCTCCACTGCCGCAGCTGCTCCAGCACCTCGTGCCCTTCCATGTCCGGCAGGCCGATGTCCAGGATCACCAGGTCCATGTCCTCGCTGGCCGCCAGCTGCAGGCCTTCCTGGCCGGTGGCCGCCTGCCGCACCTGGTAGCCCTGCGCACGCAGGCTGATGTCCAGGAACCGGCGGATCTGGGTTTCATCATCGATCACCAGCACGCGCGCGGCCGGCACGCTGGCATCAATCGGGGTCGGGCTCATCGTGGGAGGCTGGCTTGAGCAGGGGCAGGGTGATGCGGATCAGGGTACCGCGACCGTCGCGTCCGGGCAGTGCCTGCACGCTGCCGCCATGCGCACCGATCATGCCCTGGCAGATGGTAAGTCCCAGGCCGGTGCCGTGGCGGCCGCGGTCGCCGCGCTCGACGCTGTAGAACATGTCGAAGATGCGCGCGCGCTCGTCGTCGGGAATGCCGGGCCCGGCATCGATCACGTCGATGCGCAGCTGACCGTCCAGCTCGCGCGCCTGCACCTGCACGGCGGCGTCGGGCGGCGAGAACTTGGCGGCGTTCTCCATCACGTTGAACACCGCCTGTTCGACCAGTGCCGGGTGCACCCAGATCGGCGCCAGCGTGGAGGGAATATCCAGCTCCAGCCGCACCTTCGGCTGGTAGCGCTGCAGGCGCCGCGCCGCCGAGCCGATCAGTTCGTCCACGCCGATCCAGTCGCGGTTGATCTTCAATCCCTCGTGGCCGAGGCGGGTCATGTCCAACAGGTTCTGGATGTAGCGGTCCAGTCGTTCGCCCTCGACCAGGATGGTGTCCAGCAGGGCACGGCGATCGGCCGTATCCATCGCCGCGCCGTAGCTGGCCAGGCTGTCGGCCGAACCGATCATCGCCGCCAGCGGCGAGCGCAGATCGTGCGACACCGAAGAGAGCAGGGCCGAGCGCAGCCGTTCGGTCTCGTTGCTGACGTGCGCCTGCTCCAGTTCGGCCACCAGCCGCGTACGCAGCGCGGCCTGCGCGATGTCATCGACCATTGCTTCGGCCAGCTGCCGTTGCTCGGGCAGCAGGCGCGCCTGTGCGCCGGGCAGGTACAGGCCGGCCACGCCGATGGCGCGGTCCTCGCCATCCAGCAGCGGCAGGAACCACCATTGCGCACCGGCCAGGGTGTCGGTGAAGCGGCCGCTGGGCTGGCCGTGGCGCAGGGCCCAGTCGGCCGCCGCCAGATCGGTATCGCCCGGCTGGCTGCGGCCACCGGCGGCGGTATCGGCGCCGATCCGCAGCCACGCCGGTACATCCATGGCCTGTTCCAGTGCATGCCGACCCGCCTGCGCCACCTCGCCGTTGCCGGCGGCACTGGCCAGCTGGCGGCCCAGCTGCTGGCGCGCACGCGCATGTCGATTCGCCGCACGCAGCGCGATCACCTGCATGCGCAGGCGCGAGGCCAGGCGTCCGGCCACCAGCGCGGCAGCCAGGAACAGGAACACCGTGATCACGCCCTGGCGCGCACCGATGGCGAAGGTGAAGCGCGGCGCGATGAACAGGAAGTTGTAGGCGAGGAAGCACAGGATCGCCGCCATTACCGCCACGCTGGCGCGCGTGCGCGCAGCCACCAGTACCACCGCCACGATGAACACCATCGACAGGTCGGCCATGCCGACCCAGCGTTCGGCCAGCCATGCCACCCCGCAGGCCAGCGCGGTGGCGATCAGCGCCTGTACCGGTTCGTAGCTGATGCCGCGCATCGGTGGCAGCAGGCCTTCGCGGCGCGAGCGCGCACGCGCCTGTGGGGTGCTGATGATGGTGATCTCGTAATGCGCGCCGCGCTGGATCAGCTGCTGGGTCAACGTACGGTTGAACATCCGCGCGAGCGGACGTTCGCGGGTCCGGCCCAGCACCAGGGTCGACACGCCGTTGTGCGCAGCGTGGTCGAGCAGGGCATCGGCGATGCTCGATCCGTGCAGCAGTTCGGCGTCGCCGCCCAGACGCCGTGCCAGGGCGAAGGCGGCATCGATCTCGCGCCGGGTCGCCTCGTCCTGGCGTCGCCCCTGTACGGTCACCACGGTCCACGGTGCGTCCCGGCGTTCGGCGATGCGTCGTGCCACGCGCACCAGGTATTCACTCTGGCCGCCGCCGTCGATCGCCACCAGCACGCCGCGGCGCAGTGGCAGGTTGCTCTCGCCACGGGCAGCGCGTGCCTCGCGCAGGCTGCTGTCGACGCGGTCGGCGGCCTCCTGCATGGCAAGCTCGCGCAGCGCGGTCAGGTTTGCCGGCGAGAAGAACGCCTGCAGGGCCTGCGCGGCCTGCTCCGGCACATAGACCTTGCCCTGCTGCAGGCGCGCGATCAGTTCGCGCGGCGGCAGATCGACCAGCACGATGTCGTGCAGGCGGTCGAGCACACCGTCCGGCACCGTCTCACTGACGCGCACGCCGGTGATGCGCATCACCACATCGTTGAGGCTTTCCAGATGCTGGATGTTGACCGTGGTCCAGACGTCGATGCCGGCATCCAGCAGTTCCATCACATCCTGCCAGCGTCGCTCATGGCGACTGCCCGGCGCGTTGCGGTGGGCCAGTTCGTCCACCAGCACCAGCGCCGGGTGCCGCGCGAGCACGGCATCCAGATCCATCTCCTGCAGGGCATGGCCGTGGTAGGCCACGTCCTTCAGCGGCAGTTGCGGCAGCCCCTCCAGCAGCGCCTGGGTATCGGCACGGCCATGGGTTTCCACCAGCCCGACCACCAGGTCGACGCCGCGACGCAGCTGTTCCTGCGCGCGGGTCAGCATGGTGTAGGTCTTGCCCACGCCCGGCGCCGCGCCGAGGAACACGGTCAGCTTGCCGCCGGCTTCACGTTGCAGGCCTTCAACCAGGGCATCGGCCTGGCGGGTACGCGCATCAGTCATGGGTGCCGCTGTCATGGCCGCCATTGTGCGCGCAGCCGGTGCAGGCCGGCATCACGGCGCCTTGGCCGCGTGGTCCAGCGCGAAGTTCAGCGTTACCACGTTCACCCGCGGCTGGCCGAACAGGCCCCACTGGCGTCCTTCGGTATGCGCCTGCACCAGTGCCTGCACGCGTTCCACCGGCAGGCCACGGGCACGCGCCACGCGAGCTACCTGCAACTGCACTGCAGACGGCGACAGCTGAGGATCCAGGCCGCCTGCGGACTGGGTGACCAGGTCCGCAGGCACCTGCGCCGGGGCAACGCCTTCGCGTGTGGCCACCGCCGCAGTGCTGGCGGCAACGCGCTCGGCCAGCGCCGGGTTGCTGCGCGCCATGTTGGAACCGGCTGCCGCCATCGGGTCGTAGTTGGCCGCCGACGGCCGTGCCTGGAAGTAGCCATCACCGGTGAACGGCTGCGCCAGCCACGCCGAGCCGCGCACCTGGCCACTGTCATCGCGCAGCAGGCTGCCTTCCGCCTGGCCCGGGAACGCCAGGCCGGCAAAGCCGGTTGCAATGCCGGCGTAGACCGCGCCGGCCAGCAGCAGGGTGGCCAGGCCCAGGCCGATCGCCGGGCGCCAGCTGGCGCCATCCTGCAGGCTGGCCACGCGGGCCTCGGCCTTCGGTTCGCGGGACAGGGAGGTGGAGGTGGAAGCAGAACGGTTCATGCGCCGGATACCAGGACAAGAAGGAGGTCGATCAGCTTGATCGCCGCGAACGGCAGCAACACGCCGCCGAGGCCGTACACCAGCATGTTCCGGCGCAGCAGCGCCGTCGCGGTGGCGGGGCGGAAGCGCACGCCACGCAGGGCGAGCGGGATCAGTGCGGGAATCACCAGGGCGTTGAAGATCAGCGCCGCCAGCACCGCGTTGCGCGGGCTCGACAGCTGCATCACATTCAGTGCGGCCATGGTGGGAACGGCAGCGGCGAACAGCGCCGGCAGGATCGCGAAGTACTTGGAAACGTCGTTGGCCAGCGAGAAGGTGGTCAGCGCACCGCGCGTGATCAGCTGCTGCTTGCCCACTTCCACCACCGCCAGCAGCTTGGCCGGGTCCGAATCGAGGTCGACCATGTTGCCGGCCTCCTTCGCCGCCTGCGTGCCGGAGTTCATTGCCAGGCCGATATCGGCCTGCGCCAGTGCCGGGGCGTCGTTGGTGCCGTCGCCCACCATCGCCACCAGGCGGCCACCGGCCTGCTCCTGGCGGATGCGTGCCAGCTTGTCTTCGGGGCGGGCCTCGGCGATGTAGTCATCGACACCGGCCTCGGCAGCGATCGCGGCGGCGGTCAGCGGGTTGTCACCGGTGATCATCACCGTGCGGATGCCCATCGCCCGCAGCTGCGCGAACTTCTCGCGCATGCCGTGCTTGACCACGTCCGACAGCTCGATCACGCCCAGCACATGGCGGCCCTCGGCCACCACCAGCGGGGTGGCACCATTGCGCGCGACCTGCTCGACACGACCGGCCAGCTCGGCCGGCACGTTGCCGCCCAGCGACTGCACATGCGCGCGGATGGCATCGGCGGCGCCCTTGCGGATCTGCCGCCCATGTTCCAGGTCGACGCCGGACATCCGGGTCTGGGCAGTGAAGGCCAGATAGTCGGCATGGTCCGGTTCGGCGGTGGCGCACCCCTGTTCGCGCGCCAGGCGCACGATCGACTTGCCTTCCGGAGTCGGGTCGGCCAGCGAGGACAGCAGCGCCGCTTCACGCAGCTGGCTGGCATCGATACCGGCCAACGGGTGGAAGTGGCTGGCCTGGCGATCGCCGTAGGTGATGGTGCCGGTCTTGTCCAGCAGCAGCACGTCCACGTCGCCCGCCACTTCCACCGCCTTGCCCGACTTGGCCAGCACGTTGGCGGCCAGCGCACGGTTCATGCCGGCAATGCCGATGGCTGGCAGCAGGCCGCCGATGGTGGTCGGGATCAGGCACACCAGCAGCGCGATCAGCAGCAGCGGGTCAACCTGCACGCCTACCGCTGCGCCGATCGCCGGCAGCGTCGCCACCACCACCAGGAAGGTCAGCGTCATCGCGGCCAGCAGCAGGGTCAGTGCGATCTCGTTCGGGGTCTTCTGCCGGTTGGCGCCTTCCACCAGCGCGATCATCCGGTCCAGGAAGCTGTGGCCCGGCTCGGCGGTCACCCGCACGATGATCTGGTCGGACAGCACCTTGGTGCCGCCGATCACGCCGGAACGATCGGTGCCGGCCTCGCGCAGCACCGGCGCCGATTCACCGGTCACGGCCGCTTCGTTGATGGTGGCCAGGCCCTGCACGATCTCGCCATCGGCCGGCACCAGCTCGCCGGCGCTGACGATCACGTGGTCACCCGGACGCAGCTCCGCGGCCGGTACCTGGGCTTCCGCCGCACCCGGCTGCGGTGCCGCCAGACGGCGCGCCACCAGATCCTGGCGGGCACGGCGCAGCGAAGCGGCCTGGCCGCGGCCACGGGCTTCGGCGACCGCCTCGGCGAAATTGCCGAACAGCACGGTCACCAGCAGGATCGCGGTCACCGCCAGGCCGAAGCCCAGCGGTGCATTGCCGGTCAGGGTGATGATGGCGGCGACGATCGTGCCGGCCATCACCACCGCCATCACCGGGCTGCGCACCAGGTGCATCGGCGACAGCTTGCGCACCGCCTCGACCAGTGCACGGCGCAGGCCTGCGGCATCCAGCAGGGCAGGGCGCGGTGCGAGGGAACTTCGGGTGGAATTTGCGTGGGTACTCATCGGGGTGTCCTCAGTGCAGTCCCAGGCTCAGGTGGTCGGCGATCGGGCCGAGTACCAGCGCCGGCATGAACTGCAGCACGGTCAGGATGATGATCACCGAGACCAGGGTCAGGGCGAAGGTCGGGGTTTCGATCTGCAGGCTGCCGGCAGACTCCGGCGCCTGGCGCTTGGCGGCCAGCTGTGCGGCCACCACCAGCGGGATGATCAGCAGTGGGAAGCGGCCCAGCAGCAGCACCAGCGAGCAGCTCAGGTTCCACCACAGCGTGGCGTCACCCAGCCCTTCGAAACCCGAACCGTTGTTGGCATAGGCCGAGACGTACTCGTAGAACACCTGGCTGATGCCATGGAAGCCAGGATTGGACGTGCCGGCCAGACCGGGCACGGCCAGGGTGATGGCGGTGAACACCAGCAGGGTGATCGGCTGCAGCAGCACCAGCAGGGCCAGCAGGCGCACCTGCGGGGTTTCCAGCTTGCGGCCGAACAGTTCCGGCGTACGTCCCGTCATCAGCCCGGCCAGGAACACCCCCAGCAGCAGGTACACGATGAACTGCTGCAGGCCACAGCCAATGCCGCCCCAGATCGCGCTCACCAGCATGTTGACCATCGCGATGCCACCGCTCAGCGGCGCCAGCGAATCGTGCATGCCGTTCACCGAGCCGTTGGAGACCTGGGTGGTCACCGCCGCCCACAGCGCGGTGCCATCGGCGCCGAAGCGTACTTCCTTGCCTTCCATCAGCAGCGGCGTGGCGGCGCTGGCGCTATGGGCCTCGCTCCACATCATCGCGCCGGTGGAGAGCAGTGACATGCCCAGCATGCAGCTGAACACCAGCGCGCCGAACCGGCGCCGGCCGGTGAATGCACCGATCATGAAGATCACCGCCATCGGCACCAGCAGGATGCCGACGATCTCCAGCGCGTTCGACAGCGGGGTCGGGTTCTCCAGCGGGAAGCTGCTGTTCGGGCCATACCAGCCGCCGCCGTTGGCGCCCAGCTGCTTGGCCGCGACCATCGCTGCGACCGGGCCCAGCGGCAGTTTCTGCTGGACCATGCCGGCGTTGGCATCGATCGGCGTGGCCTGCGGGCCGCCGGCCATCGTCGAGGGCACGCCCTGGCTGGTCAGCACCAGCGTCCACACCAGGCACAGCGGCAACAGAAAGCGCACGCACAGGCGCACCACGTCAACGTAGTAGTTGCCCACCGCCACCTGGCGGTCATCGCCGGCCCCGGTGGCTGCCGCAGCCTGCGGCGCACGCGAGAACAACGCGCGCAGCGTGGCCACCGCCAACGCCAGGCCCATCATTGGCGTCACCACCTGCAGGCCGGTGATGCCGGTCATCTGCGAGAGGTAGGACAGCTGCGCCTGGCCCGAATAGTGCTGCTGGTTGGTGTTGGTCAGGAACGAGATCATCGTGTGCAGCGCGGTGTCCCAGCGCATGTTCGGGATCTGGTCCGGGTTCAACGGCAGCCAGGCCTGGGTCATGAACACCGCCTGGGTCAGTACCGCGACCACCACGTTGCTCAGCACGAAGGCCAGCACATAGCCGCGCCAGGACATCGAGCGCGATGGATCGACGCCGAACACCCTGTACAGCGGCTTCTCGATCCAGTGGAACAGCACGTCGACCTTCATCGGCGTGCCGCGCATCACGCGTGCCAGGTACAGGCCCAGCGGCCACGCCAGCAGCAGGCTGGCGGCAATAATCACAAGCATCTCAGTCATGGCAGGCTCCGCTCAGAACGACTCGGGCCGCAGCACGACATAAAGGAGATAGGCGGCGGCGACCAGCACCAGCACGCCACACAACAACGACAGCCAGGGGGACATTGCAATAGCGTCCTGGTGGAACCCCTCCACCTCAGGCCGCCATCGTCGTCCTGCCCCCCATAAACGCACTACGCGCCGGACCGGGCCGACGCGTAAAAAGTGCATAAATTCATCGCCCGAAGCCGTAACCGGACGCCGGGTAGCGCCGGGCCATGCCCGGCGGAGGCAGCGCCGTCAGCCCGCCGGTGCCGCCGCCGGCACCAACCCCTTCAGCTCGCGATAGCGCTGCAGGGTACTGTCGATCTCGGCCTTCAATGCCTGCTGCTGCTGCACGAGCCCGGCCTGCAGGCGCTGCTGCGCCTGCAGCTGCGCATGCCGCTTGCGGATCGCCTCGGCCTGCTTGTCGACCACCTTGCCGCCGGCCAGTTCGCGGTCTCCCGCCGCCGACAGCAGCGCCACCAGCGACTCACGCAGGCTGGTGACGTTGTACTCGGCGGTCTTCAGGTTGTTGTCCAGCACTTCCTGGCGCTCGGCAAACACCCGGCGCAGGTCGGCCTCGCTGCCGTAGGTGGACAACATGGCCTGCTCGGTGCGCTGGCGGGTCTGCTCGGCCATCAGGTCCAGCTGTTGCTGCTGCGCAGCGGTGCTGGCAGCAGCACGTTCCTCGTCGGTCAACGCGCGCTGGACCTGTGCATTGCGCAGGCCCGTGCTCGCATTGAATTCCTCGCGGGCATGGTTGACCGCGTCGGCCGGCAGCGAATCACTGCAGATCCGCTCCTTGCCCTCGTTCCAGCAGTACAGCTTCTTTTCCGCCTTGCCACTGTCGCGCGACTGCGCCGGTGCGGTGAACGGCACGGCCAGCAGCAGGCCGGCAAAGAGGACAGCAGGAACTCGGGACATGACCTTTCCCCTGGTCGGTCAGCGGATCGAACGGACGCCGTACTGGGCCCGGTAGGCTTCCAGCGGCTGCCGGTAACCCACAAGTTCCGGGTTGCCGGAGGCAAAATCAAGCAGGTCGGCCAGCGACGCCACGGCGATCACCGGGATACCGGCTTCCTCGGCCACCGACTGCGCCGCCGAACGGCGGTCGGTCTCCGAAGCGATCTCCTGGCGGTCCAGCGCCACCACGATGCCGGCCGGAGTGCCACCGGCGGCGCGGATGATGCCCAGCGCTTCGCGGATCGCGGTACCGGCGGTGATCACGTCGTCGACGATCAGCACGCGCTTGCCCTGCATGTCGGCGCCGATCAGCTGGCCGCCTTCGCCGTGGTCCTTGGCTTCCTTGCGGTTGAACGACAGCGGCAGGTCGCGGCCACGCTGGGCCAGCTCACAGGCCATCGCGGTGGCCAGCGGAATGCCCTTGTAGGCCGGGCCGAACACCACGTCGTACTTGATCCCGCTGGCATCGATGGCATCGGCATAGCAGGCGCCGAGCTGGGACAGCAGCGAGCCGGAGTCGAAGCGCCCGGCGTTGAAGAAATAGGGGCTCAGCCGGCCGGACTTGAGGGTGAACTGGCCGAAGCGCAGGGCGTCGGCGGTCAGGGCCAGCTGCAGGAAACGGTGGCGGTGGTCGCTCATCAAAACTCGATTCATATTCATTTGGAGCACAAATCCTAATCCAGCTGGGCGTTTCGCGCTCGTCCGGCCCCGTGTGAAGGCGTTCGCGGGCGCACCCGGCGGACTGCGCAGCCCCGCGGGCAACCGGTATGCTTGCCCGGTTTCCCGCCGTAGGTCTTCCGCATGCGCATCATCAGTTTCAACGCCAATGGCATCCGTTCCGCCGCGACCAAGGGCTTCCTCGACTGGTTCCGTGCCCAGGACGCCGACGTCCTGTGCATCCAGGAGACCAAGGCCCAGGAAGACCAGCTGACCGACCCGATGTTCCGCCCGGACGGCCACCACTGCTTCTACCGCGACGCCATCACCAAGAAGGGCTACAGCGGCGTGGCGATCTACAGCAAGCGCGAGCCGGACCAGGTCATCACCTCGCTGGGCTGGGCCCCGTTCGACGACGAAGGCCGCTACATCGAGGCACGCTACGGCAACCTCAGCGTGGTCTCCTTCTATATCCCGTCCGGCAGCTCGGGCGACCTGCGGCAGGGCTTCAAGTTCGAAGTGATGGAATGGCTGCGGCCGATCCTGGAGGAGTGGGCGCGCAGTGGCCGCGACTACGTGCTGTGTGGCGACTGGAACATCGTGCGTTCGGCGCTGGACATCAAGAACTGGAAGTCCAACCAGAAGAATTCCGGGTGCCTGCCGGAGGAGCGCGACTGGCTCAACGCCCTCTGCGCCGACCACGGCCAGACCACCGATGTCACCGCCGGCCGCGGCTGGGCCGATGCCTACCGCCTGCTCAACCCCACCGGTGAGGACTACACCTGGTGGAGCAACCGCGGCGCCGCCCGTGCCAACAACGTCGGTTGGCGCATCGACTACCAGTTCATCACCCCGGGCCTGCGTGACCGCCTGCGCAGCTGCTCGATCTACCGCGACGAGCGCTTCTCCGACCACGCCCCGTTCACCGTGGACTACGACCTGTGACCGAGGCTGCCAAGCCGCGCCGACCGTGGCAGCAGGTGTTGTCCAACCTGAGCCAGCGCAAGGTGCTGGCGATGCTGCTGCTCGGCTTCAGTTCCGGTCTGCCGATCTACCTGGTGGGCAACACGCTCGGCTTCTGGATGCGCAAGGAAGGCATCGAGCTGAGCACGATCGGTTTCCTGTCATGGGTCGGGCTGGCCTACACCATGAAGTTCCTGTGGGCGCCGATCGTCGACAAGACCGACGTGCCCCTGTTCGGCCGCTTTGGCCGCCGCCGTGGCTGGATGCTGCTGTCGCAGCTGGTCGTGGTGGTGGGCCTGGTCGGCATGGCGCTGGTCCAGCCCAAGGGGGGGCAGATCCAGTTCCTGGGTATCGCCTGGCAGCACATCGTCGTGTTCGGCGTGATGGCCGTGATCGTAGCGTTTGCTTCGGCCACCCAGGACATCGTCATCGATGCCTGGCGCATTGAAAGTGCTGACAACAGCGAGCAGCTCGGCCTGCTGACCTCATCATCCGCGCTGGGCTATCGCACCGCATTGCTGGTCACCGATGCGCTGATCCTGATCATCGCGGCCCGTGTCGGCTGGCAGGTCTCGTACGAGATCATGGCGGTACTCATGGCGCTTGGCGTGGTGGCCGTGGTCATGGCCAGGGAACCCGCCAGGGAGGTGGCTGCCGTGCAGGCTCAGGCGACCTCGCTGTGGACGCCGCGTGGCCTGTTCGACGCCGTGGCCGGGCCGTTCATCGCCTTCGTCCGCGAGCACCGCAGCGGCGCGATCCTGATCCTGGTGGCCATCAGCGTCTATCGCATGGCCGACTTCGTCATGGGGCCGATGGCCAACCCCTTCTATGTCGATCTCGGCCTGGACGAAGATACCGTGGGCGCGGTGCGTGGTTCGGTCGGGCTGGTCGCGACGTTCGTCGGCATTGCCGCAGCGGGCCTGGTCTCGGTCCGCTGGGGCGTGCTGGCGGCGCTGATGGTGGGCGCGGTGCTGGGGCCGGCCTCCAACCTGGCGTTTGCCTGGCTGGCCTATTCCGGCCCGGACACAACCCATTTCGCCGTCGCCATGGCGATCGACAACTTCGCCAGCGGCTTCGCCGGAACGGCGCTGATCGCTTATATGTCGAGCTTGACCAGCATCGGATACACCGCCACCCAGTACGCGCTGCTGAGCTCGTTCTACGCGATGCCCGGCAAGGCCCTCAAGGGACTCTCGGGGTGGTCGGTACAGACGCTCGCGCAGGGCCGGACGCTGCTGGAAGGCTATGCACTGTTCTTCGTCGGTACCGCGCTGGTGGCGATCCCGGTGGTGATCCTGTGCGCCCTGTTGATCGTGCAGCAGCGTCGTCGCCAGGCCGCAAGCGCCGCCTGATTGCCTGCCCGGCCGGTCTGCGGGATCATCGCCCGGACGCGCCGAGGGGGCGGTGCCTTGCGAACGGGGAAGTGAGCATGGCCGACGTTGTGCTGCGGGACCTGGACCCGCTGCTGCTGGAACGTATCAAACGCGTCGCGGTCGCCCGCGGCTGGACCCACGAACAGACCTGTGCCGCCTTGCTGGAGCAGGGCCTGTTCAGCAGTGAGCTGGAAGTCCGCTCCGGCTTCGGCGATCCGGAAGTGGATGCCCTGTCCGATGCCATCGCCGCCCTGCAGGCCTTGCCCGCAGGGCAGGGGTTTGATTGACCTGATCTGTGCTCGCCGGGCATGGCCCGGCGCTACCGCTACAATGTCGCTTTAGTGGATGGGGCCACCTCACGCCAGGTGGATCGCCCCCAGGATCCGCGGGCCCTGGGCCCCGGTCACGCTCGGCAGGTTGCCGGCCAGCCCGTCCATCGTCCGCTGCGCCAGCCATGCAAAGCCCATTGCTTCCACGTACTCCGGGTCCAGCCCGTGTACCGCGCTGGATTCCACCTGCACGTCCGGCAGCCGTGCCGCCAGCCGCTTCATCAGCTGCCGATTGCGCACACCGCCGCCACAGACCAGCAGGCGGCGGGTCCGCGGCTGCTGCGCCAGCAGCGCATCGGCCACCGTCGCCACGGTCAGCTCCAGCAGGGTCGCCTGCACATCGGCGGCAGCGTATTGGCCTTCGGCCATGTGGGCCTCGGCCCAGGCCAGGTGGAACTGCTCACGGCCGGTGCTCTTCGGTGGTGGCAGCGCGAACCACGGGTCCGAACGCCAGCCGGCCAGCAGGCCCTCGTCCACCGCGCCGCTGGCGGCATAGGCGCCGTCGGCATCAAAGGTGCGGCCGGTGTGGCGCTGGCACCAGGCATCCATCAGCGCGTTGGCCGGGCCGGTATCGAAGCCACGCACCGCGCCTTCGCGCGGGACCAGGGTCAGGTTGGCGATGCCGCCCAGGTTGAGCACCGCGCGGTCTTCGTCGGCCGTGCCCAGCACGGCCAGGTGGAAGGCCGGCATCAGCGGTGCGCCATGGCCACCGGCTGCCACGTCGCGGCGGCGGAAGTCGGACACCGTGGTGATTCCGGTCAGCTCCGCGATGCGGTTGCCATCGCCCAGCTGCACGGTGAAGGCGGGGTCGGCCAGCGGGCGATGGCGCACGGTCTGGCCGTGCGAGCCGATCGCGCGCACCTGGCTGCGGTCCACGCCGGCCTCGGCCAGCAGTTGATTGGCGGCCTCGGCGAAACTGATCGCGATCCGCGCATCCAGCTCGCCCAGCTCCTCCAGCGAGTCCAGCGGTCCGCCTTCGCCCAGCGCCACCAGCCGCGCACGCAGCACCGGCTCCCAGCGGGCGGTCACCCCGTGCACGAAGTGGCAGCCACCGCCGGCGGGGAACTGCACCAGTGCGGCATCGATGCCGTCGGCGCTGGTGCCTGACATCAGGCCCAGGTACAGGGGAGCAGTGGCGTCGGCAGTCGTGTTCATGGCGGGCATAAAAAAAGGACGCGGCAAGCTTGGGCTGCCGCGTCCTTCTTCGTCAACGCAGGGGCTCAGCCGCGCTTGCGGCCGGTGCTGCTCTTGTCCTTGGCGCTGGCCACCTCGGGGGCGGCCTCGTCGCGGCTGGTCGGTGCCGGGCTGGCGTCGGCGTAGATCAGCTTCTCCATGCCCTGGATCCGGGCCATCGCCGGCGCGGTCTGCGCGCGGAAGGCGACCAGCTCGGCGCCCTTCAGCGGCTCCGGCGGCGGCATGGTCACGGTCAGCGGGTTGCGGTGCTCGCCGTTGACGCGGAATTCGTAGTGCAGATGCGGGCCGGTGGCCAGGCCGGTCGAGCCGACATAGCCGATCACCGTGCCCTGGGCCACGCGCTGGCCGGTCTTGATGTTCGCAAAGCGCGACATGTGGCCGTACAGCGTGGTGTGGCCACGGCCGTGGTCCAGGATCACCACGTTGCCGTAGCCGCGCTGCACGCCGGCGAACTGCACGCGGGCATCGCCGGCGGCCATGATCGGGGTGCCGGTGCGCGCGGCGTAGTCCACGCCCTTGTGCATGCGCATCTTGCCCAGCACGGGGTGCTTGCGCGCACCGAAGGTCGAGCTCAGCCGCGCGAACGGGATCGGCATGCGGATGAAGCTCTTCTTCAGCGAACGGCCGTTGAGGTCGTAGTACTCGGACTTGCCGTTGCGGTCGAAGCGGAAGCCGGAATAGGTCTTGCCACCGGTGGTGAAGGTCGCCGCCAGGATCTTGCTGGTGTCCACCTTCTCGCCTTCGCGCCAGGTTTCGTCCATCACGACGCTGAAGCGGTCGCCCGGCTGCAGGTCCTTCGAGAAGTCGATGTCGTACTTGAAGATGTCATCGGTCATCGTCGCGATCGCCGACGGCGACAGCCCGGCGCGTCGGGCCGCGGCATACAGCGAGCTGGTGATCTCGCCGCTGGTGACCACCGTGCGCGTGGAGGTCTCGCGCTGGGTCACCTTCTCCTTGATGTCATCGCCGGCCAGGCTCAGTTCCACCCGGTTGTCGGCATCGCGGTCGAAGCGGATGCTGCGCAGGTCGCCGGACAGCGGCATGTCGAAGGCGATCTCGGCACCCGGGCGCAGCTTGGTCAGCGCCTCGCGCGCGCCCGGATGGTCCAGCACCCGGTGCAGGGTGGTGGCCGGGATGCCGGCCTTGTCGAACAGATCGCTCAGGGTCTGGCCGCGCTGCACGCGCAGCACCTGCCAGCTGTCACCGGGTACCTGCTGCTGGCGCGCCATGGTCAGCGGCGGCAACGGCAGCGCCAGGCTGGTATGGCTGTCGGCAAAGGGGGCGTCGATGGTGTGCGAGAAGCCCGGGACGATGGTCGCCACCAGGGCACCGATGGTCGCGAACAGGCTGGCATGCATCCAATGGCGCCGGGTCCAGCGCTCGTTGAAGGCGGCGGGAAGATGTTGCCTGAGCTTCCGATGCAGGGCGTTGTCGTGCAGGACGTGGAGGCGTTCCTGGAAGCGCTGCTTGCGTGCGCGCCCTTGTTCGGAATTGTGCATCGGCGGTTTTTTCCTGGCAGCCCGGGAGCGCGGGCCTGATCGCCGGTTACCATAGACACCTGAGAAAACCGCGTCAAACCCTTGTGCCCATTGGCTTTTGTGAAGCCAATCGGGTTAACTTTGCTTTAACACCCCACACAAGAATCGGCGTTGCCGGGAGTAGTCACGTGTCCTCGATTGAAGAAGCCCTTGCCCTGATCGGCCGCGGTGCCGACGAGATCCTCAAGCTCGAGGATCTGCGTGCGCGCCTGCAGGAAGGCCGCCCGCTGCGGATCAAGGCCGGCTTCGACCCCACCGCGCCCGACCTGCACCTGGGCCATACGGTGCTGCTGAACAAGATGCGCCAGTTCCAGGACCTCGGCCACCAGGTCATTTTCCTGATCGGCGACTTCACCGGCATGATCGGCGACCCGTCCGGCAAGAGCCTGACCCGCAAGCCGCTCAGCCGCGAGGACGTGCTGGCCAACGCCCGCACCTATGAGGAGCAGGTGTTCAAGGTGCTGGACCGCAGCCGTACCGAAGTCCGCTTCAACTCGGAGTGGTTCGGCAAGATGGGCGCGGCGGACATGATCCGCCTGGCCGGCCAGCACACCGTGGCACGCATGCTCGAGCGCGATGACTTCGCCAAGCGCTACGCCGCCCAGCAGTCCATCGCCATCCACGAGTTCCTGTACCCGCTGGTGCAGGGCTACGACTCGGTGGCCCTGGAGGCGGACGTCGAGCTGGGCGGTACCGACCAGAAGTTCAATCTGCTGATGGGCCGTGGCCTGCAGGAACATCACGGCCAGAAGCCGCAGGTGGTGCTGACCATGCCGCTGCTGGAGGGCCTGGACGGCGTCAACAAGATGTCCAAGTCGCTGGGCAACTACATTGGTATCAGCGAACCGGCCATCGACATCGTCACCAAGACCATGAAGGTGGACGACAGTCTGATGTGGCGCTGGATCGAGCTGCTGTCCTTCGACATCAGCCAGGCCGAAGCCATGCAGCTGCGCGAGCAGGTGGCCAATGGCGGCCTGAACCCGCGCGTGGTCAAGCTGCGCCTGGCGCGTGAACTGGCGACCCGTTTCCACGATGCAGCAGCGGCCGAGCAGGCCATTGCAGGTTGGGAGGCGGCGGTGACCGGGCAGGGCGACATCACCCAGTTGCCGCTGCAGGACGTGGCGATCCCGGCCGAAGGCCTGCGTATTGCTGCACTGCTGACTGCGGCCGGCCTGACCCCGAGCAACTCCGAAGCCAACCGCAAGCTCAAGGAGCGCGCGGTCAAGGTGGACGGTGAAGTGGTCGAAGATGGCCAGCAGGTGCTGCAGCCGGGCTTCGAAGGCCTGCTGCAGGTCGGCAAGCGCACCTTCGCCCGCGTGCGCCTGGTCGCTGCCTGAGACAAAGGAAGGGCCGGCGCAGCCGGCCCTTCCTTATGCTCTTGTAGAGCCAAGCCCACGCTTGGCTGCTCTTGGCGGCATCCTCCCGCAGAGCGTGATGGATGAACGGATGCAACATCCGTTGAAAAAAATCGCCACACCCCCTTCACAAACGGTGGGAATAGGGACATACTTCTCCTCCCCCGTCGCAGGGGTCGCCACCAAGGGGCTTCAGCGACATCAGGGCGCCCATCACCGCCGAACGAGATGATCGAACGAAGGTGTTGACGGACTGAAAAAGTCTGGCATAATGGGCGGCTCGCTACGAAGGAAACTTCGCAGCACACGGGAACGGCGCTGAGGCCACTTCCCAAGATCTTTGAAAGTATGCGCAGGTATCTTGTGAAGGCGCCTGCAGGAGGGATGATTGTCCATCTTGCAGACGTTTGATCAAGCAACTATTAATTGTTTTAAAGCAAGCGATACGTTGCCAGCATCAATCATCTGCAGCTTTAAATTTTGATCTTCGGATCATGTAGTTTTAAGTGACACCCCCACCTCCCCCTACGACACCGCCCGCCTGGGCGAACTGGCCCAGCTGCTGATCGACAACGTCCGCGAACTGGCCCACGCCGGCTGGACCCCGGCCACCAGCAGCAACTTCTCCCACCGCCTGGACGACCGCCACGCCGCGATCACCGTCTCGGGCAAGGACAAGGGCCGCCTGATCGAGGACGACATCATGGTGGTGGACTTCGATGGAAAGGCCGTTGGCCGCCCGCTGCGCCCCTCCGCCGAAACCCTGCTGCACACCCAGCTGTACCGCCGCTTCCCGGAGATCGGCTGCGTGCTGCACACCCATTCGCCGGTACAGACCATCGCCTCGCGCCTGTACGCGCCGCAGGGCCATGTGCACCTGGAAGGCTATGAGCTGCTGAAGGCCTTCGCTGGCAACAGCACCCATGAGATGGCGGTGGATGTGCCCGTGTTCGCCAACACCCAGGACATGGACGTGCTCTCGGCCCAGGTCGACGATCTGCTCGACCGGCAGAACCTGTGGGGCTACCTGATTGATGGCCACGGCCTGTACGCCTGGGGCCGTGACATGGCCGAGGCGCGCCGCCACCTGGAAGCCTTCGAATTCCTGTTCCACTGCGAGCTGGAACTGCGCAAGCTGCGCGGCTGAACCCGCGCGCAGGTGCAGATGCCGATCCGGAATCTGCGCCCCGCCCCCGCCCTGCTACCCTGTCTTCCCCCCGAGACGTTCAAGCTGCCGCCATGAGCCGACTGCGCATCTACGACGACACCCGCCCCGAATCGCCGCTGCTGGACACCCAGGACGGCGCGCTCATTGCCGCCGAACTGCAGAAGATCGGCGTCACCTTCGAACGCTGGCAGGCCACTGCACCGGTCGCACCCGGCGCCAGCCAGGAGGAAGTGTTCGCCGCCTACCGCGCCGACATCGATCGCCTGGTTGCCGAGAACGGCTTCAAGAGCGTGGACGTGGCCTCGATCGCGCCGGACAACCCCAATCGCGCCGAGCTGCGCAAGAAGTTCCTCGACGAACACTTCCACAAGGAAGACGAAGTGCGCTTCTTCGTCGCCGGCTCCGGCCTGTTCACCCTGCACGTGGAAGACAAGGTCTACGAGATCGAGTGCGTGAAGGACGACCTGATCGCCGTACCCGATGGCACCACCCACTGGTTCGACATGGGCGACGAGCCGAGCTTCGTGGCGATCCGCTTCTTCACCGAGCCGGATGGCTGGGTCGGTCACTTCACCGGCACCGACATCGCGCAGAAGTTCCCCCGTTACGTACCCACCCAGGCGTCCTGATCCATGCAACCCCGCGTCATCCTGACCGATATCGAAGGCACCACCAGCAGCATCTCGTTCGTCAAGAACGTGCTGTTCCCCTATGCGCGCAAGGCCTTGCCCGCGTTCGTCGCCGAACACGGCCAGCAGCCGGAGGTGCGTCGCTGGCTGGATGCAGTGGCCACCGAGATCGGCGGCGCCTGCCAGGACAGCCTGGTGGCCGAGACGCTGCAGGGCTGGATCGACCAGGACCGCAAGCACACCGCGCTGAAGGCACTGCAGGGCCTGATCTGGGACGAAGGCTACCGCCGAGGCGATTACACCGCGCACTTCTACCCGGAAGTGGCACCGATGCTGAAGGGCTGGAACGCTTCGGGCCTGCCGCTGTACGTGTACTCCTCCGGCTCGGTGCCGGCGCAGAAGCTGTTCTTCGGCTTCAGCGATGCCGGTGACCTCAGCCCGCTGGTGTCGGGCTGGTTCGATACCGAAGTGGGCGGCAAGCGTGAGGCCGACAGCTACCGGCGCATCGTGCAGGCGATCGGCGTACCGGCCGGGGAGATTCTGTTCCTGTCGGATGTGGTCGAAGAACTGGACGCCGCCCGCGAAGCCGGCCTGCAGACCCGCTTGATCGACCGCCTGGATGATTACCCGCTGCCGCGCACCGGCCAGGCCGCCAACGGCCATGAGCGGGTCGAGAATTTCCAGCAGATCCAGCTGTAAGCAAGAAAAAGGGGACGGAGGGGATTAAGTCGTTTGTGGCACACATGGGCCACAAACGACTTAATCCCCTCCGTCCCCTTTTTTGCTCAACGATCGTTAAGGGTTTTTACCTTCAACGCTTCGCGCAGCGTCGTCAGATCCACCGGGCCGCGCACCGCGATATCGCGGGTTTCGCCCGGCAACAGGTCCAGCAGATTGTCTTCCACCTGCACGTCCAGCGCGCCGAAGTCGATCCACGCCGCACGCACATAGGCCGCGCTCTGCAGCCGCAGGCGATAGTGATCGCCGTCGATGGCGAGAGTCGCCTTCAGTTTCTGCCGTGGCAGCACCTGGTCCCGGGCTTCGACGAAACCGACCACCTGCCGCGCGCTCACCCCGCCTTCCTGCAGCAGTTCGAACACCGCCACCGTCCGCTTCGGATCGGCACCGGCCAGCAGCTCCGCGTCGCGGAAGTCACCGATCGAGGTCACACCCTCCGCCGCCAGCGCCACCACTTCTTCACGCTGCCGCAGCACCTTGCCATCCACGTCCACCACCCGCAGCCGCCAACGTGCCTCCTGCGCGGCGCCATCATTGATCAGGCGCACCCGCGTGCTGCCCTCGTCGCGCAGTGCAGCCACCGTCACCGGCGCGAAGAAACGCCGCGCGGCGAAATGCAGCGCCTTCCAGCGGCCGAAGTAGTCCACGCTGGACCACGAGGCGCCCGGCCACACATCGTTGAGCTGCCAGTACAGCGATCCCATCGTGTACGGCCGCGAGGCGCGGTGATGCAGCGCCGCCAGGGCGATGCCATCGGCCTGCATCACCTGGCTGAGGTAGACGAAGTCCTCGAAGTCCTTCGGTGTGCCATAGCCCAGCTCGATGTAGTGCAGCAGGCGGCTGTTGCCCTCGCCGGCCATGAATTTCTGGTGCGCGCGGACCACCGGGCTGTCGATGCGCTGCTCGGCGCGGGTGGCGATCTGGTCCACCGTCGCCACCGACGGCCACGCCTGCAGTCCGTACTCGGACATGAAGCGCGGGGTCTCACGCAGGTAGGCCTGGACTGGCAGTGCCGGATTGCCCCAGACCTGCCAGTAGTGCTTGTCGCCGCGGGTGGAATCGTTGGCCTTTTCATCCAGGTCGTTGCTGGGCGAGCTGGACCAGTACGGCACGCCCAACCCCTCCTCGCCCACCACCTGGCGCAGGTCGTTGCCGAACAGATCGACATAGCCCTGCCAGACTTTCGCCGCAAACGCCGGATCGGCCGCTTTCAGATCGCGGCCATGGCCCCAGTCCTTCCACGCAGTCTCTTCTTCGTTGTTGCCACACCACAGCACGATGCTGGGATGGTGCCGCAGCCGCCGCACGTTGTCGCGCGCCTCGGCGACCACGCTGGCGCGGAACGCCGGATCGTAGCCGGGCTGCATGCCACCGCCGAACATGAAGTCCTGCCAGACCAGCAGCCCCAGCTCATCGGCGATATCGAAGAACACGTCGTCCTCGTAATAGCCACCGCCCCAGTTGCGCAGCATGTTCATGTTGGCGTCGTGCGCTGCGACCAACACCTGGCGCAGGCGCGCGGCATCGACGCGCGCGGGGAAGGCATCGAACGGAATCACGTTCGCACCCTTGGCGAAGATCGGCACGCCATTGATGACGAATGCGAAGCCCTGGCCGCCCTTGTCGTCTTTTTCGCGGCGCAGCTCGACCGTGCGCAGTCCGATGCGCTGCTCGCGCGCCAGCTCCGGCCTGCCACCGTCGTCCAGGCGGGCCTGCACGGTGTAGCGGTCCTGCGCGCCATGGCCCACCGGCCACCAGCGCCGCGGATCGGCCAGTTCAACCGGAACCTCGATGCTGTTCTGACCGGGCTTCAGCAGCACCGTGCGCTGCACCTGGGCCACGCTTCGGCCCTGCGGATCCTGCACATCCACGTTCACCACCGCCGAGCCCGCCGCTGCGCCCTGCTCCACCTGCAGCAGCACCGCCAGCTTCGCCTGTTCCGCATCCAGTGCATCGGTGCGCACCGCCAGATCAGTCAATCGATGCGTATCCCAGGCCTGCAGGTCGACACCGCGCCAGACACCGGCAGTGACATAGCGCGGGCCCCAGTCCCAACCGAAGTGGTAAGCCGGCTTGCGCGCGAAGTTGCCGACCATCGCGTCCTTCGGCTCGTCGCCATAGGGCGAAGGATAGTTGCCGGCGATCCTGTGCGGCATCGCCTGCACGCCCGGCAACAGCGTGCGGATCGGCGAACGGAACACGATCTGCAGTTCATTGTCCTTGGCGCGCAGACGCCCTTCCACCCGGGCACGCCAGGTACGGTGCGCGTTGTCCGCGCGCAGCAGCGGCTTGCCGTTGAGGCTGACCTCCGCATAGGTGTCCAGCCCATCGAAGCGCAGCTCGGCATTGGGCTTGGCCAGCGTGGCCGCATCCACGTCAAAGCGGGCGCGGTACTCCCAGGCAGCCAGGCCGATCCATTGCAGCTCGGCCTCGGGCGCACCGACGTACGGATCGCGGATCAGCCCATGCGCCAACAGGTCGGTGTGCACGCTGCCCGGCACCTTGGCCGCACGCCATTGCTGCAGGCCCAGATGGGCTGCACCTTCGGCGTCGCCGGGCAGCATGCGGAACTGCCACTGTGCCTGCAGCGGCGCTGCGGTTGCCGGGAAGGCGGAGGCTGCGATCAGCAGCAGGAGCAGACGGACAACGAGGGAAAGACGATGCACGCGGAGCTCCTGTTTTTCCGCCGGACGTGACCCGGCGCTACCGATTTCGGATTGCCAGGCATGGCCTGGCACTACCGCATTCGAACGATCTTCAACGCACGACGTTCAACACTTCGTAGCACGCGCCCATGGTGTGGTAATCCACCTTGCCAGCCGGGCTCTTCTCATCGCTGTACTTGCGGTTGTCGGCATCGAGGATGCGGAACCAGGCGCCGTACTGGTGGTCGACGAAGTGTTCCCACGAGTACGCCCAGATGCGCTCGTACCACTGCCAGTAGCGGTCGTCGCCGGTGCGCTTGGCCATCAGCGCGGCGGTGGCCAGCGTTTCGGCCTGCACCCAGAAGTACTTGTCGTCGTCGCAGACGAAGCTGTCGCCACCGATCGGCGCGCCGTCCATGCCCGGCTGCCGGCGCGACTCCGGTGCGAAGCCGTAGTACAGACCGCCCCGCGACTCGTCCCAGCTGCGCGCCACGGCCACGTCGAACAGGTGCTGCGCGGTCGGCACCAGCCAGTCGGCCTGCACGTGGCGATCGAGGATCAGCAGCAGCTTGGCCCACTCGGTCTGATGGCCGGGCTGGAAGCCCCACGGGCGGAACAGGTGCTTGGGGTCGTCCAGGTTGTAATCCCAGTCGATCTCCCAGTTCACGTCATAGTGCTCCCAGACCAGACCTCCGGCCTTGGCGGCCTGGCGGCGGGTCATGTTGTCGGCCAGCTGCAGCGCGCGCTCGACATACCGCTGCTCGCCACTGGCCTCGAACGCCGCCAGCATCGCCTCGCACATGTGCATGTTGGCGTTCTGGCCGCGATAGCCGGTGAAGTTCCACTGGCCATCGGCCTCGTCCTTGTACAGGCCGTGCTGCGGCTCCCAGAAGCGTGCTTCCAGCAGCTGCCAGGTCTCGTCCATCCAGCCGCGGGCCTGCTCGACACCGGCCTTCAGCGCGCAGCTGTAGGCCAGCAGCACGAAGGCCACGCCGTAGCAGTGGTTCATGTCATCCTCGACCTTGCCGTCGCGCAGGGTCCAGGCATAGCCGCCGGTGGCCGGGTTGCGGTGCACCTCGCGCAGGTAGCGCACGCCGTGCTCGACCGCCTCCCGGTATTCGGCATTGCCGAACTCGCGGTAGGCCATCGCGTAGTTGAAGACGAAACGGGTGCTGCTCACCAGGTGGCGGTGGCTGGCATCGTAGATGCTGCCGTCGTCACGGAAGTAGTGGAAGAAGCCGCCGTTCGGATCGATGCAGCGCGGATGGTAGAACGCCATCGTATCGGCGATATGCGCGCGCAGGAACGCGGGCGAACGGAAATCGGGCGAGGCGCTCATGCAGTAATGTCCTGTGCCTGCAGCAGCTGCTGCACTTCATCGAGCGAGGGCATCGCGGCGAACGCGCCCTTGCGGGTAACCGCCAGCGCACCCACGGCGGCGCCGAAACGCAGCGTGGCGGTGATCGCCTCCGGGTCCTGGCAGAACGCGGCGAAACCTGCACCGGCCCCGCCGCGCTCCAGCAGGCCGACCAGCACGCCACCGACGAAGGCATCACCGGCCGCCGTGGTGTCGACCGTGGCCACGCGGAAGCTGGTGACCTTGCCGTGGTTGTCGCGGGTGTACCAATGCAGCGTCGCTGCACCATCGGTGACGATGACCCAGCGCGCCTGCGCGGCCAGCAGGCGTCGCAGCACCGCCGCCTCGCCATCGGCGCCCAGCGGCGTGGCCAGGTAGTCCAGCTCCTCGCGCGACAGCTTGACCAGATCGGCGCGTTCCAGCGCCTGCCACAGGCGCGGCGTCGGGTCCTCGTTGGCCGGCCACAGGGCAGGACGCAGGTTGAGGTCCAGGCTGACCACCGCGCCGGCCGCACGTGCACGGTCCATGCCGGCGAAGGTCGCCTCGGCGATGGCCGGTTCGGTCAGGCTGTTGGAACAGACGTGGAAGCACTGCGCGCTGTCGAAGCACGCGGCCTGGAAGTCGCTGTCACGGAACAGCAGGTCGGCCGCCGGCGGGCGGTAGAAACTGAAGCTGCGCTCGCCACTGGCGTCGAGGGCGACGAAGGCCAGCGCGGTCTTCGCCGCATCGGTACGCACGATGTAATCGGTGCCCACATCATGCTCGACCAGGCTGTCGGCCAGGAAGTCACCGAACATGTCACGGCCCAGCATGCCAACGAACTGGGTCTTCGCACCCAGCCGTGCGGCGGCCACCGCGACGTTGGCCGGTGCACCGCCGGCGTACTGCAGGAACGCGCGCGGCGTATCGGCCGAGGCCGGGGGCTGCGCTAGTAGATCGATCAAAATTTCGCCGAAGCACACAATGGCACCCATTCCGGACTCAGCCTCCCTGCGTTGCGGAAGCCGGCATACGTGCGCCGACCAGTCCGTAGAAAATGATGTAGCCGTAGCACAGCAACGGCAGGATGAAGCTGGCCTGCACACCGATGTGATCGGCGAGGACGCCCTGCAGGTACGGCACCACGGCGCCACCGACGATGGCCATGATCAGCAGGCTGGAGCCCTTGTTGGTCAGCGGGCCCAGGCGCTCGATGCTCAGCGCGAAGATGGTCGGGAACATGATCGAGTTGAACAGGCCGATCGCCACCACCGAATACAGCGCGATGCTGCCGGAGGTCAGCATGGTCGTGGCCAGCAGGGCCACGTTGACCAGCGCGAAGATCGCCAGCAGGCGGCTGGGCGAAAAGCGCGCCAGCAGCGCCGAGCCCGCGAAGCGGCCGATCATCGCCATCGTCCAGTAGGCCGACACGTAGTGCGTGGCTTCCTGTTCGCTGAAGCCGCCGATGCTCGGCATCGACAGGTAGTTGACCAGGAAGCTGCCGATCGACACTTCGGCGCCGACGTAGAAGAAGATGCCCAGCACACCCAGCAGCAGGTGGCGCTTGCGCAGCGCATCCAGATAGCTGTGGTGATGGCCCTGGTCAGCCTGCTCGGTGGCGTCACTCAGCGCCGGCAGGCGGAACAGGAAAACGAACAGCGCCAGCAACACCAGCGCCACCGCCAGGCCCACGTACGGACCCTGCACGGCCTGCGCCTCAGCGGCGCGGTAGGCCAGCTGCTCGGCGGCCGGCAGCGCGCTCAGTTCATCGGCGCTCTTGACCGTGTTGGACAGGATCAGCATGCCGCCGAAGATCGGCGCAATGGCCGTGCCCAGCGAGTTCAGCGCCTGCGCCAGGGTCAGGCGGCTGGAGCTGGTCTGCTCCGGTCCCAGCAGCGCGACGTAGGGATTGGCAGCGACCTGCAGCACAGTGATGCCCGTGGCCAGCACGAACAGTGCGCCGAGGAAGGCGCCATACACGCGCAGCTCGGCCGCCGGCCAGAATCCCAGTGCGCCGATACCGGCGATCACCAGGCCGGCCACGATGCCCTTCTTGTAGCCCAGCGCCGCCACCAGCCGGCCGGCCGGCAGCGACATCAGGAAATAGGTGCCGAAGAAGGTGAACTGCACCAGCATCGCCTTGGCGTAGTTCAGCTCGAACACTGCCTTCAGGTGCGGGATCAGGATGTCATTGAGGCAGGTCAGGAAGCCCCACATGAAGAAGATCGTGGTGACCACGGCCAGCGCCTTGCCGTTGGTGACGGCGGGTGCGTTGCCCGAAGAACCCGATGGACGGGGCGTTGCGGAGATCGGCATGCGGTACGCGCCTCGATGCGCGGAAGGTCGTTGTTGCGTGGAAGGGGTACGTGGAAGGAATCAGTTCGGCCGTGCAGCGCTGCTTTCTCTGATGCGCAACTGCACCGGCGCCACCGTGCGCCGTGGTGGCGCGTCCGGCTCGTCCAATCGTTGCAGCAACAGCGCGGCAGCCTGCCGGCCCCGCTCGCGCGGATCGGCGGTGAGCGTGGTCAATGGCGGAACCGCGACCGATGCCTCGGAAATATCGTCGAAGCCGGTCACTGCAAAATCACCGCCCGGACGGATACCCCGTGAATTCAAGCCCAGCATCAGGCCCAGCGCGACGGTGTCGTTGTAGCAGACCGCTGCACTCGGGCGATGGCCATCGGCAAACAGCTCATCGGTGCGCGCAGCGGCTTCCAGCCGGTTCGGCGCCGACTCGATCATCCAGCCCGGCGGCAGCGACAGGCCGGCTTCGGCCAGCGCCTGCTGGAAGCCGGCACGACGCTGGTGGCACGAGCTCGATGCGGCGTGGCCGCCGAAGAAGGCGATCTGGCGATGGCCGCGCTCGATCAGGTGGCGCGTCGCCAGATAGGCGCCGTGCTGGTTGTCCAGGGTCAGGAAGTCCCAGTCGACCCCTTCCAGTTCGCGGTTGAACAGCAGCACGTTGGCATTGGCGCCCAATGCCTGACGCAGCTGCGCGGTGTCGCTGCCTTCGGCCGGAGACAGGATCAGGCCGGCCGGGGTGTGCTCCATCAGCGTGGACAGCACCGCCTGCTGGCGCTCCGGCGATTCGCCGGTGCTGCCGAGCAGGGTCACATAACCACGCCCGCCCAGCGCCTCATCCACGCCCGAAGCGAATTCGGCGAAGAACGGGTTGGACAGATCGTTGATCACCAGCGCGATGCTCGACGAGGTACGACGGCGCAGGTTGGCGGCCGCGCGGTTGTAGACATAGCGCTGCCGGCGCAGCTCGGCCTCGACCTTGGCGCGGGTATCGACATTGACCAGCGGGCTGCCACGCAGCACCAGCGACACGGTTGCCCGTGACACGCCGATGGCACGCGCGATGTCGGTCACCGTCACCGCCTTGCCGGCGCGCTTGCTGGGACTGCTGCCGTTGTCGTTCATCGTCTTCCCGGACTCCGCTGGAGGCTCAAGCCTAATGGATCAGGGCCGTGTCGTGCCGTGCCGTTCGCTAGGTCACCGCGAACGGCACAGTCCGGCTCAGCGCAGCTGGCTGCCCGGTGCCGCGCACCAGGACACCGGCAGGTCCTTCACCGCCGTGCCCCAGCCCTGCTCCGGCGCCTTCTCGTCGAGCGCGAAGTGCAGGCGCGGGCCCTGCTGCAGGCGGTTCCAGTCCAGCCACACCGGTGCATGCGCCTGGCCATCGACCTGCACGCCCTGCACGTACTGCAGTCGGCGGCCATCGGCGCCCGGCGCATCGATGCGCAGCGTGCGGCCGTTGCCCATGTCCACTTCCACCTTGCTGAAGCGTGGGGTGTGCAGCAGGAACTGGCCGCTGCCCGGCACCGCCGGGTACACGCCGATGGCACTGAACAGGTACCACGCCGACATCGTGCCGAGGTCGTCATTGCCGGTCACGCCATTGGGGGCGTTGGTGAACAGCTGCTGCGCGGCACGCACCACGGCAGCGGTCTTCCACGGCTGGCCGATCAGCGTGTACAGCCACGGCGAGTGCAGGTCGGGTTCGTTGTTGGGGTTGTAGCGGAACTGGTTGTAGTAGCTGTACGGCCCGACCACCCACTCCTTGCGGGCGGCGTTGAGCGGGTCGGCCTGCAGTGCGTCCATCGCAAAGAACGCGTCGAGTCGGCGACCGGCCTGTTCGCGGCCGTCCATCGCTTCGACCAGGCCCGGCACGTCCTGCTGCGCCAGCCACTGGTACTGCCACGCCGTGCCTTCATGGAAACCGTGATGCGAGCGCGGGCTGTAGTGGCCATCGGCCGGCGTGTACCACTGGCCATCTTCGGTGCGCGGGCGCGGGAAACCGGTGAAACCGGTCTCGGCGTCGCGCACCTGCGGGTCCCACACCTTGCGCCAGTTGCGGCCGCGCTCACGCAGCGTCGCCGCGTCCTGCGCGTGGCCGAGGCCATCGGCCATCTGCGAGAGCGCACAGTCGGCCAGCGCGTATTCCAAGGTGGCCGAACCGCCATGGTGCGGATCAACGTCCATGCCCTTGGACGGGAACGCACGGTCGTAGACCACGTAGCCCTTGTCCAGATAGGTCGGATTGCCCGAGCGGCCGGCCATGCGCGAGTTCAACGGCGGCGTACCGAAGGCGTTGCGGCGCAGCGCATCCCAGGCCTGCGATTCGCGCCCCTTGAGCGCACCGAAGCGCCACAGGTCGACCAGGAACGGGGTGACCGGATCGCCGGTCATGATGTTGGTCTCGAAGTTGGCATAGCCCCAGCGCGGCAACCAACCGCCCTGCTCGTCGATCGCCAGCAGGGTGCGGCCGATGTCGCGCGCCACATCCGGACGGGTCAGCGCCAGCCACTGGTTCTGCGCGCGGTAGGTATCCCACAGCGAGAAATACTCGTAGTACGTCCAGCCATCGGCACGATGGATGCCATCGTCATAGCCGCGGTAGCGGCCGTCGGCATCGTTGCCGGTCATCGGCTGCAGCAGTGCGTGGTAGACCGCGCTGTAGAACACGCTGCGATCGTCGGCGGTGCCGCCCTGCACGCGCACGCGACCCAGCTGCTCACGCCACGACTGCTGGGACAGCGTGCGCATCCGGTCGAAGCCGAGCAGCGAACCACCCTGCATGCCCTCGGCGCGCAGGTTGGTGCGCGCGCCTTCGGCATCCACGTGCGAGATCGCGCTGACCGCGGTCACCGACTGGCCCTTGGCCAGATCGAAGCTGAGCCAGGCACCATTCGGCTTCTGCTCGCCTTCCATGCTGTGGCGCGCGCCGGGCAGGCCACCGCCCTCGCCCCAGGTGCCATGGGCCTTGAACGGACGGTCGAACTCGATGCGGAACCAGGTGGTGTACTGATGGCCGCCACAGAAACTCTTGGTGACCAGCTTGCCTTCGACCACGCGGTCGCCGACCACGTCGACCACGCTGCCGATCACCGAATGGCGCTCGTTGGCCTGTCCGACATTGACCAGCACGTGGCCATCGCCGCTGCGCTGGCTGAAGGTGTAGCGCTCGGCCGCGGCACGGGTGCGCGCGGTCGCCTCGGCGTCGATGCCGCCGTAGCTGGTCAACCGTACCTTGTAGTAGCCGGCCTGGCCGATCTCGCCGTCATGGGTGTAGTTCGATGCGTAGGCCTTGTGGTCGAACTGCTTGGCGTTGCCGGTATCGAAATCGCCGCCAGGACCGATACTGCCGGTGACCGGCAGGATGGACACCTGCCCGCCCTGCTCCCAGCAACCCGCGCCGGAAATGAACGAGTGGCCGAAGCCCCGGATCTTCTCGTCGTCGTAGCGCCAGCCGGAATAGTGGCTGCCGATCGGGCTGACCTGGATCAGGCCGAACGGTGCCGATGCGCCCGGGAAGGTATTGCCGTCGTCCTTGCTGCCGATGAAGGTGTTGACCTCGCGCTCCAGCGCAGCCGGCGCGGCCTGCAGCAGCATCGGCGACGCTGACAGGGCGAGCAGGCAGGCCAGGCGCGCCAGCGGGCGCGAGGACAATGGGACGGCGGGAGCGGACGGCACTGGACGCATGTCGGGTTCCTGTAGTCGATGATGCGGAGGCACACGGCCGGGGCCGTCCGGCACCGTTCCGCTGAGCGCCGCCGTGACCGGCAAAGAGCTCCCCCTGGAATGACGCCCGACCCGTGCGACCGTGAATTTAGATCGATTCAAGTAGAGCATGCAGGTTCAGCCGAATGCATTCTGCGGCGCAGCATGAGGGAGGTGTTCGGCAGGGCTGCGCCCTGCACCTGCTACGAGCTGGAGCAACGGCAACAGCAAAAGCCGGCTGTCCGTGGGATGGCGGGGTGGGTCCGGTTGCGGGGGGCGCCGTAAATACGTCCATGTAGGCTCGGTCGCCGCATCCATGCGGCTCACGCCCCCGCAACCGGACCCACCCCGCCTACGACAGATTTCCGCGATCTGTGGATCCACACCATGCGTGGATGAATCTCTGTCGGATATCGAAATCAATCGGGGTCAGATCCGTTTTCCAACGGAAAACGGATCTGACCCCGCGACCTCATGTCGTTCCAGGATCAATCCAACCGTCACCGGGAAACTGTCAAAGGTGGGGCGGTGTGGGCTGGCAGGACCGTTGGCGCCATGGATGGCGCCATCGAGCCCCCATGGGTGAGGGCGCTTTGCTTGCGAAGCACTGCTTCGCAAGCGCCCGAACGCACAGCCGCCAGCGGCTGGGCCGGACCCCGGAGGGGGGTTTACGGCGACCCGACACCGCCCCGCCCAACCCACAGACAACCCAGAGCCGCTTTGGCTTTGGCTGTTGCCGGCCAGCGGCCGGCACTACCGCAGGTGCAGGGCGCAGCCCTGCCGCCCCCCTCACCTGCGCACGAAAACGTTTCCACTGTTTTCAGCAAGCCGTCATCCCTTCGCCACGCCAGTACCATATTGCGCAGCAGCATGCGCCCGCGGGCGACCCATGCTAAAAATCGCCCGCCCATCGCTTAGATCGATCCAAGACGACATTGCGATGGCCGGGAGTTGGGGGAGCAGCAACAGGACGTACCAGGCCACGCGCACGGTGCTACGGCCACTGCATGGCGATAGCGACAATGTCACTTCAAATTAGATCGATTCAAGTTGTCCGTGCCACGTCACCGGATCAATCCAGGAGAGAGGGAGAGATGGGAATGAAGCATTCAACACGTACGCATGGCCAGGACGCATTGTCGCTGGCCATCGCGCTGGCCCTGGCCGCCGCCGTCATTCCGGCCGGCGCCGCCGCGCAGCAGGCCGCTTCCACCGGCTCGCAGGAGGCCACCAACCTGGACAGCGTCCAGGTCACCGGCTACCGCTACGCCATTGAAAAGAGCCTTGAGCAGAAGCGCGACGCCAACGCGGTGGTCGAAGTGATCACCGCCGAAGACGTCGGCAAGTTCCCCGACAAGAACGTCGCCGACGCATTGCAGCGCGTGCCCGGCGTCGTCATCACCCGCAGCGGTGGTGAAGGCAAGAGTGTCAGCGTGCGCGGCCTTGCGCCGGACCTGACCCTGACCCAGTTGAACGGCAACTACGTCGCCACGTCGGAAACCAACGACGAAGCCACCCGTTCATTCAACTACACCCTGCTGCCGTCGAACATGCTGTCCAGCGCCGAGCTGTTCAAGTCGCCGGAAGCACGCATCGACGAAGGCGGCATTGGCGGCACGGTCATCCTGCACACCCGCCGTCCGCTGGACATGGAGGCCAACTCGGGCTTCGTCACGCTCGAGGGCACGTCCTCCGATACCCATCACGATATCGACCCGCAGGCGTCGGCCCTGTACTCGTGGCACAGCAAGGATGAGCGTTTCGGCGTGCTGATCGGCGTGACGCAGCAGAAGCGCACCACCCGCACCATGGAAGCCAGCACCGAGGACTATCAGTGGTACGGCGCCGGCAAGGCGCGCGATGCCTATGGCAACGTGCAGGCGCAGGATGGCATCCACTACTGGTGGGGCAAGTCCGGTTTCAACAACCAGACCGGCGGCAACTACAGCGATTTCTTCATGCCGACCTCGGTCAACTTCGCGGTGAAGGAAGAAAAGCGCGAACGCAAGGGCGGCCAGCTGACCTTCCAGTTCAAGCCGGTCGACAACGTCACGATGACGGCCAACTACTTCCGCTTCGAGCTGCAGGGTGACTACACCCAGAACATGCTGAAGATTCCGGAGTGGAGCATGGCCCGCTTCAACGGAGACGGAAACTGGGCCGGCGGTCGCCTGCTCAATGGCCTGGACTTCGACCCCAGCGGCAACACCGTCACCGGTGCGCAGTTTGAAAAGCTGGCGGGGAAGACCTACTACTGCAGCGAAGACCAGGCCAAGGCTGCCGGCCTCCAGCCCGGCGGCTGGGGCCCGGACGACTGCACCGTTCCGACGCCGCAGCTGACCGGTGGCTACAGCAAGGAAAAGGCGCTGTCGCAGACCGCTGACCTGACCATCGACTGGGACATCAGCCCGCTGTGGAAGGCCTCGTTCACCGGCGGCCGCACCTGGTCCGAGGGTGGTCCGTCGATGAACTTCCGGATGTCGGCCAAGCCGCGCCGCAAGGTCGGCAACGATTACCTGTCGGGCAATCTGTACAGCGCCTGGGATCTGACGGGCACGCCCTCGGCCACCTTCTCGCCCGACCTGCAGCAGCAGCTGATGAACGGCATCGCCGAAGTCGACACGGGTTCGACCGATTCGTCGTGGAAGCGTACCGAGGTCAAGCAGAACTACTTCCAGGCCGACGTCACCAAGCTGTTTGAATCGGGCTGGCTGGACTCGATCCAGTTCGGTGCCAAGTACCGCGATGGCAAGGTCCACCGCAACACCGGCAACACCTACTGGGTGTGCCCGGGCCGTGACCCGGCCGACTATGACAACAGCCGCTACCAGAGTGGCTGCGATCCGACCGCCGGCGACGCGCAGCCCGGCTTCTTCCTGTCCAACCCGATCAGCAACATCGCGGGCGGCTTCAATGCCAACGTGTTCCCGGGCATCAACTACCCGGCCTACATCGACTACCTGAACAAGACCTACGGTGGTTCGCACAACCGTACCGAGGAAGACTTCGTCTACAACGTCAACGAGAAGATCTACTCGGGTTACTTCCAGGCCAACTTCCGCACCGAGCGCGTGCGCGGCAATGTCGGCGTGCGCGTGGTGCGCACCAAGCAGTTCGCCCAGTCCTCCGATTCGATCGAGAAATTCAACGACTACTTCCTGGACAACGCCTCCGGCGCGCCGATGGCGTGCACCGACCCCGCCGCTGCGGCCTACCCGACCTACAGCTGCGAGAGCGGCTTCGTGCGCCTGCCGCACGACCTGGCGCAGAGCAAGACGTACGACCTGATCGGCGTGGACCGCACCTACACCGACGTGCTGCCGAGCTTCAACATCGCCTGGGACATCACCGACACGCTGGTGCTGCGTGGTGCCGCTTCGAAGGTGATCGCGCGCCCCGGTTACACCGACATCGCCGCGCCAGGCGCACTGAGCTATTACAGCGAAGAGTATGTCAATGACCGCCGCGTTGCCGGCGGCGCATCGACCGCAGGCTGGGTTGGCCAGGGCAGCAACAAGCAGCTGGAACCGTTCAAGGCCACCCAGTTCGACCTGGGTCTGGAATGGTACTTCCAGCCGGGCGCGGTCGCCGGTGTCAGCCTGTTCCGCAAGAACGTGGACAACTTCACCCTGCCGGTGGTACGCGACACGCCGATGGTCATCGGCGGTGAAGCGGTGAACGTGCAGCGCTACGAAACCCAGGCCAATGGCCGCGATGGTGTATCGCAGGGCGTCGAGCTGTACGGCCAGTACACCTTCGATTTCGGCTTCGGCGTGCAGGCCAATTACACCTACAACGACACCAACCTGGCGTCCATTGTTCTGGACGGACAGGAAATCGGCTCCTCGCCGCTGGTCGGCAGCGCCAAGAACCAGGCCAACGTGACGGTCTTCTACGAGAACGAGAAGTTCCTCGCGCGCGCCTCGTTCAACCGCCGCGGCCAGGTGGTCGGCGGGCTCAACAACGGCCTCACCGTCTACACCGAACCGTATGACCAGCTGGATCTGAACGTTGCCTACAACCTGACCCCGGACTGGACCCTGACCGCCTCGGTGATCAATGCCACCAAGTCCGAGCAGCGCGTGCACCTGGGCAGTGACACCAAGGCACGCCTGATCTCCAATACCTACGCAGGCCGCCAGCTGTACTTCGGCGCCACCTGGAAGTTCTAAGCCCGCATCGGGTTGCCCGGGCCCGCCCCGGCGCAACCCACGCCCCGCCCTAGCGGGGACGTTCCTCCACGGCAGCCGCGCTGGTACAGGCGGCTGCCGTCTTCATTGGTGCGCTGTCATTCAGTCCGGCGCTTGACCCTGCCATCGTTGGAAGGTGCACACTGGCCCTACCCCAAGAGCATCCAAGGAGCTACAGATGGAATTCCATGTCGACGGCATGACCTGCGGCGGCTGCGCGCGCAGCGTGACCCGCGCGATCCAGCAGATCGATCCGAACGCCAGCGTGGTGGCCGACCCACCGACCGGCCTGGTCAAGGTGCAGACCACCGCGTCGCAGGAACAGGTGTTCGCCGCGGTGAACGATGCCGGTTTCCCGCCGCGCACGGCCTGATCCGCAGCCTCGCATCCACAACCAAGCCCGCCCGATGCAACCGCATCGGGCGGGCTTTTTCATGTGCGCGACGGCAGTTCAGTGCTTGTGTGCGCGGCGTCGCACCGCACCTGTCTTCGGAGCATCAACCGGTGACTGTATTTCGTCATCCTCGACCAGCCGCTGCAGGATCGGGCACTCCGGGCGATCGTCGCCCGCGCAGCAACTGATCAACGACTTCAGCGTGTCGGCCATCTGCCGCATGTTCTCGATGCGCTGCTCCAGATCGACGATGTGCTGTTCGGCCAGGCGCTTCACGTCGGCACTGTGCCGCGAGGTGTCGTTCCAGAGGCCCAGCAGGTCGGTGATTTCGGCAACCTGGAAGCCCAGATCGCGCGCGCGGCGGATGAAGCGCAGGCGGTGGATGTCCGCCTGCGAGTAAGCCCGGTAACCCGACTCGGTGCGATCGGCCGCGGGAATCAGGCCGATCTGTTCGTAGTAGCGGATCATCTTCGCCGACACGCTGGAGGCTTTGGCGGCTTCGCCGATGTTCATACGGATCTCCTTCAATGGGTCGCTGCGGCGGCATCCGCCATCGGTGGCTGGAAACGGCGCAGGCGCAGCGCGTTGCCCAGTACGAACACGCTGGACAGTGCCATTGCACCGGCCGCGAACACCGGCGACAGCAGCACACCCCAGACCGGGTACAGCACGCCGGCCGCCACGGGAATCAAGGCGGTGTTGTAGGCGAAGGCCCAGAACAGGTTCTGCCGGATGTTGCCCAGCGTCGCCTTCGACAGTGCGATGGCATTCGGCACGCCCTGCAGGTTGCCGGACATCAGCACCACGTCGGCCGATTCCACCGCAATATCGGTACCGGTGCCGATGGCCAGACCGACATCGGCCTCGGCCAACGCCGGTGCATCGTTGATACCATCGCCGACGAACGCAACATGACCATGCGCGGCCTTCAGCCGGCGCACTGCGTCAACCTTGCCTTCCGGCAGTACCTCGGCCACCACCTCATCAATGCCCAGTTGCCGCGCGATCGCCTGCGCAGTACCGGCATTGTCGCCGGTGATCATCGCCACCTTCAGGCCAAGCTGGTGCAGCGCCGCGATCGCGGCCGGCGTGCTCGGCTTGATCGGATCGGACACCGCGATGATTGCGGCCAGGTGGCCGTCGATGGCGGCATACAGCGGCGACTTGCCCTGGGTACCCAGCTCTGCCGCCAGCGTCGCAAACAGGGTGATGTCCACGCCGAGGTCGTGCATGAAGCGATCGGCACCGACCTCCACGCGCGCGCCATCAACGCTGGCACGCACGCCCATGCCGGTGACCGATTCGAAATCGGCCATCGCCGGCAACACGATGCCCTGCTCGGTAGCCGCGTCGACGATGGCGCGGGCAATCGGATGCTCCGAGCGCGACTCCACCGCCGCCACCGCTGCCAGCACCGTGCCGTGATCAAAACCGTCGGCGATCTCCAGATCGGTCAAGCGCGGGCGGCCTTCGGTCAGCGTGCCGGTCTTGTCCACTGCCACCACCTGCGCATCCTTCAACAGCTGCAGTGCTTCACCCTTGCGGAACAACACGCCCAGTTCGGCGCCACGACCGGTCCCGACCATGATCGAGGTCGGCGTGGCCAGGCCCATCGCGCACGGGCAGGCGATGATCAGCACCGCCACCGCATTGACCAGCGCGAAGCTCAGCGCCGGTGACGGGCCGAAGATCAACCAGACCAGGAAGGTCGCCAGCGCAGCCAGCATCACCGCCGGCACGAACCACAGCGTGACCTTGTCGACCACCGCCTGGATCGGCAGCTTCGAGCCCTGCGCCTGTTCGACCATGCGGATGATCTGCGCCAGCATGGTCTGCGCGCCCACCGCCGTGGCACGCACCGTCAGTGCGCCCTTCTGGTTGACCGTACCGCCCACCACGCCACTGCCCGGCAGCTTCTCGACCGGAATCGGCTCGCCGCTGATCATCGATTCATCGATGTAGCTGCGGCCTTCAACCACCTCGCCATCGACCGGCACCCGCTCGCCCGGCCGCACTTCCACCACGTCGCCGCTCTGCACTTCATTGACCGGGATGTCGACAGTGCGGCCGTCACGGATCACACGGGCGACCTTGGCCTGCAGGTTGACCAGGCGCTTGATCGCTTCGGAAGTGCGGCCCTTGGCGCGGGCTTCGAGGAAGCGGCCGAGCAGGATCAGCGCGACGATCACCGCGGCCGCTTCGTAGTAGACGTTCACCGTGCCCGGCGGCAACAGCCGCGGTGCGAAGGTCGCCACCACCGAGTAACCGAACGCTGCGGCGGTGCCCACCGCCACCAGCGAATTCATGTCCGGCGCAAGCCGCAGCAGCGCCGGGAAACCCTTCTGGTAGAAACGGCGGCCGGGAATGGCCAGCACCAGCAAGGTCAGTACGAACTGCAGGTACCAGCTGGCCTGCATGCCGATGGTGGCCATCACCCATTCGTGCATGCCGGGAATCAGGTGCGAACCCATCTCCAGCACGAACACCGGCAGCGCCAGCGCGGACGCCACGATCAGGTCGCGCTTCAGTTCAGCGCGCTCGGCGTCCTTCTTTTCAGCGGCTTCATCATCGGACTGCACACCGGCCTCGATCGGGCGGGCGGCATAGCCGACCTTGTCGATGGCCGCCACCAGGGCGGCCGTATCAGCCACGCCGCGCACGGTGGCACGCTCGGTGGCCAGGTTCACGCTGGCCTGGCTGACCCCGGGTACCGCCAGTAGCGCGCGCTCCACGCGACCAACGCAGGACGCGCAGGTCATGCCCTCCACCGCCAGTTCAACGGTCGCGGCGGGTACGTCATAGCCCACACGTTCAACCGCCTGGATCAGCGCCGCGCGATCAACCGGGCCGGAGGGCCGGATGTCCGCACGCTCGGTGGCCAGGTTCACAGAGACGCTGCCGACGCCCTCGACCCTGGACAGCGCCGCCTCGACCCGGCCGACACAGCTGGCGCAGGTCATGCCCTCGATGGGCAGGCTGATCGTGGAGGGGCTGGCGGGGACTGCAGTGGCGCGAGGCGTGCTCATGATCGGATTCCCGGGGTTCCTTCTGGATGCGGACAGGCTAAACCTTGCCATCGTGGGAAGGTCAAATCCAGCCACCCCCGGGTTCATGATGGGGTTCATCCACGCATGGCGTGGAACTACTGAGCGGACGGAGGCGCCAGGCGGATCAAGCCCGGCGCCCCCTGCGGGTCTGCTCAGAAGGTGAACACGTACTCCAACGCGAACTCACGGCCCACCGCGCCCAGCAGGCGGGTCGGGGCGAAGTCGTAATCCAGCTTGTACGGATCCTTGTGGTTCCAGCTGGCCGAATTGAACACGTTGTTGACGTAGACGTTGACCTTGGCGCGTTCGGTCACCTGGTAGCCCACGTTGAAGTTCCAGGTGATGAACGGCCCGACCCGGCCGAAATAACGGGCGGTCTGCTGGCCTGCATTCGGGTTCGGGTTGGGCGAGCCATCCGGACGCGTCGCCGGCTCCAGGCAGTTCAGCGACGGGCTGTCGCTGGGCACGTAGCCATCGGCGAACGGCAGGCAGCCACCGGGGTTGTCCAGGCGGTCGGTGCCCCAGTGGTAGCGCACGCCCGGCACCGAGCCGACGCGGTCGGCGTAGACATTGGCGTTCCAGTTGCCGCGCTGCCAGGCCAGGCTCGCACGCAGCTTGCTGCGCAGGTCACGATCGCGCCGCTCCGGATTCGGGTCTTTGGCGTAGCGCTGTTCCTTGGTGGAGATCTGGTTGGTGTAGTTCAGGCCCAGCTGGAAGCTGCCCCACTGCGCGGTGTCCAGGCGATAGCGTGCGGTCAGGTCGATGCCACGTACCTCGCGGCTGGCCAGGTTGAACGGACCGCGCTCGATCGATACCAGGCGCCCGTTGCTGTCACGGTTCACGCGCGCCAGGATGCCGGCGCAGTAATCGCCACCAGCTGGATTGGCCCACGGCGTACCGTCCATGTTCTTGCCGGTCAGGCAGCCTGCTTCGCTGGCCAGCACCTCGTCGGCGCCGACGTCGACGATCATGTCTTCCAGCTTGATCGCCCAATAGTCGGCACTGACTGACAGGTTCGGCATCACATCCCAGACGAAACCGACCGTCCACGAATCACCGGTCTCCGAGCGGAGCAGCGGCGTGCCACGCCGGTTCACGTCGAACGTGTACCAGACATCGGTGTTGCCGACGCCGCAGTTGTTGACCAGGTAAGCGCCGCTCTGGATGCAGCGCAGGCGGTCATAGGTCTGTACTTCGGAGCTGCTCGGCTGGCCCAGCAGGTAGTGCATGTCCGGCGCATGGAAGCTGGTGGCATACGACCCGCGCACCAGCAGCGATTCCACCGGGCGCCATTCCAGGCCGACATTCCAGGTGGTTTCCTTCTGGCTGCCGATGTCCAGCGCTTCGCCGCTGTTGTCAGCCTTGTAGTTGCCATAGCGGTCATAGCGCGCGGCCGCTGTGGCGGTCACGGTTTCCAGCAGTGGGATCTTGAACTCGACGCCGGCCGAATAGCGGGTGCGCTCGCCGCCACCACGGTCGACGTTCTGCAGATCGAAGTCGATGCCGGCGCGCGGGTCCGGGCTGAGGTGGTAGCCCTGCTGCGCGACTTCGGCCACGGCTGCGAACGAAATCGGGCCGGCCCAGCCCTGGAACAGCTCGCCGGTGATGTCCGCGGACGCCTGGTTGACCCAGGAGGTCGCGCGGTTCTTCGCCACCGTACCCATCTGCCAGTACTGGTCCGGCGTCAGCGGGTTCCACCAGCGCGACTCGTTCAATGCGTAGATCGCCTCGCCATCGGCAGTGGTGCCCAGCCGCGGGCCGAGGAAGTAGTCGTACGACTTCTGCTTGTCGACCACGTTCTGCCGCTCTTCCACGCGGTAGTAGGAACGCCCCACCGTGGCGCTCCAGTCGAAGCGATCGGCAAGACGCCCACGCAGGCCCGCGCTCCAATCCCATGACAGTTCGCGGTTGGTGTTGCGCAGCGTATCCAGGCCGCCGACTTCGTTCGGGGTGAACTGGCGCACGCCCAGGATCGGGCGGTTGCGGTTGGCGTCCCAGTAGTAGCCGTTGTCATCGTCGATCAGCGACACGCCGGGCGGATTGGTGCCCCAGATCGCTTCGGAGCGGTACACCGCCAGGTTGGTCCAGGCCTGCAGGTCAGTGCTGAAATCGAAGGTGGCATACAGGTTGCCGGACACGTTCTCGGCGCCGCCGGTGAGCAGCCAGTTGGCGTAGTCGGCGCTCATGCCGCACAGGCGGCCGGTGTTGGTGATGGTGTTGGCGGCGTAGTTGTAGACCAGCCGGTCGGCCGTGTAGTACTCGCCGTTGAACTTCTCGCAGGTGCCGGCCGGTGGCGCCAGGCGCTGGCCGTTGCTCGGGTCGATCAGCGCCAGGCCGGCAGTGGGACGGAAGCCGACCTTGCGCTGTTCCATGTTCCAGGACGGGTATGGCGCATCGTCTGCGTCGTCCATCTGCGGGCGGTCACGGCCGAACAACGGATCGCGCTTGGTGTACTGCAGCGCGTAGGTCACGCTCCAGTTGTCACCGGTCTTGCCGCCGGCCCAGGACAGATCCCAGGTATCACGGCCGCCCTCGGTGGAGGTGCCGCCGCGTACGCGCACTTCATCACCGTCGTAATTCGTTTTCAGGATGACATTGACCACACCGGCGATCGCATCGGAACCGTAGATGGCCGAGGCGCCTCCGGTCAGTACTTCGATGCGCTCCACCGCAGCAGCCGGAATGTTGCCGTAGTTGGAGAAGTTGGTCTCGCCGCCGTACGGCAGCGGGTAGTCGGCCACGCGCCGACCATTGACCAGCAGCAGCGAGCGGTTCGGCCCCATGCCGCGCAGGTTCAGGCCGCTGGCGTTGGGCGTGTGCGAGCCCCATTGCGAGGCAGCTTCAACGGTGCCGGTGGCCTCGGTGAGCGTCTTCAGCGCGTCGTACACGCTGACGAAGCCTTCCTTCTGGATCTGCGCGGCGGTGATCACGTTGACCGGCGCCGGCCCTTCAACGCTGGCGCGCTTGATGCGCGAGCCGGTAACGGTGACCGCGTCGAGATCCTTGGTGGACGAGCTTGAGGCTTCCTGCGCATTGGCAGCCAGGGGAAGCAGGGCCAGGACCAGGGCCTGGGACAGCAGGTGACGGCGCTTGCGGACGATCTGAGCCATGGGTGGTTGCTCTTCGAAAGTGTGGACGCACGGACGGGTGGTGGCGCGGCACTACGGCTGATCCGGGCGCCTGGATCGGTTCAAGACCGTCGCGGCGCCCTCCCCTGTGGATCGATCCAAACTAAAGCACAGCTGAACCATGCACGGCATGTGGCGGCGCAGCAAGACGCAACGGAGTGCCGCTATTGGCTACCGCTTTCCTGAGCAATCAAAGGTTTGCGATACATCGCTGAGAGAACGGCGCAGGAATCAATGACACGATCGCGACAAGCGCGCGCGGAACGGTTTTGTCCGCGTAGTCGCGTGAGGCCGGCAGCGGGTCGCTGTAGAGCCGAGCCTGCGCTCGGCTGTTGTTGTTCGTCGCGAAGAGCAGCCGAGCGTAGGCTCGGCTCTACAGAAGAAGCGGGTTACTACGCGTCGTCCAGCGCCTGCCGCAGTGCGGCCACGGTGGCGGTGGCGGTCTGGCTCCAATCCGGGTCCAGGCCGCGCAGGGCCGGATTCTGGAATTGCATGGCCGAGCGCCGCAGGCCCTTGGCCGAGGCGTGCAGTTCGCTGCAGCCGCTCTTCCGCGCGACCCTGGTGATGTTGGCCGGGCCCAGCCCGGCGCCAGCCATCACCGTGATGCGCCCCGCCGCCTGGGTGACCAGGCCCGCCAGTACATCGGCACCAGCCTCGGCGCTGACCTGGCCCCCCGACGTCAGTACCCGTTGGCAGCCCAGCCCAACCACCTGCTCCAGTGCGGCAGGCAGATCGCGAGCGGCATCAAAGGCGCGATGGAAGGTCACCTGCAACGGCCCGGCGGCCTGCACCAGTTCACGGCACAGCGGCAGATCGACGTTGCCCTGCGCATCCAGTGCGCCGATCACCACGCCGTCGCAGCCGAGTGCCCGGCACTGCGCGATATCACGCAGCATCAGTTCGGTTTCCAGCGCGTCGTAGTGGAAGTCACCCGGTCGCGGGCGCACCAGCACGAACAGCGGAATCGACAGGCGTTCGCGGGCAATCGCGATGCTGGCGAACGACGGCGTGGTACCGCCCTCGGCCAGGTTGTCGAACAGCTCGATGCGGTCGGCGCCGCCGGCCTGCGCGGCCAGCGCCGAGGCCAGCGAGTTGCTGGCGATTTCCAGGGTGAGCCGCGTGCTCACGCCTGGGTGCTCGTGTAGATCGACGGCGAGTCGCGCAGGTCATCCTGGCGCTGCCCATCGCATACGGCGTAGACGAAGCCGCGATGCAATGCGTAGGCGCCCACCTCGCCCTGCTTGTTCATGGCCAGGAAGCACACCTGCAGCGTTCTGCTTGCTTCCGGGCGCTTGCGCACCACACGGTCGATCGCCTCGCGACAGGCCTGCGCCGGCGAGCGACCCTGGCGCATCAGCTCGACCACCAGGAACGAAGCGGCGTTGCGGATCATCTCCTCGCCAACGCCCGAGGCGGTGGCCGCGCCCACTTCGTTGTCGACATACAGGCCGGCACCGATGATCGGGCTGTCGCCGACGCGGCCGTGCAGTTTCCAGGCCATGCCGCTGGTGGTGCAGGCACCCGCCAGATGGCCCTTGGCATCCAGCGCCAGCATGCCGATGGTGTCGTGGTTGTCGCTGTTGCCGGGGATACCACGGCGCTCGGCATTGATCTGTGGCTGGTACTTCTCGGTCTTCAGCCACTCGCGCCAGGCCGCTTCGGCCTGCGGCGTCAGCAGGCGCTTGCGCTCGAAGCCCTGCTGCACCGCGAACTGCTGCGCGCCCTCGCCCACCAGCAGCACATGCGGGCTGTTCTCCATCACTTTGCGGGCAACCGACACCGGATGCAGGATGTCGACCAGCGCGGCCACCGCACCACAGCGGCCATCGCCGTCCATGATGCTCGCGTCCAGGCTCAGCACACCGTCGCGATCCGGATTACCGCAATGGCCGACGGTGGGGTTGCACAGTTCGCTCTCGGCCCAGCGTGCACCGGCTTCCACCGCGTCCAGCGCACTGCCGCCCTGCGCCAGCACTTTCCACGCAGCCTGGTTGGCCGGAACACCGAAGTCCCACGTCGAAACCACCTTGGCCCCACCCGATGTGCGCGCCTGCACGCCCGGCAATGCCGCCATGCCTGCGGCCAGCGCACCGGCCTGCAGGAACTGCCTGCGATCCACCATTTTCCCCTCCCAGTCTGCAATGTGCGGCCGGCACGATGCCGGTCGCAGCGATCAGTCGTGCGCGGGCTGCCGTGCAGCGTGCCAGACCGCTGCGCCCAGCACCCCCAGTTGGCCATGCTCCACGCGCCATACCGGCACCTGGCGCAGCACCTCGGTCAGCACGCCCTTGTTGAGGAAGCGCTCGCGGAAACGGCCATCGGCCAGGAAATCCTGCACGTGCGCGGAAATGCCGCCGGCCAGGTAGACCGAGCGCGCGCCGACGGCGATCGCCGCGTCACCGGCAAGGCTGCCCAGCCAGGCGCAGAACACCTGCAACGTCTCCACCGCCAGCGCATCCTCACCGCTGCGGGCAGCGCCGATCAGCGCCTCGGTGCTGCTCCACACCGGGGAGACGCCGCGCAGTTCGCACAGGCATGGATACAGGTTCATCAGGCCACTGCCGGACAGCACGCGCTCGTTGTCCACGTGCGCCCAGCGCTGCAGCAGCTTGCCCAGCACCTGCAGTTCCAGCGCGTTGCCGGCGCCAAGCGCGGCATGGCCGATCTCGCTGGCCAGCACCGGCCGCTCACCGTCGGCGAAACGCAGCGCGGCGCCCAGACCGGTGCCCGCCCCCAGCACCAGCGCCGGGAACGCCTGCGCCGGATCGGCGTCGCCGTTCAGTGGCGCCAGGGTTTCCGGCTGCAGGTACGGGATGGCCAGCGCCACCGCTTCGAAATCATTGATCAGCTGCAGTTCGTGCAGCCCGGACTGCGCGCGGGTGGCCGACAGCGAGACCATCCACGGCAGGTTGGAATTGATCAGTACATCGCCATCGAGCAGGCCGGCGATGGCCACCACGGCGGTCTGCACCGGCTGGCCGAGGCCTGCGGTGAAATCAGCAAGGATCGCCGCCAGGCTGGGATGCTCGGCACAGGCGTAGGTGCGATGGCTGCCCAGCAGCGGCGCCTGGCCGGGTTGCGTTTCCGCCAGCGCAAGGCGGGCAAAGGTGCCGCCGACATCGGCGACGACCAGATGGCGCGGAAGACCGCCGCGGGCGGAGTCGGAGGAAACCGGGGGCGCTGCTGCGATGGTCACGCTGGCCTGCTTGGATCGATTGAATCGCCCCGATTCTCGGGCATCGGGGCGGCTTTGCCTAGCACGCCGGTGGTTCAGGTTGGCCTACATGCCTTCCTGTTCGGCCACCTGCACGCCGTCCACCAGCACGCGCAGGCGCTGCGGGCGGAAGCCGGCGAACAGCAGCGGCCGGGTGCGTTCTACCAGTACTTCGTGGCCGGCGATGTGGCGCAGCCACGACTGTACCAGCGAGAACGAGAAGTGGGTGCCCGGATGCAGCGGGTGCTGCACCCAGACCTTCTCGGTGGCGCTCTGCAGCAGCATCGCGCCGGTGAACCAGTGGCGGCTGAGGGTCACCGGCGTGGTGCCGGCCATGAAGCGGATATCCATGCGGGGTCCTTTCGCTGGAGAGGCCTTGCGGCGGGTCAGGGCTGGGCAGTCTGCAGGCTGTAGCTGGTGGTGGCGTTGAACACTGCACCATCAGGCTGGGTGGAGCGAACCTCGACCTTGTGGCTGCCCACCGCCAGATCGGTCGGCAGCGCGCCCCGCCACAGGTGCGGCGATGCGGTGGCCTCCGGCGAACGATCGTAGCCACGCAGGCTGTTCGCCATATCGTCGGCCACGTTTTCCACCAGCAGGCGCGGGTCGGGCTGGCTGACCTGCTTCATCGGCTGCCAGGCGCCGCCATCGACGCGGTACTCGACCACGCTGGCGTCCTCCCCCATGTAGACGTTGGCGTACACGCCCCAGGCCGGGTAGGCGCCCTGGCGCAGCACCTTGGGTGCATGCAGGCCGATCTGTTCGCTGGCCGCAGCGCCGGCCACCCGGTACTGCAAGCGGTAGCTGCCATTGCCGGCCACGTCGAGCAGCGCATAGCCCTTCGGCGTGCCATCGCTCATGGTGCTGTCCGGCACGCCGGCGGCATTCTTCACCCCCGACCAGAACGCACCGCAGTTGGCACCCACGTTGTACTCGTGCAGCGGCTTGTCGCCGTTCCAGCCGTCGGCCTTGCCGTGGTAGACGTGCTGCTGGGTGTGGCTGTGGCCGCTGAGCACCAGCACGTTGCGGAAGTCCTTCAACAGGTCGAACAGGCGCTGGCGATCGGCGTGGCGGAAGGTCTCGCGCCCCGGTGCCGCGTCGAACAGCGGAATGTGCATGCCCAGCACCAGCAGGCGGTCCTTGTGCAGGCCCTTCAGGTAGCTGGCGAGGAAGGCGAACTGGTCTTCGCGCAGGCCGCCGATGTACTTCGGCCTGGCCTTGGGGTCATAGACCACGTCGTCCAGGAACACGAAACTGGCGCCGCCCTCTTCCACTGCGTAAGTGTCCGGGCCGTAGATGTTGCGCCAGCTGTCCAGCGAGTGTTCGTCGCTGGCTGCATCGAAATCGAGGTCGTGGTTGCCCGGCACATGGAACCACGGCACGCCCAGCGACGTGGTGACCTTGTTGATCGCCGGGTACAGGGTCAGATCGTCGTTGACGATGTCGCCCAGAGTGGTACCCAGGCGTGCCTTGGTCTGGCCGACCAGCGGCGCCACGATCGACTGCTGGTAGTAGCCGATGTCCTTCAGGCTGGCGGTCTGCGAATCGGTGAACACCAGCATCTGGAAGCCACGGCGGCTGTCATGGCGATCCGGCTGCAGCGCGAAATCCCAATTGCGGGTGACGTCGCTGGTCGCGGCGATGCCGCCGTACTTCAGTGCCGGCGAACCGCTCGGGCGGTAGTGGCGCCAGAATGATGGCAGACCATCGGTCGCCTTCGGGAAGGCGTAGGCATCCGGCTTGATCACGAACACGGTCTGGCCGTCACGCACCGGAAGGCTGTAGCTGCCATCGGCAGCGGTCTTGACGATGGTCTCGCCATTGGAGACCTGCACCCCGGCCAGGCCCGGATCGGTGGCACCGCGGCCCGGCTTGCCGTCGCGCTCCAGATAGACCTTGCCGGTGACCACGGTGTCCGCGGCCCAGGCCGGCGAGGTCAGCAACAGGCAGCACAGCCAGGCGGCAGGCAGTTTCATGGGGCGGTCCGGGAAAGAAAGACCGCCTATTGTAGATTCCGTTGATGACATCGCGCACGCGGTGGCACCAGGTGGTTGCCAGCCAGCGGCCGGCACTACCACTCAACGATGGCGCTTTTCCAGCACCGCCCGCGCATCCTCCAGCGACAAGCCACGCGCGCGCAGCAGCACCAGCAGGTGGTACAGCAGGTCCGAGGCCTCGCCCAGCAGCGCTTCGTCGTCCTGCGCCACCGCCGCCAGCGCGGTCTCCACGCCCTCCTCGCCCACCTTCTGCGCGATGCGACGGATACCGCCCTCGAACAGGTTCGTGGTGTAGCTGCCCGGTGGCCGCTGCGCCTCGCGCATCGCCACCAGCTGGCCCAGCCCGCCAAGGAAGTCCTTCGGCGCGCCATCGAAGCAGCTCTCCGCACCGGTATGACAGGTCGGCCCGGCGGGGCGCACCATCACCAGCAGCGTATCGGCATCGCAGTCCACGCTGATCGACTGCACCACCAGCACGTTTCCGGACTGCTCGCCCTTGGTCCACAACCGTTGCTTGCTGCGGCTGAAGAAGGTCATGTGGCCGATGGCCAGCGTGGCCGCCAGCGATTCGGCACTCACATAACCGAGCATCAGTACCTGCAGGGTATCGGCATCCTGCACCACCGCCGGCAGCAGGCCGTCGCCCTTGCCCCAGTCCATCGCCTGCAATGCGTCCAATGACGGCCTGATTTCAATAGACATCCCGCACCTCGATCTGCTGTCCGCGCAGGTAGCGCTTCAATTCCGGAATGGCGATGGCGCCGCTGTGGAACACACTGGCGGCCAGCGCGCCATCGACGTCGGCCTGGTCGAAGGCTTCGGCGAAGTGCTCCATCGCACCGGCACCGCCGGACGCGATCAGCGGCACCTGGCACAATGCCCGCGCCTGCTGCAGCTGCACCACATCGTAGCCACGGCGTACGCCATCGCTGTCCATGCAGTTCAGCACGATCTCACCGGCGCCCCGCCGTTGCGCCTCGACAATCCAGTCCAGGGTGCGCAGCGGCACTGCCTGGGTCTTGTCCGGGTCGCCGCTGAAGCGGCGTACCCGCCAGTGGCCATCGGTCTCGCGTACCGAGTCGACACCGACCACCACGCATTGCACGCCGAACTCGTCGGCCAGCTCAGTGATCAGTTCGGGACGGCCCAGCGCGGGCGAGTTGATCGACACCTTGTCGGCGCCAGCGAACAATACGCGACGCGCGGTTTCCACACTGTCAATGCCACCGGCCACGCAGAACGGAATATCGATCAGCCGCGCGATGCGCTCGATCCATGCAACATCTACCGAACGCGCCTCGGGACTGGCGCCGATGTCATAGAACACCAGTTCGTCGGCCCCCTGGTCACGGTAGCGTTGTGCCAGCTCGGCGATGTCGCCCATGTCGACGTGGTCGCGGAAACGCACGCCCTTGACCACACGGCCTTCGCGCACGTCCAGGCAGGGAATGATGCGGCGGCTCAACATGCCAGCGCCTCCGCCAGATCCATGCGCTGCTCCAGCAGTGCCTTGCCGAGGATGGCCCCCCCGCAGCCGGCGGCACGCGCCTCGGCCACGTCGGCCACGTTGCGGATGCCACCGGAGGCCTGCACCGCCACGCCCGGCAACAAGCCCGACAGGTGCTGGTAGAGACCGATGTTGGGCCCGGCCAGCATGCCGTCACGGGCGATGTCGGTGCACAGCAGGTGGCGCATGCCGGCGCGCGCGTAGCGCTGTGCAAGATCATCCAGGGTCACGCCGGCGTTCTCGGTCCAGCCGTGCACCGGCAGCTGCCACTGCCCCTGCGCATCCTGGCGCGCGTCCAGGGCAATCGTGATGCGCTCGGCGCCGAATTCCTCCAGCCAGCCGACCACTTCATCGGGGCGACGCACCGCCAGCGAACCGACCACCACGCGGCCCGCGCCGGCGTCGAGAATGCGCGCCACATCGTCGCGGCCACGCACGCCGCCGCCGGTCTGCACCTGCAGCGACGTCTGCGCGCGGATCGACGACAGCAGCGGCGCCAGCGTGTAGCCACCGGCGCGCGCAGCGTCCAGGTCGACCAGGTGCATCCACTGCGCGCCCTGCGCGACGAAGGCCTGCGCACGCGGCAATGGATCATCACCATACGAGGTTTCCTGCGCGTAGTCGCCCTGGCGCAGCCGCACCACGCGGCCATCGCGGATATCCAGCGCGGGATAAACGATGAAACTCATGCAGCAGTGCCCTCGAGAAAATTGCGCAGCATCAACGATCCGGTTTCTCCCGAACGCTCGGGGTGGAACTGTGCGCCGTAGTAACGCCCCTGCTCCACCACGGCGGTGAACAGGCCGCCGTGGTCACAGGCAGCGACGGTGTGGGCGTTAAGCGGCGCGGCATAGCTGTGCACGAAGTAGGCGCTGGCGCGCTCCGGCACACCCTGCAGCAGCAGCGACTCGCGCAATGGCAGAAGGCGGTTCCAGCCCATGTGCGGCACGCGGATGCCGCAGGCCGGCACCAGCTTGCGGACCACGCCTGGAATCAGCCCCAGCGTCTCCACGCCCGCTTCCTCGGAACGCTCGAACAACAGCTGCATGCCGAGGCAGATGCCCATCAACGGCACCTCCAGCCGCTGCAACGGCTCGACCAGGCGCTGCGCATGCAGGCGCTGCATGCCGGGACCAGCTGCACCGACGCCGGGCAGGATCACCCGCTGCGCACCGACCAGCCCATCGGCATCGCGCACCAGCCGAACGCTGGCGCCGAGGCGTTCGAGCGCATAGCGCACCGAACCAAGGTTGGCACCACCCGCGTCGATCAGCGCAACGTCACTCACAGCGCCCCCTTGGTGGTCGGCAACGCCGTGCCCTGCCGAGCCAACGCCGGCCGCAGCGCGCGCGCCAACGCCTTGAAGCAGGCCTCCACCTTGTGATGGTCGTTGTCACCGCGTACCTGCAGGTTGAGGTTCAACCCGCTGGCATCGCACAGCGAGCGGAAGAAATGCGGCACCAGCTCGGTCGGCATGTCGCCCACGCGCTCGCGCTTGAACTCGCCGTCGAACACGAAGTACGGGCGGCCGCTGAAATCCAGTGCGGCGCTGGCCAGCGTCTCATCCATCGGCAGTGTGAAGCCGTAGCGGCCAATGCCGCGCTTGTCGCCCAGCGCCTCGCGCAGCGCCTGGCCCAGGGCGAGGCCGGTGTCTTCGATGGTGTGGTGCTCGTCGATATGCAGGTCGCCCTCGGCCTGGATGTCCAGCGCGAAGCCGCCGTGCTTGCCGATCTGTTCCAGCATGTGGTCGAAGAACGGCAGCCCGGTGGAGATGTGCGCATCACCGGCCCGATCCAGGTCCAGTTCGACGCGGATCTTCGTCTCCTTCGTAGTGCGCTGGACCACTGCGGTACGCGGCGCGTCGGCCAGCGCGTGGGCGATGCCCGGCCAGTCCCACTCGCCACCGAACTGCTCGGTGCGCAGCTGGAAACCGCGGATGTTGAGGTTGTCGGCGAACTGCAGGTCGGTGATGCGGTCGCCGACCATTCCGGAGCGCGCCCAGTCGATGCTCCGGTCCTGCAGGTAGGCCGTCATCAGCCCGATGCCCGGCTTGCGCGTGGGTGCATTGTCCTGCGGCCAGCTGCAGTCGATCAGTACGTCACGGAAGCGGATGCCCTGGCTTTCGAAGATCTGCAGCATCAGGTCGTTGGGGCCATCGAAGCTGGCACGCGGGTAACTTTCGCTGCCCAGGCCATCCTGGTTGGTGACGATGACGAACTGGTAACCCGCATCACGCAGCTTCAGCAACGCCGGGATCACCTGCGGCACGAAGCGCAGCTTTTCGTAGGCGTCGATCTGGAAATCCGCCGGCTCCTCGATGAGGGTGCCATCGCGGTCGATGAACAGGATGGGGGTCATGCTGCGGCCCTCCGCGCCGACAGGGCCGCAAGCACGCGGTCGTTCTCTTCGGGGCTGCCGACGCTGATGCGCAGGGCATCACCCAGTTGCGGCGCTGCGCGCTGGTCGCGCACCACCACGCCAGCAGCCAGCAACGTATCGAACGCGGCCTGGGCATCGGCGAAGCGCACCAGCAGGTAGTTGCCGGACGAGGCATACACGCGACGAACGCCGGGCAGGCCCGGCAGTGCTGCAGACAGGCGTTCGCGCTCGGCGATGACCGTGGCCACGCGCTCGGCGGTGCGCGCCAGTGCATCTGGCTGCAGCGCCTGCACGGCCAGCTCGGCACATGGGGTCGGCACCGGATACGGCGCTTGGCAACGGCGCAGTACGGCGATCAGTTCGGGGGCGGCAATGAGGCTGCCGATGCGCGCTGCGGCCAGCGCATGTGCCTTCGACAGCGTGCGCAGCACGGCCAGGTTCGCGTGCGCGGCCAGCAGCGTGGTTGCCGACGGGCGTTGCGCGTACTCGACATAGGCCTCGTCCACCACGACCAGCGCCTGCCCGCGCAACGCCGTGGCCACGCGCTCGACCTCGTCCAGGCTGATATCACTGCCCGCCGGGTTCGACGGTGCACACAGGAACACCAGCTTGGCATTGCGCGCGGTCGCGGCCTCGATGACCGCATCCAGATCGGCGCGCAGGTCGTCCTCGCCATCCACCAGCGGCACTTCAATCAGTCCGGCGCCCTGCAGGCGTGCACAGACCGCATACATGCCGAACACCGGCGGCGTAACCAGCACGCCGTCGCGACCCGGCACACACAACGCACGCACCAGCAGATCAATCGCTTCGTCGCTGCCACGGCCGACCAGCAGCTGCTGCGGCTGCACGCCATACAGTGCGGCCAGGCCTTCGCGCAGCGCCAGCGGCTGCGGTTCGGGATAGCGGCGGCTGCTGCCGGCGGCATCGGCCGGATTGGCCCAGGCCGACTCGTTGGCGTTCAACCAGACCTCGCCCTGCACTGCCGCACTGCGCGCCGAGCTGTAGCCGGCGAAGGCCTGCAGATCCGGGCGCACCAGTGCCAGCACATCATCGATAGGCACGCTCATGCCGCCACCTCCATGCGCACTGCGACTGCACGCTCATGCGCATCCAGGCCCTCGGCACTGGCGATGATGCGCGCGCAGCTGCCGATTGCCGCCAAGCCAGCGGCGCTGGCGCTCTGCACGCTGATCAGGTTCTGGAAGCTGGCGACGCTGACACCGCTGTAGGCCCGTGCAGCACCCGCCGTCGGCAGTACGTGGTTGGTGCCGCTGCAGTAGTCACCCAGCGCTTCGGGCGTGTAATCCCCCAGGAACACCGAGCCGGCCGCCTGCACCTTGTCCAGCCACGCGCGCGGATCACGCAGGGCCAGGATCAGGTGCTCGGGCGCGTAGCGGTTGCTGATCGCGAAGGCTTCGTCCAGCGAATCGACCTGGATCAGGCGCGAGGCCGACAGCGCCTGGCGTGCGATCTGCTGGCGCGGCAGCAAGGCCACCTGGCGCTCGACTTCGGCCTCGACCGCCGCCAGCATCGAGGCATCGTCGGTCAGTAGCAACACCTGCGAATCCGGGCCGTGCTCGGCCTGCGACAGCAGGTCGGCGGCGACGAACGCCGGATTGGCACCGGCATCGGCAATCACCAGCACTTCGGAGGGGCCGGCCGGCATGTCGATAGCGGCCGCGCCATCCTGTGCGACCTGCTGCTTGGCTTCAGTGACGAAGCTGTTGCCGGGCCCGAACAGCTTGTCGCAGGCCGGAATGCTGGCCGTGCCGTAAGCCATCGCCGCGATGGCCTGCGCGCCGCCCAGCTTGAACACGCGTTGCACGCCGGTCAGGCGCGCGGCCACCAGCACCGCCGGATCGGCCGTGCCGTCGTCGCGTGGCGGCGTGCACAGGACCACCTGCGGGCAACCGGCCAGCCGTGCCGGCACGCCCAGCATCAACGCGGTGGACGGCAGTGGCGCACTGCCTGCCGGCACGTACAGGCCGACGCGGCCGATCGGCCGTAGCATGCGCTCGCAGACCACGCCCGGTGCGGTTTCCACCGCGTAGCCCCTGCCCATGCCAGCCTCGTGGAAGCGCGTGATGCGCTCGGCAGCTTCCATCATGGCCTGGCGCAGTTCGGCGGGTACCGCCGCTTCGGCTGCCGCGAACTCGTCATTGGACACTTCGAAGGACGCCAGCTCCACGCCATCGAAGCGTGCGGTGATCGCGCGCAAGGCGTCGTCGCCCTGTGCGCGCACCTGCGCGATCAGCGCCGCCACCGCGTCGCGGGTCTGTTGCGCCACGGTCTGCACCGGGCGGGTCAATGCCGCGCTACGCGCGGCCTCATCAAGTCGGGACCAGATCAGACGGTTCATGCCAGCGACCGCTCCACGCTCAGTACCATCAGGCCCTGCGCGCCGGCGCGCTCGAGTTCTTCCATGCGTTGCCAGCTCAGCGGGCCCGGGCACATGGTCTGCAGGCGCAGCGCGCCGCCATCGGCCGGCAGCCGCACCAGCGGCTCGGCATCGGCCAGCAGCTGCGACAGCGCGTCGAGGCGATCCTCGCTTGCACGGAACATCAGCAGCTTGCGGTCCTGGCGCTGCACCACGCCGTCGAGGCGGCGCAGCAGCATCGCGCGCAGCGATGCACGCGCATCATCCGGCACGCGCACCGCACCGGCCAGCACTGCCTCGCTGTCGAGCAGGTTGTGCACCGGGGTCAACTGGTTGGCACGCAGCGTGGCGCCGCTGGAGACCAGATCGCAGATCAGGTCGGCGGTGCCCAGTCGCGGGGCGATTTCCACCGAACCGGAGAGCTCGACCACCTGCGCATCCACGCCCTGCTCATCCAGCCACTGCTTGAGGATGGCCGGATAGCTGGTGGCAATGCGGGTACCGGCCAGCTGCGCCGGGCCCTGCCACTGCCACTCCTCGGGCACCGCCAGCATCAGCCGGCACTGGCCGAAGCCCAACCCGCGCAGCGCCTGGTAGGCATCCGGCAGGCCGATCTGGCGACGCGACGCGGCCTGCTCATCCAGTTCGTTGCGGCCGACGATGCCGAGGTCGCAGACGCCGTCGGCGATCAGGCCCGGGATATCGTCGTCGCGCACCAGCAGCAGGTCCACCGGCAGCGATTCGCCGTAGCAGAACAGCTTGTCGCGGCTTTCGCGCCAGCTCAGGCCACAGGCGCTGAGGAGGTTGCGGGCGGGCTCGGCCAGCCGGCCACTCTTCTGGATGGCGATACGCAGCCGGTCGCGTGCCGGCGCTGCCTGGGTTGCACTCATGGGGGAGGTCTCGAAGTTCGGAACGGGGCGCGGATCAGCGCGAAGCAAGGCGGTCGATGGCGGCGGCATAGCCTCGATGGCCATGCTCAAGCGTGCGTGCCACCCGCCCGGTGGTGGTCACGCTGACCCCGGTGCGCTCGTGGATCTCGCGGTAAGGCACGCCCTGCTGCAGCAGCGGCACCACTTTCCAGCGGTCGGCCATGGCCTCCAGCTCGGCCGGGGTGCACAGGTCGCGCAGGAAGGCCTCGACCTGCTCCGGCTCGCGCAGGGCGGCAAAGGCCCGGGCCAGGGCTTCCAGGTCGGCCTTCGGGTCTTTGGTGGCAATCTCGGGGCGGGCTTTCACGGGGTCGTTTCCATGCATCAATGTAATAGCGCGTTAGTACATTAGCGCATTCTTGCGCAGTGCGTCAAATCGAGGGTTGAGGTGCGGCAGGGCTGCTGCCCTGCACCCGCTAACGTCAACTTCAACGGCAAAAGCCTGCCTTCCCGCGGGATGGCGGGGAGGGTCCGGTGGCAGGGGACGCCGTAAACCCGTCCATGGGGGCTTGGTCGCGGCATCCATGCCGCTCACACCCCTGCCACCGGACCCTCCCCGCCTTCGACAGTTGGCCGCGATCTGTCAGAGCGGCGTGGGTAGGATCGAAACCGGCTTCTGTAGATTCGAGCCATGCGCGACTGCGCTTCGCCCGTAAACGCAGAACGCCCACCAAAGGGCGGGCGTTCTGCTTTCAAATCAACAACCTGGCCCGACTCAGGGCGCGCAGCGCACCTCGGCCTGCAGCGCCCCGCGCCGCAGGCATTCGCCGAACAGGCTGCCCTGCCGGCTCGGCAGGGACTGGATGTTCTGCAACGCCCCTGCGCCCGTCGGACACGTGCGCGAGGCCAAGGCCTGCAGGTCGCCCTCCAGCTGCGCGCGGTCGATCACGTGGCAGCGATCGACCTGCAGCCGGTACTGTGCCGGCCCTATCCGTGCACTGTGCAGCGCCGGGTCGCTCTGGCAGCCCGCCAGCAGGAGCACGCACAGCGCCCCTGCGGCGGCCCGCATCACGCCATTGCCTTGGACTGCTCCAGCTCCACCTGCAGGGTGCTGGCCAGCTCATCGCGGGAGACCTCGAACTGCTGCTCGCGCAGCAGGTCCTTCACCGCCACCACGCCGCGCGCCAGTTCGTCCTCACCCGCCAGCACCACGAAGCGGATCCCGGCCTTGGCAGCGTACTGGAACTGCTTGCCGATCTTCTTCGGCTCCATCTGCACTTCGGTGTTGATGCCGCCGGCGCGCAGTCGACGGGCGATGTCCAGCGACTGCGGCATGCCCTGCTCGTCCATCAGCGCCACCAGCGCCTGCACGCTGCTGGCTTCGATACCGTCGATCAGGCCCGCTTCGCGCAGCTGCCAGAACAGGCGCGACAGGCCGATGGAGATACCCACGCCCGGCAGTTTCGACTTGCTGTAGTGGCTGGCCAGGTCTTCGTAGCGGCCGCCCGAGCAGATCGAGCCGATCTGCGGGTGGTCGGTCAGCGTGGTCTCGTAGACGGTGCCGGTGTAATAGTCCAGGCCGCGCGCAATGGAGAAGTTCAGGCAGTACGCGGTTTCCGGCACGCCCAGCGCCTGCACCAGCTGCAGCACTTCGCGCAGTTCAGCAACACCGGTACGCAGGATCTCCGAAGAACCGGCATCGGCTTCAAGCGTGGCCAGCTGCGCCAGCGCATCGGCATGGCCCTGCGAACGCACGGCCACGAATGCCAGGATCTTCTCGACCTGCCCGGCCGGGATGTCGAAGCCCTCGCCCACCAGCGTCTCGCGCACGTAGTCAGCACCGCGCTTGTCCAGCTTGTCTACTTCGCGCAGAACGGCCAGCTGTCGCTCGCCCTCGGCCACGCCCAGGCTTTCGAAGAAACCGCGCATCAGCTTGCGGTTGTTCAGCTGGATGCTGAAGTCACCAATGCGCAGTTCCGAGAACACGGCGTGGATGACCGCCAGCACTTCGGCGTCGTATCGCACGCTCAGGCTGTCCTTGCCGATCACGTCGATGTCGCACTGGTAGAACTCGCGGAAGCGCCCGCGCTGGGCGCGCTCGCCGCGGTAGACGCGCTGCATCTGGTAACGGCGGAACGGGAAGGTCAGTTCGTGTTCGTGCTCGGCCACGTAGCGCGCCAGCGGCACAGTCAGGTCGAAGCGCAGCGCCATTTCCGGCAGCGAACGGTCACCCGATTCGGCGGCGTTGGCCAGCGCACCGGTGGACTGCACGAAATACACCTGGCGCTCGGTCTCACCGCCGGACTTGGTCAGCAACACGTCGGACAGCTCGAACACCGGCGTCTCCACCGGCAGGAACCCGAAGCGCTCGTAGTTGCGGCGGATGACGTCCAGCATGCGCTGGAACGCAATCTGCTCGCGCGGCAGCAGTTCAAGGGTGCCGGGCGGGGTACGGGGCTTGATCACGGGCGGAACTCCTGCTGGAACGGGACGTGGGAGGGGGCGACATTCTAGCGCCCCCGCCTCGGGCAGGGTCGAACGGCCGCTTGAAGTATCATAAGGCCCTCCCCGCCCGCGATACGCCCCCGCAACATGTCACGGCCTTCCGGCGCTCCGCCCGCCATCAACGATCCCGCCTCGCCGTCCTGCACCACGCTGGACTGCCTGCACTGCTCGGTTCGCCACCTTGCGGTGTGCTCGGCGCTGTCGCCCGATGAAGTGCAGGCGCTGGAGCAGGTCACCGTCTCGCAGCAGGTCAGCATGGGCAGCACGCTGGCCCGCACCGGCGAAGAGCGCGACCATGTCTATACATTGACCGGCGGCGCACTGCGCCTGGTGCGCACCTTGGCTGACGGCCGCCGCCAGATCAACGGCTTCGTGCTGCCCGGCGACTACCTGGGCCTGAGCGGCAGCGACCACCATCGCTACGACATCGAGGCCATCGCCGACAGCCGCGTCTGCCGCGTCGCATTGCCGCAGATGAAGGCACTGCGCAGCCGCTTCCCGCACCTGGAGCGCAAGCTGCTGCAGCGCGCCTGCCAGGAGCTGGATGCCGCACAGGACGCCGCGCTGGCCCTGGCTCGCCTGCAGCCGGCCGAGAAGCTGGCCGATTTCCTGCTGCGCCTGGCCGCACGCGAGGCCAAGCTGGGCGGCGACGGCCTGCGCGTGTCGCTGCCGATGGGTCGTGGCGACATCGCCGATCATCTGGGCCTGACCATGGAAACGGTCAGCCGCACCTTCACCAAGCTGCGCCAGCAGGGGCTGATTGCCCTGCCCCACCTGAACGTAGTGGAGATCCTCGACGAGGACGGGCTGCGCATGCTGGCCGGCGAAGGGTTGATCTGACCGCATCGCGGTTGGTTGGGTTGCCGGCCAGCGGCCGGCACTACCCGTGCTGCATCCATCTGGTCGTGCCCAACCCGTGTTGCCTCCATCCGGTCGTGCCCAACCCAGGTTGTCTCCATCCGGTAGTGCCGGCCGCTGGCCGGCAACCCCAGACATCCCCGATCAGCGCAACAACACCTCGCGCAACGCCGCGTAATCGGCCGCCAACGGTTCCGCGTGCGCAGGCCGCTGCAACAGCGCGTCCAACGCCGGGGGCACCGTGACCACGCCACCAATCAACGGCTCGACCACAGCTTCGAACTTGGCCGCATGCGCCGTAGCCACCACCGCCCAGTCGCCCTTGGCGCCGCGCGCACGCAGGTCCTGCAGCACCTTCACCGCTGTCGCCGTATGCGGGCAGAACAGCTCACCATTGCTGGCGTGCGCCGCCGCAATCGTCGCGCGGATGGTCACGTCATCCACCGCGAACGCGCGGAAGGCTGCACGCAGCTCTGCGTCATCGCCCTGGTAGAGCCAGCGCAGGCGCTCGAAGTTGCTCGGCGCACCCACGTCCATGGCATTGGCCACGGTGGCCACGCTGGCCCGCGGTTGGTAATCAGCGCCATTGAAGTAGGCCGGCAACACGGCGTTTGCATTGGTCGCCAGCACAATCTGCCCGATCGGCACACCCAGCGCACGCGCCAGCACCGCAGCCATTGCGTTGCCGAGGTTGCCGGTCGGCACCACCAGGTTGAGCCGGCGGCGGGTTTCAGCATGATGGGTCAGTGCCGCATGCGCGTAGTAGCTCATCTGCGGCAGCAGGCGGCCCAGGCTGATGCTGTTGGCCGAGCTCAGCGGCACCTGCGCCTGCAGGTCACGGTCGGCCAGCGCCTGCTTGACCATGGCCTGGCAGTCGTCGAATGCACCGGCCACGCGCAGCGCCTGGATGTTGTCGCCGAAGCAGCCGAGCTGGTGTGCCTGGCGCGGTGACACGCGGCCATCCGGATACAGCACCACCACCCGCACGCCGGGCTGGCGATGGAACGCCGCCGCCACCGCGGCACCGGTATCGCCGGAGGTGGCGACGACGATCGTCAGGTCGCGACCCTGGCCAGCCTGCAGCCGCGACAGCGCACCGGCAAGGAAGCGCGCACCGATATCCTTGAATGCGGCCGTCGGCCCATGGAACAGCTCCAGCACATGGTCGCCATCGCCGAGCGGGCGCAGCGGCACGGGGAAATCGAACGCGTCACCGCAGATCGACGGCAACACAGACTCCAGCGCGTCGCCGGCAAAGAACGGAGCCAGCAGGTCGGTGGCGGTATCGGCCAGCGTCGCACCGGCCTGCAGCTCACGCGGCGCCGGCAGCACCTCGGGCACATACAGCCCTCCATCGGGCGCCAGTCCTGCGGCGATGGCCGCACTGAGGCCAACGGCCGGAGACTGGCCGCGGGTCGAAACAAATTGCATGGGTTGGGTATCCAGTAAAGGGGAAGGATTCAGCACAGCCGGGCTCCCGGCGCGTCCAGCGGCGAGACCCAGGCATCGCTGTCAAAGCCGGCACCCGCAAAGGCGGCCCGCACCGGCGCCACGGCAGCGTGGGCCTGGTCGGCATCCTCGAACCAGGCGAACACGCTGGGACCGGCACCGGAGATGCCTGCGCCCATCGCATTCGCCGACAGTGCCGCATCGCGGGCTGCCACGAAACCCGCGATCAGGCCGGCCCGCCGTGGTTCCACCAGCACATCGCGCAGTCCCGCCCGCACCAGTGCCGCATCACTGCGATGGCAGCCACTGAGTACCAGCGCCAGGTTCGCGCTCTGCGCCACGAACTCACCCAATGCATAGCTGCCCTGCAGCGCCTGGCGCGCGCGACGTGTTTCCAGCACCGCATGCGGATGCACCAGCAGGCTGTGCCAGGTCGCGGGCACCGGGATCGGCAGCAGGCGATCGGCCGTGCACAACGCAAGACCGCCCAGCAACAGTGGCCCCACGTTGTCACCGTGGCGGCCACCGCTGGCCACCGCTTCGCCATCCAGCGCGAACGGGTAAAGCGCCTCGCGCGACAGCGGCACATCCAGCAGCGCGTTGGCGGCCACCAGCGCCGCGACGCATGACGCTGCAGAGCCACCCATGCCGGAGCCGAACGGAATGCCTTTGTCGATCTCGACCTCAAAGCCGAACTCCAGGCCGAGGCCTTCGCGCAGTGACATCAGCGCAGCGCCCGCGGTGTTCCCGGCCGCATCCAACGGCAGCTCGACCGCACTGCCACGGATCGCCTCGATGCGCACCACCGGTTCCTCGATGCGGCGCACGCTCACGCTATCGCCAACACCGGCAATGGCATGGCCGAGGATGTCGAAGCCCACCGCCACGTTGGCCACCGACGCAGGCGCAAACGCACGTGCGATCACAGGCGCGCTCCTTCACCGGCGGCCACCCGCAGCAGGTCGGCGAACACACCGGCCGCGGTCACTTCCGGGCCGGCGCCCGGCCCCTGCACCACCAACGGGTTGTCGCAGTAGCGGCGGGTACGGAACTGCACCACGTTGTCGGTCAGCCGCAGGTTGGCGAAGGCGTGATCGGCCGGCAGCTCCTGCAGACCCACCGAAGCACCATCGGCGCCAAGCCGCGCCACATAGCGCAGCACGGCCCCGTGCGCCCGCGCATCGTGCAGCCGCTGCAGCAGGCTGGCATCGGACTCACCCAATCGCGCCATGAAGTCCTCCACGCTGCCCTCGCGCAGCAGTGCCGGCACCAGGCTTTCCACCTGCACCTGCTCCAGACTGAGCGCATGGCCGGCCTCGCGGGCCAGGATCACAAGCTTGCGTGCCACGTCCACGCCGGACAGGTCATCGCGCGGGTCCGGCTCGGTGTAACCCATCGAACGCGCCTGCGCGACCAGCGAAGAGAACGGCTGGCTGCCGTCGAAGCGGTTGAACAGCCAGGCCAGCGTGCCGGAGAAGATGCCTTCGATCGCCAGCACCTCGTCGCCCGTATCCACCAGATCACGCAGCGTGGTGATCACCGGCAGGCCCGCGCCCACCGTGGCCTCGTAACGGAAGCGCGCACCACTGGCGGCCGCAGCAGCACGGATGCGCTGGTAACGCGGCAGCGGCCCGGCACCGGCCTGTTTGTTCGGCGTGACTACGTGGATGCCGGCGGCCAGCCAGCCCTCATAGCGCTCGGCCACGTCGGCGCTGCCGCTGCAGTCGATCACCACCGCATGCGGCAGGTGCGCGGCCAGCAGGTGTTCGGTGAAGCGATCCAGGTCGCTGGATTCGCCCGCTTCCTGCAGTGCCTCCCGCCAATCGGCGTGCAGACCGTCCACTTCCAGCCGCATGCGCGAGCGCGAAGCCAGCGCACGCAGGCGCAGGTCCACATTGGCCTTGGCCAGCAGCTGCGGGCGGGCCGCCAGCAGCTGGTCCAGCAGTGCCGCGCCGACATTGCCCGGCCCGATCACGCCCACTGCAAACGTCTGCGGCGACAGCCAGAAACCGGCATGCGCGGCACGCAATGCGCGGGTGGCATCGGTACTGTCCACCGCCACCGAGATATTGCGCTCCGACGAGCCCTGCGCGATCGCCAGGATGTTTACCTGCGCACGCCCCAGTGCCTCGAACAGGCGCGCGGCCACACCCGGCTGCCCGGCCATGCCGTCACCGACCGCCGCCAGGACGCTTACGCCCTCACTGACCTGCACGCGCTGCACCTGCCCGACCGACAGCTCATGCGCGAACGCGTGCAGCAGCGCCTCACGGCCACGCGCCGCTTCGGCAGCACGCACCACGCAGCAGATCGAATGCTCCGACGACCCCTGCGAGATCATCACGACCGACACCTGCGCCTGGCGCAGCGCCGCGAACACGCGTTCGGCCGTACCGGGTACACCGATCAGACCGGTGCCTTCCAGGTTCAGCAGGGCCAGCCCTGGGCTCAGGGTCAGGCCCTTCACCGGCCCGCGCGGCGAGCGCTCGGCACTGATACGCGTACCCGGATGCGCCGGTTGGAACGTGTTGCGGATGAAGATCGGCAGGCCCAGGCGGATCGCCGGCGACATCGTCTGCGGGTGCACCACTTTGGCGCCGAAGTAAGCCAGTTCGCAGGCCTCGTCGTAGCTGAGCGATTCAAGCTGCACCGCCTCGGGCACCAGTCGCGGGTCGGCCGACAGCACGCCGTCGACGTCGGTCCAGATGTGCAGCTCATCGGCGTTGAACAGCGCGGCGAAGATCGCGCCGGAGTAGTCGCTGCCGTTGCGGCCGAGCGTGGTGATGCGGTCATCGCGATCACGCGCGACGAACCCGGTGGCAACCAGGCGCGATTGCGGGTGCTGCAGGCGCCACTTGGCCAGGCGGTCGGCACTGGTTTCCCAGTCGACATCCACGCCGAGTTCACCGTGCCCGACCACCAGCACATCACGCGCATCGAGCACCGCACAGTCTTCGCCCAATGCACGCAGGTGGGTGCCAAGCAGCTGCGCGGAGAACACTTCGCCCAGCCCCTGCACACGATCCAGGACCTCGCGCGGCAGCTCACCGATCACCACCAGCGCCGCCAGCACTTCGGCCAGCTGTTCGAAGCGGGCGTCGATCCACTCCACGGTCTCGCCCACCTGCTCGCCCAGCAGGGCCACGGCAGCGCCACGATGGCGCGCGCGCAGCGCATGCCAGGCCTCGCGCCAACGCTCGTCGCCCTTGGCCGCCAGCTGCGCCAGTTCAATCAAGGCGTCGGTGACGCCCTTCATCGCCGAGACGACAGTGACCTGCAGCGATTCGGGACGGGCCAGCAGCAGGCCGGCAACATGGCGGTAGCGTTCGGCATCGGCCACCGAGGTGCCGCCGAACTTGTGCACGACAGTGGACGGTGCAGCCAGGTCGGCCGGGGCAACGGGATGAGCGGGGGCGTGGGAAGACATGCAGACCTCGGTAGGAGGCCCCGTCGCATGCAGGAGTCGAGTTTCCCCGCCACCTGTATGGTGCGGGGCCGTGGTTTTCGGGAGTTACACGAAGACGACGGGCCGCACCAGGGCAGTGGTGACGGTGGTGGTGGTAATGGTGGTGGTGGCGACCGGCGCAGTCGAACGACCCGCAGTGGCGGGGGCGATCAGGCTGGCGTGGGCGGCATCAAGAACCATGACGCACAGAAAACACTGTGCGCCGGTCCGCTGTCAAGTGCTGCGATGCAAAAAACCATTGCCGCGATCATCGGTCAACGTGCCGGCATTTGGTTGCATCTGAGACCAAGGCGGCATCAGCACGCTTGACGCGCGCATTCAGCCGGCATGTTCGGCGATCGCCCGCGGCGTGCGGTGGGCATGCGCGCACAGCATCACGCCGGCCACCAGGAACACGATCGCCAGTGCTTCCAGCAGCGAGGGCCAGCGCTGCTGCCAGGCGAAGGCATACGCCAGCGCGAACAGCGTCTCGAACACGATCATCTGGCCGGTCAGGGTCAGCGGCAGCAGGCGGCTGGCGCGGTTCCAGAATGCGTTGCCGAGGATCGAGGCCACCACCGCCACACCGGCGCTGATCGCCCAGAAACCACTCCACTGCGCCGCCGTGTGCCCGCCGGCGTGGCCGATGAAGGCCATCGGCACCAGCAGCAGGGCCAGGCCGCCAGTCGTAACGCCGGTGAGCAGCGACCAGTCGTGGCTGGACAGATCCGGTCGGCGTGCCAGCCAGCGGCTGTTGCCGATCGAGTACAACGCCCACGAGAACAGCGCGCCGAACGCGCACAGCAGGCCGATCAGGCGCTGCCGCCACGGGGTTGCCAGATGCTCGGACATCAGTGCTTCCCAGCCAACCAGTGCTACGCCCAGCACGCACAGGCCGAGTGCCGGCAGCAGCTGCTTCAGTGGTACAGCGCCCTGCTCGCGCACGCCAACCAGGGTGACCACCACCGGAATCAGGCCGACAATCAAGGACGCCGCCGCCCCACCGGCCCACTGCACCGCCGTCGCCAGCAGCAGGAAATACACCAGGTTCCCGGCCAGGCTCAGCCACAGCAGGCCGATCCATTCGGCGCGGCCCAGCCGCGGTGCCAGCCGCTTCCAGCGCGGCAGCAGCAGGGCCACGGCGATCAGGCCGTAGACCAGATAGCGGCCGGCCGACAGTTGCAGGGCGTTGAACGACTGCAGCACGGCGGGCGCGAGGAAAACCACGCCCCACAGCGCGCCAGCGGCCACGCCATTGGCGATGCCCAGAGCCATCGGGTTGTTGCGCATTCGGGATCTTCGGGGGGAGAAGAGGCCGCGCAGTGTACGCGGTGACCGGTGGGTCGTTCTTGACCGAGGCTACTGCCTTGTCATCTCTGTTCTGTAGAGCCGAGCCAATGCTCGGCTGCGATTGGCCGCTGTGCAGATAAGGGCAGCCGAGCGTGGGCCCGGCTCTACAGTTCAGAGGGCGCCCCTGCGCCAGGCTGCCGGGGTCTGGCCACACTCGCGACGCAGCGCGCGGGTCAATGCGCTCTGCTCGGAGTAGCCTGCACACAGTGCGATTTCGCTGATCGGCGCGGTGCTGGCACGCAGCTGATGCTTGGCCCAGCGCAGGCGGCACGCACTGAGCCAGGCCTGCGGGCTGAGCCCGAACTCCTGCTGGAACAGCGCGTGCAACCGGCTCTCGCTGACCCCGACGAACGCAGCCATGCGCGCCACCGGCCACGCCTGCCCGGGGTCGGCCTGGACCGCCGCACACAGGCCCTGCATGCGCGCGCCACTGCCAGCAGGTGCAAATACCTGCAGCAACTGCGGCAGCAGCGCCGGCATCGGCTGCCCTGCCTGCACACTGGCAAGACGCTGGCGCAGCGCCAATGGCAGGTAAAGCCAGCGTTGGCGGCACAGATGCTCCTGCGTGCCGTCATCGAGTACGCCCGGAGGACAGTCAACGATCACGAAACCATTGGGACCATCAGCCATCTGGTCATGCGCTTCGCCGGCGGCAACGAACGCCCCCTGCAGCAGGTCCAGCCGACCGCCGCGCCCTTCCATCTCGAACTGCAGCTCACCCTGCAGCGGCAGCACCCACTGCGCGTAGTCATGGCGGTCCAGGCCAGTGGCCTGTCCGTAGTGCCGCAGATGGAAGATCGCGCCCATCCGGGCAGTGTGCGCGTGTAACAACGGCCGTGCAAACCGCTGCTATAGTCGATCCGTCATCCAACGCAGGGAGTGCAGGACATGACCCATCAGCAGGTCTCCCTGGTGTTCGCCACCAGCCTCAGCCTGATGCTCGCCGCTTCGGCCTTCGCACAGGAGCGAACGCCCCCGGCTCCGCACTGCATGGACGCTGTCGGCGTACAGGAAGTGGAGCAGGCATCACTACGCTCGATCGCACTGCGTGCCGCCTCCGGCCAGGCCTATCGGATCGACTTCAACGAAGATTGTCCCGGCGTCCGCGGTGCCACCTCGCTGAAACTGGAAGCCCCCTCCGGCTGGGCCTGCGGCCGCCCCAGCGAACGCGTCGTGGTCGACGGCCGCCGATGCGCCATCAGCGCGGTCACCCCGCTGCAGGATCGTGACTACGCCAGCGTCGCCCGCGACAGCGACCGCCTGCGCACGGCCACCCTCCCCGCCATGACCATCCGTGAACGCAGGGAGGTGCGCCGCAGCTTCGGCGGCTCGCCCTCGTACTGCTTCGCGACCCGCAACGTGCGCGCCTGGTCGTCCGACCCGCAGGGCATGCTGGTGGAGACCAATCCGCACCGCAATGGCGGCCATCGTTACTATCGCGTGGAACTCGGCAGCCATTGTCGCCAGCTCGATCGTGCGCCACAGCTCAGCTTCCACTCCGGCCTGCAGAATGGCCTGATCTGCGGCAATCCCGGCGACCGGATCACGACCGCCGGGTTCGAAGCAGGCGACCTGCGCCATGACGGAATAGCGCCGCTGCCGCAGTACACCCGCGGCAGCTGCACGATCCAGGCCGTCTACCCGGCCTCCAGCCAAGCGTCGAACTAACCGTCGACGCCGAGGAAGGTGAACGGCGCGCTGGGCACAAACTGGCTCAGCGCATCGCCGGCGAAGGTATTGCGCTGGTCCTTGCCGAGGTCGAGCTTGAGCACCTTGCCGGCGAAATCAACCTTGTTCAGGTCGACCCAGAACGTGTTCGGGGTCAGCGCCGATTCGAAGAAGTACAGGCGCCGCTTGTGGTCAGCCACGGTGCGCCAGCGCGTGGATGAAATGTTCGGTTCGCCCGGCGTGGTGATGCCATACGGCACCGAAGTGTTGCGGATCACGCTGAACACACTGGCCAGCGCCACCACCGGGTCTTCCGCCTTGGGAATGGCGTTGATGTAGAACGAGGCGCGCGCGAAACGGTCCGCAGATCGGTTGGTGCCGGGCAGCATCACCGTGCCGCCGATCTGCTGCCAGTAGCTGTTGAGCGCCAGCTGCTGCTCGAAGATAGGCGAGTTGGTCATTACCTGGTAGCGCCGGTCATGGTGGATCACCTGGCGACCGCCGATGTACTCGACGATGGCGCTGTCGCCGCTGGCATCGGACAACGACAGATGCAGTGTTGCCTGCCGATCCTCGCCGGGCACCTTGTCGGTGACGATGGAGTACGGCTCCCGCTTCAGCGCTGCCACTGCCTCCTCCACCGTAGCGAAGTTGTCCAGCACGTACTGTGCCCACAGCGAAATCGCCAGGCCCGGTCTGGTGCCACGCTGCTGTGGATACTCTGATTCGACCAGCCACAGCAGGTTGGCCACCAGGCCCTTCTCGTTCATGCCATCGGTGGTCGATACGTCGTAGCCGGTGGCCACCACCGAACCGTAGCGTGCCGTCCAGGCCAGCGACTTCGGCCCGGCCTGGCCGGTGCGCGCGATGCCGCGCGGCAGCACGTAGAGGTTGGTCGCCACATCGACCTTCCAGTCCATCGAGCGCGCGGTGATCACATCACCGTTGTCGCCCAGGTACACCGCGCGGGTGCAGGCCAGTGCCGGTGCCACGGATGCGGCCAGCGCGACCGCCAGCATGCCCCTTCCCATCCACTTCATCCGTGCCATGTCGTTGCACTCCTTTTCCCCGTGATCCAGGGATAGGACCCCAAGCCGGGTGACACAGGGGTGAAGCCTCAACGGACGAAGCGGTCGTGCAGCCAGAATCCTGCAAGCATCGCCGGCACGAACCACAGGGCCTCGCGCGACGCTACTGCCAGCCCGGCGATGGCCGGGCCCGGGCAATAGCCCGCCCAGCCCCAGCCGATGCCGAACAGCGCGGCACCCAGCAGCAGACGAGCATCGACACTGCGGGCAGCAGGAAGCTGGAAGTGGAGCGAAAACCACGGCTGCACGCGCCGCAACACCCATCGCTGCCCGAACGCACTGACCAGCAGCGCCGAGCCCAGCACCCACATCAGCGTGGGATCGAAGTCACCGGTGATGTCGAGGAAGCCGAGGACACGGCGCGCGTCGGTCATTCCCGAAAGCGCCAACCCCATGCCAAACAATGCGCCCGCCGCGCCGGCGGCCCAGACTACGCGGCTCATGCCAGGCCTCCGCCATGACGGACCAGGTAGGTGGTCAGCATCGCGCATGCCATGAACACCAGCACGGCCGCCAGCGATCGCTTCGAACCGCGGGCCATGCCGCAGACGCCGTGACCGCTGGTACAGCCATTGCCCAGCCGCGTACCGAAGCCGACCAGCAGGCCGGCACCGATCAGCTGCCACGCCGGCAACACGTCACGCAGCAGCGCGCGTGGCGACGCCCCGGGCACCGATTGCCACCACAACACCAACCCCGCCGATGCGAGCAGGCCGGCCAGGAAGGCCCAGCGCCAGCCACGCTCGCCCTTGGCTGCGCGCAGGCTGCCCGCGGCGATACCGCTGATGCCTGCCACGCGCCCGAGGGTGGCGAGCAACAGCACCGCAGCAGCGCCGATCAACGCACCACCGGCCACCGCACTCCATGGCACGTTCATGCCCCGCTCTCTTCGCTGCCGTACATGGGATTGCCCATTTATTTAGATTACTCTAAATTAGATCATCCTAAACAAACTGGTCAACCATGGCCCGGACCCAGCTCGACAGCGCCGCGATGGCCGAACACGCTTCGCAGGCCGCCACGCTGCTCAAAAGCCTGGCCCACCCGGCCCGGCTGCGGGTGCTGTGCCGCCTGGTCGAAGGTGAGGCACCGGTCCCGGAACTGCAGGCACTGACCGGCCTGAGCGCATCGGCGTTGTCACAGCACCTGGCAGTACTGCGCGGACTGGATATCGTGGCGACCCGGCGCGCAGCACAGGCGATCCACTACCGGGTCGTTGAAGGGCCGGCGCTGGGCGTGCTGCAGGCGCTGCATGCAGCCTACTGCGGTGGTACTTCGCGCTGAATCCGGCGCAGACCTTCAGCCAGCGTGCAGCGCCGGCTGCACCACCTGATCGAGCAGGTCCACCGGCGTCGGTGCCGAGCGGTCGCCCTGCAGGGTCCGGGTGAACCCGGACCAGTCACTGGAAGAAAGCTGGCGCAGCATCGCCGCGTCGACCGGCAGCGAACGCATCGCCCAATAGGGAAACTGGCGCTGGCCCAGGCGGCCGCGTCCCAGTTCGATGATGTCGATGTGGCTTCCTGCCTGCAGGATGCGCTCGTAGACCGAATCGATGCCGTCCGGTGGGCCCTCGATGTACTGCAGGAAACGCTCGTCGTCATGCAGCAGCACGCCGGTCACCCCTGCCAGCTTGTTGAAACGTGCCGCGTCCTCGACCAGCCGATGCAGGCGCTCGGCGGAAAGGTCCGGCAGCGCCCGGCTGACGTAGGCGATGGCACGCAATGGCATGGTGCTTCCTTGACAGGATGTGCACCCACGGTAGCAGTTGCTGAAGAGCCCGTCTCAGTTCGCCGGGACATTGGCTGAAGAGTTCAGGTTGCCGCCATGACCGCTGCGTCCCAGCGCCGTGGCAACACTGCCTCGAACACCACCTGGCCCGCTTCGTTGCGGGCCGCGATGCGACCGCCGTGCGCGCGGACGAACTGATCGACGATGTACAGGCCAAGGCCCAGGCCCTTGCTCTGGTGGAAGCTGGCCTTGAAGGGTTCGAACAGTCGCGGCAGCAGTGCGTCATCGATCCGGCCGGCGTTGCTGACCCGCAGCAGCACGCTGCGCGGGTCGCGCCCATCCACCTCCACCCTCGCCTCGCTGCCATGGGTCAGCGCGTTGCCGACCAGGTTGGCGGCGACCTGGCCAAGGCGATCCAGATCGCCCTGCAGCCGCGTGTCTCCCTGCGTGTCCAGGCGGATCCGGTCCATCCCATGCGCGCTGCCCGCTTCGGCTACTACCGCGCGGGTCACGTCGGCCAGATCGCAGGCACCTGCCTCCAGCCTCAGGCCACCGCTGCGGATCCGCGAGAAATCCAGCAGCTGCTCGACCATCCGCGCCATCCGCAGGGTGCTGGCTTCCAGGTACTGAAGGGTCTGCTGCGCGCCTGCGTTGCCTTCCGGAAGCTCCAGCGCCAGCTTGTCGGTGCACAGCAGGATCGCCGACAGCGGCGTGCGCAGATCGTGGGTCAGCACCGCCGCCATCGTCTCGTTGAGCTTCAGCGCGCGCTCCAGTGCCTCGTTGCGCGCCTTCAGCAACTGCCGCTGCTGGTACAGCTCGATGAAGACATTGACCTTGCTCAGGATCACCTGTGGCGCCACCGGCTTGTGCAGGAAATCCACCGCGCCGCTCTCGTAGCCCTTGAAGACGCGCAGCGGATCGTCAGGCGAGGCGGTCAGGAAGATGATCGGCACGTCGCGGCTGCGATGCGAACCGCGCATCAACTCGGCCAGAGTGAAGCCATCGATCTCCGGCATGTGCACGTCGAGCAGGGCCAGCGCCACTTCGTGCTCCAGCAGCAGCTCCAGTGCCTGCGCACCCGAGGCAGCCAGCAGCAGGTTGACCCCTTCGCGCTGCAGCAATGCCTGCATGGCTACCAGGTTCTGCGGCACGTCGTCGACGATCAGCAGGTTGACCGGGGTCTGCGAGTTCGCAGGGTCCGGTGGCAGCAGGTTCATGCAAACAACTCCTTCAGGCGGCGACACATCATTTCAAGAGGCAGCACGGCATCGGCTCCGGCGTACTGCAGGGCAGAAGCCGGCATCATTGACGCTTCGGCTTCCTCGGGACATTGCAGCCAGGCGCGGCCACCGGCAGCACGCACCGCGGCGACACCTTCGCTGCCATCGCTGCTGGCACCGGTCAGCAGCAGGGCAAGCACCTGCCGACCGAACACCGCGGCGGCGGATTCAAACAACGGGTCGATGGCCGGCCGCGAGAACAGAACCGGCGCATCCACAGACAACGCCAGCGACCCGGTGTCTTCCACCAGCAGGTGGTAGTCCGGTGGCGCGAACGTCACCGTGCCGGGCTGCAGTGGCTGCTTGTCCTCGGCCTCGCGCACCGGCAACGCGCAGTACGGCGCCAGCACCTCGGCGATGCGGCTGGTGCGGTCACGCGGCAGGTGCAGCACGGCGAGCACCGGCGCCGACAGCCCCGCTGGCAACGCACCCAGCACGGCCTGCAGCGCCGCGACCCCACCCGCCGACGCACCGATCACCAGCAGCGCGGGACGCGCCGGCACCACCATCAGGCCACCTTCCGGTACAGGCGGTGCTCGCGCGAACAGACCTCGAAGGCATCATGGTGACACCCGAACTGCAGCGACTCCTTGCTGCCGAGGCCGAGAAAGCCACGGTGCACCAGCGCTTCGCGGAACAGGCCGACGGTGCGGTCCTGCAGGTCGCGGTTGAAATAGATCAGCACGTTGCGGCACGACACCAGGTGCACTTCGGAGAACACGGTATCGGTGGCCAGGCTGTGATCGGCGAACACCACGTTGCGGCGCAGCTGGCGATCGAACACCGCGCCGTCATAGGCGGTGGCGTAGTAGTCGGACAACGACGCGGTGCCACCGGCGGCCAGGTAGTTGCGGCTGAACTGGGCCATCCGGTCGATGCCATAGGCGCCAGCCTCGGCCGTGGCCAACGCCGACGGGTTGATGTCGGTGGCGTAGACGATGCTGCGCTCGAGCAGGCCTTCCTCGTGCAGCAGGATCGCCAGCGACCACACTTCTTCACCGGTGCTGCAGCCGGCGACCCACAGCTTCACCGAGGGATAGGTGCGCAGTACCGGTACCACCTGCTCGCGCAGCTCACGGAAATAGGCCGGGTCACGGAACATTTCCGAGACCTGCACGGTAAAGAACTGCATGGCCTGGGCAAACAGTTCCGGCTCGTGCAGCAGACGGTGCTGCAGGTCAGACAGGCGCTCACATTCGTAACGCTGCATGGCCTGGCGCATGCGCCGGCGCAGCGACGATACCGCGTAGCTGCGGAAATCATAGTGGTAGCGCTGGTAAAGCGCCTCGAGCAGGACCTTCAGCTCCAGGTCGAACAGGGCCTGTTCGTTCATTGCCGCGAGCACCAGACCCGGCACAACGAGACCAGCTTGTCGACGTCGATTGGTTTGGCGATGTAATCGTTGGCGCCGGCCTGCAGGCAGCGCTCGCGATCGTCCGGCATGGCCTTGGCGGTCAGCGCGATGATCGGCAGGTCCTGCAGGTGTCGCTGGGCGCGGATCTCGCGCATCGCGGCCAGCCCGTCCTTCTCCGGCATCATGATGTCCATCAGCACCAGGTCAACCTCACGCTCGGCCAGCCGGTCCACCGCTTCCTGGCCGTTGCGTGCGATCTCCAGCGTCACCCCCAGCGGCTCGAGCACACTGGACAACGCGAAGATGTTGCGCACATCGTCTTCGGCCAGCAGCACGGTACGGCCATCGAGCACGGTGTCGCGGCGGCGTGCTTCGCGCAGCAGGCGCTGCTGGTCACTCGGCAGGCTGGCCTCCACGCTGTGCAGGAACAGGGTCACTTCGTCGAGCAGGCGTTCGGGCGAACGCGCGCCCTTGATGATGATGCTCTTCGAGTAGCGGCGCAGCCGCTGTTCTTCCTCGCGGCTGAGCGCGCGGCCGGTGTAGACGATCACCGGCGGGAAGCCGACATCGTCGTTGCCGGCCATGTGCTCGAGCAGGTCGTAGCCGCTGCCGTCGGGCAGCGACAGGTCCATCACCATGCAGTCGAAGGTGACCGTGCTGAGCTGCTCCAGCGCACCGGCCAGGGTACCCACCGCGACAATCTGCAACTGCTCGCGACCCAGCAGCAGTTCCAGGTTGTGGCGCAGCTCGTTGTCGTCCTCGACGATCAGCAGGCGCCGCATATCGCGCTGGCTGGTCTGCTCCAGCTGCTCGATGGCCGACACCAGGCGTTCGCGCGTGGTCGGCTTGATCGCAAAACCAATCGCACCGAGTTCGCGCGCGACCTGGCTGCGGTCCATCGCCGAGACCACGTGCACCGGAATGTGGCGGGTATCGGGGTTGCGCTTCAGGCGTTCCAGCACGCTCAGGCCGGACACATCCGGCAGGCCGATATCCAGCAGGATGCCGTTCGGTCGCAGTTCGCTGGCCAGAGCCAGGGCCTCTTCGGCCGTACCGGCCACCACGCAGTCGAAGTCCAGCTCATGGGCCAGTGCCACCAGGGCTTCGGCAAAGGTGGCGTCGTCCTCCACCGCCAGGATCAGGCGGCCGGCACGCTGGCGGCGGCCACGATCATCGGCCACGCTGGCGGCGCCAGACACCGATGTTGGCGCAACCACAGGTGCGGTCGTGCTGCGTGCATCGACCACCGCTACCGCAGGCTGCGGCGACGGAGATGCGGCAACGAGGGTGTCGCCGGGCACCGATACCGGGGCGCCCTGCAACGGCAGTTCCAGGATGAAGCAGCTGCCTCGGCCCGGTTCGCTGTCGACCTGGATGCTGCCACCCATGCGCTCGGCCAGGTCCCGCGAGATCGATAGGCCCAGGCCGGTGCCGCCATAGCGACGGCGGGTACTGCCATCGGCCTGGCGGAACGCCTCGAAGATGACCTGCAGCTGCTCCCGCGCGATGCCGATGCCACTATCGCTGACCTCGAACCGGACGCGGCCATTGCCACCCGCGCGTACCTGCAGGCCGACCCTGCCGTGCTCAGTGAACTTCAGGGCGTTGGCCAGCAGATTCTTCAGGATCTGCTGCAGGCGCTGGCTGTCGGCCATCAACTGGCTTGGCGCCAATGCGTCGGCCTCGATCTGCAGGGACAGGCCCTTCTGCCGGGCCATCGGCTCGAACGTCTCGCGCAGGCGCTGCAGCACGCTGTCCACCACCACCACTTCGTCGGCCAGCTCGACGTGGCCGGCCTCGATGCGGGACAGGTCGAGGATGTCGTTGATCAGCGCCAGCAGGTCATTGTTGGACGACAGGATCGCACGCGCATACTTCACCTGCTCTCCGGTGAGCGTGCCGTCCTTGTTGTCGGCCAGCAGCTTGGCCAGGATCAGCGAACTGTTCAGCGGCGTGCGCAGCTCGTGCGACATGTTGGCCAGGAATTCGGACTTGTAGCGCGACGTAGCCGCCAGCTCGTTGCTGTTGCGCACCAGCTGTGACTGTGCGACCAGCAGCGCCTGCTTCTGCGCCTCCAGCTCGTGGGTGCGCTCTTCCAGCTGGACGTTGCTCTGTTCCAGTTCGGCCTGCTGTTCTTCCAGATGGCTTTGCGACTGCAGCAGGCTTCGGCTCTGCTCTTCCAGCTCCTCGTTGGCCACGCGCAGCTCTTCCTGCTGCGCCTGGAGCTCCTCGCCCTGGCGCTGCGACTCTTCCAGCAGCACGACCAGCTGCGCGCGCAGCAGCGAGGCCCGCAGCGCCATGCCGATCGTCTCGGCGCAGCGCTCCAGCAGCTCGCGATCCAGATCGCGCTGCCCACCAATCCGGGCGCGTCCCAGCTCGATGATGCCGACCACGGTGCCATCACTGCTGATCGGCGCCAGGATGCGCTCGCGCACCGGCAGCCGCCCCAGGCTGGTCTGCAGTTCAAGTACAGCGTCGTCGCCCCCTTGCAGGTGGCGGATGTGCTCGTCCCGCGCCACCTGCCCGGCCACGCCCTCCTGCAACGCCAGCGACGCCGGCATGCCGGACGGCAACGCCAGGCCACCGGTCAGCTGCAACCGCCCTCCGTCCAGCCGGTATACGGCGCCAACGTCGGCTCCCAGTTGCGCGCCCAGGCTGGTGGCTGCCGCCTCGGCAATCTGCTCCGGACCGAGGTCGCCGCGCAGGCTCATCGCCACCGCGTTCTCGGCCTCCTGCAGCCACAACGCCCGCATTGCATCCCGGCGTGCCTGGATCGCACGGGAAACGATCAGCGCGATCATCAGGAACGCACCACCGCCGACGCTTCGGTTGACAACCGAGAACGCCGAATTGGAGCTGGCCGGGGCGATATTGAACCCGATGACCAGCAGGACGCAGGCGAGCCCCGCCACGATGAACGGCGCGCGTGCACTGCGCTGGAACACCGTGACGCCCACGGCCAGGAAATAGGCCAGCCACACGGCATAGCCCAGTGGAACCACCAGTTCCAGGGCGATGGTTGCCGCCAGCAGCACGGCGGAAGTCATCCAGATCCAGCGGTCACGCGTGGTCGCACCAGGACGCATGCAGGTCGGTTCCAGAAGACAAAGGGTCGGTGATGGTACTCCGTGTCGTATTCAGCCGCACAGGACAAATGGCACGTGTCACGCCTCCACACACTCTTCACACTGCACTGCCTAGCTTCACGTCCCTCCCAGGGGTAATGCTCATTTCCACGTGGACGCAGCCGCTTCTACGACGTCCGTGCTGACGGACCCTTCCCGACAACTGCGACTGCTGATCGACAGCGTGCGCGACCATGCGCTGTACCTGCTTGATCCGGAAGGCGTGGTCTGCAGCTGGAACCCGGGTGCCGAACGCATCAAGGGCTATTCAGCCGATGAAGTGGTAGGAACGCACTTCAGCCGCTTCTACCTGGCCAACGACCGCGACGCCGGTGAACCACAGCGCCTGCTCCGCCTGGCGGCGCAGCATGGCCACGTTGCCAGTGAGGGCTGGCGGGTACGCCGCGATGGCTCCTCGTTCCGTGCCAGCGTGGTCATCGAGCCGGTCGTCGAGGCAGGCGAGCTGCTCGGCTTCGTCAAGATCACCCGCGACATCACCGAGCAGTGGCAGGCACAGCGACTGCTGCGTGATGCCCAGCGTGCGCTGCGCAATACCCAGCAGTTCGAGACCGTCGGCCGTCTCAGCCGCGGCCTTTCCCACGAGTTCAACAACCTGCTGACCACCATCGGCAATGCCCTGGACCTGCTTTCGCTGCGCGTGAACGGTGACGATGCGCGCGCCGCCGAGCTGCTGGATGCTGCGCAGGCGGCCACCGACCGCGGCGCACTGCTCACCCGCCAGCTGCTGGCCTTCAGCACCGGGCAGACCCTGATCCGCGAGCCGCTGGACATCAATGCGCTGGTACGGCAAGGGCTGCCGGACCTGCAGCGTGCCTGCCCACCTGCGGTGCTGCTGGAGGTACGGCTCACACCCGGCCTGCCCCGGGTGAACACTGATGCGATGCAGTTGCAGACCGCACTGGCCAACCTGGTCGCTAATGCTGCTGACGCTACCCTCGAAGGTGGGCGCATCCTGATCGGCACCGCATTGGAGCATCGCCTCGACCCGGATGCGGACTCCACCCTGCAACGTGGCTATGTCACGCTCAGCGTCTGCGATGAGGGCCACGGAATGGCGGCCGACATCGCCGAGCGGGCCACCGAGCCCTTCTTCACCACCAAGGACATCGGCAAAGGCAGCGGCCTGGGCCTGAGCCAGGTGTTCGGATTCACTACCCAGAGCGGCGGCTTCGTCGACGTGTCCACCACGCCCGGTGTCGGCACCACGGTCAGCCTGCTGCTACCCGCAATGGAGGACCCTGCCCATGACCGATGACCCGATCCGCGTACTGATGGTGGAAGACCAGACCGATCTGCGTGAAATGATCGGCCTGGCCCTGCGCGACCTTGGCATCGACGTGGCCACGACCGCCGATGCGCATGAGGCCGCCGCCCTGCTGAAGGGGGAGGCACGTTTCGACGTGGTGTTCAGCGACGTCAGCATGCCCAACGGCATGTCCGGCATCGAGCTGAGCGAGCATGTGGCACGCGAACAGCCGCAGGCACGGATGATCCTGTCATCCGGCTATGCCCGTTCGCAGCTGCCGCCGCTGCCCGAACAGGTGGAGTTCCTGCCCAAGCCGTATCGGCTGCGCCAGCTGGTGCAGCTGCTCAAGCAGGAATGACCCGTCGCCGGGCATGGCCCGGCATCTGGTTCCTGTAGCGCCGGGCCCATGCCGGCTGCGCTCCTCAGTAGCGCCCCACCAGGTTCAGGTACCACCCGCGATGGGTGTAGTCGAACTTGGTCAGGTCATCACTGAAGTCGGTGAAGTTGTAGCCCACGCCCACGCGGAAGTTGCGGCCGATATCGCGATCGACACCGGCCAGCCAACCCTGCCTGCTGCCGCCGTCGCGGACGTCCAGCACGCGGTACTCCAGCAGGCCGTGCCACTGGTAATACAGGTCATAGCGCAGCTGTCCCGCAGCGAAGCTGGTGGCCGAGTCGAACCAGGGGCCGGTGCCGCGTCCATAACGCACCTCGCCTTCGCGCCGCGCCGCCTTGGCCGCCACCTCCCAGCGCTGGTCGATGCGGTACACGCCTTCCAGCGACAGGATCTGCGTGCGCTGATCGTAGTCCACGCCGTTCACCTGGCCCATCGTCGACAGGTCGTACAGGTAACTGTAGCGACCGAACAACGCCCAGCGGTCGTTGTCCCACGGCCGGTAGGCGAAGCCCAGGTTGCCTTCGATGAAGCGCGCGCCCGCCACCGGATTGATCGCATCGTCGGTGTCGGCATAGTTGAAGCGCGCCGCGATGCGCCAGCTGTCGTTGAGGCGGTGGCTGAGGCGATTGGTGCTGACCCACTGCGTGCGCCGCTCGGCGCCGGTATCGCGACGCCATTCCAGCTTGCTCTGCCACTCGGTGCCCGGCGCGGTACGGCCGCCGGACAGGCTGACCGCCTTGCGGTCCACCTGGCCACTGCTGGCATCAAGCTTGCCATTGCTCAGCGTGAAGCCCGCGTTCCACCCCACCGCAGGATAGAAGTCCATGCCGAAGGTGTGTGCCAGACCAGACTCCTGCCCGGATTTCAGGAACTGGCTTTCATTGAACACATTGACCTGATCAGACAGACGCCAGCGCTGGCCCAGGGTCCAGCCATCCTGTGCGTTCGGGCTGAACAACGGGTCGTACTCGCTGCGGTCGGTGGACTGGGTGAACGCACCATAGAAGCTGTGCTGCGGGGTCAGCCGGTACTCGGCGTTGACCTGCGCGGCGGTGCCACGATCACCATCGCTCACCTCGGCACCGACGGTGGACAGGTTGGCGAAGGTCCAGGTACCACCGGCCACCACCGCATCGTTGTCGGCATAGCGGCCATGGTCATCATCCACGGTCAGCTGGCCTCCGCCGTACACATCCAGTGAGGTGCCGATGCGGTGCGTGTAGCGGGCGGCGGCCAGCACACCGGCCACGTTGCCGCCCACACCGCGGTCTTCCTGCACGCGACGCAACTCAGCCGACAGGCGGTCGTTCTCGCCGATCCGCCACTCGGCGGTGGCCTGTGCCTGGATCAGCGATTCGCTGCCACGGCGGGCCTCGCTGTAGCGGGCGTACAGGCTGAAGTCGTCGGTCACGTAACCCAGCAGCTCGGCACCCTGCTCGCGCACGCGCTGGCCAGTGTCGAAGCGCCCCACCGAATAGCCTCCATCGACCTGGCGCCACCAGGCCCCGGCACTCCAGTCGCGCTGGGTCCAGCCCAGCTCGCGCAGGTTGACGCGCGCTTCCACTGCGGTCGCCTCGCCTTCGCGCGGCCCCTCCGGATTGAGCCGGCTGAAGCTCAGGCCGCCGTTGTCCGAGAAGAACACCGGCGCACTGGTCGCCTCGCTGCGGCTGTGCTCGATCTTCAGGTAGGTGCCACGCCCGGCCTGCAGGGTCAGGTCCGCGCCCCTCAGCGAATAGTCCTGGCCGGAGCGCTGCTCGTCCACGTAGGTGGCGCCCACGGCAACGTGATCGCCGAACCAGTGCTTGCCACGCACACCCGCGGTGATGTCATCGCTGTCGAATCCGGTCGGCACCCACTCGTAGTCCACGATCAGGCGCTGCTCATAGCCGTCCAGCGGCACGTCGCGGCTGATCCGGCGCAGGTTCTCGCGGCTGACCTGGGCCAGCGGCCGGGTCAGCAGGATGCGACCCTGCAGGGCGTCGATCTCGTAGTCGGCACCCCGCACCATCGGCACACGCTGCTCCACGCGGCCGGTGGTGCGGTCACGGATTTCCAGCACCACCTGGTCCGAGCCGCTGAGAATGCTGGCGTGGCGCAGGTAGTACAGACTGCCACCGGTACCGATGAACTCGCTGTGGCCCGGCGCCGTCTCGGCCTGTGAGCCGAACAGGCGCAGCTCGCTGCGCGCATCGCCCCAGGCATTGGCGCCACGCGAACGCCACGACAGCGCCGCACCGTACAGCGAACGCACGTACTGCGCGTATTCGGTGCCGGTCAGGCCGGTGTTGTAGTTGCCCCACAACGCCTGGTTCTTGTCCCAGTCCATGCGCAGGTAGAAGCGGCCCATGCTGTCGACATCGCGCTGGGTCAACGAGTCGTCACCGTAGGTCGGGTAGTACAGGTCCGGGTCCAGGCTGCGGAACAGGTCGCGCGGATCGGCCGTGGTGAAGCCGGTGAACAACTCATCCAGCGGACGGTTCTGGGTATCGGCCTGCGCGGTCAGCAGGTAGCGGCCGCGGGTCTTGGCCTTCAGGTAGAACGCCAGGCGGCCATCGCTGAGCACGTCATCGTTGCGCTCGCCGCGGGCCAGGTCCTGCCCTGCCCCACTGGCCTTGTTCTGGTACACGGTGATATCGGCCAGGCCGACGCCGAACAGGTACTGGCCGCTGACATCGACCTCCAGCGTGCGTGCGATGACCGGTGCATCCAGCCGCTCCACGCGTACGTCGAACGCATGATGTCCGATCGGCATCAGGTACTCGGCGGCGAACTTGCGATCCTGGTCCAGCGGGTAGCTGTCGCCGTTGATCTTCAGCGACGCCCCCAGCGGCAGGTCGCGGCCGCGCAGGCGCACCCGCGAGCCATGCACCGGGATGTTCTGCTGGCGCAGGCCATTGCCATCGAACACCTGCTGCAGCAGTGACAACGATGCTGCCTGGTTGGCGTCCACCGAGGTACCGCGGCGGTCTTCCAGCGCGTCACGCAACTGCTGGTTGCCGCGCTCGAATTCCGCCGGCGTCACCAGCTGCATCGATTGCGCGGTGGTTTCATCGACATTGCCCTCGGCATCGAAGGCGCGAAGCACATAGACCAGGCGGTCGCCCCGACGCAGCGGCGTCGAGGCCGGCAAGGTACCATCCCACACGCCCTGGGCAACGGCGGCCACCGGCAGTTCGAACGTCGCCAGTGCTGCCACGCGATCCGTGTCGCTGCCGCGGTAGACGCTGACTTCCAGGCGCTGGATGAAGGCGGTGTAGTTGCCACGCACGTAGAACTCGACCGGCCGCACGATGCGGCCTTCGTCGAAGGCGACCATGCCCGGTGCGGAGACCGACAGTTCCGGCTGGCCCATCGCCGGGTCTTCGGTGGCCCAGATCGCGCCGCCTTCCGGCAGGCGGATCATGAACTCACCGCGCACGGTGGCCCTGCCCGGCTCATCAATCGCCAGGCTGACCCGGCGGTCCGGTTGCAGGGCCTGCGAGCTGGAACGCGACGAGGTGCCCTCGGTCACCGGTTCGTCGTAGCTGCGCGAGCGCAGGCTGAACAACAGTTCGCCCTCGGCGTTGCACTGGGTGCCGTCACAACGGATCGGCGCCGGCTCGGCGGCGGGCGGCGCGGCCTGGGCGGCACCGGCCAGGCCGAGCAGCAGGGCCTGATACAGCGCGGCGCGCGGCAGGCGGGCCGCACGGCGGGCGGCTGAGTGATGCGCGCTCATCGGCGTGCCTCCTGTTGACGGGCAGCCGCACGGGTGGCGGCGCTCTCCTCGTTGCGAACGCGCAGGCGCTGCTGCACGGCGGGGCTGAGCTGGCTGCGCAGCGCCTCGAACACGGCGTTGGCACGACGCAGGCCCAACACCTGGTTGTAGGCATGGCTGCCGCGCACATCGGTGTGACCCACCAGGCTGACCTGACCACCGCCCAGCTTTTCCAGACGCGCGGCGATAGCGGCCAGCAGCGGCTTGAACTCAACGCGTACGGTGGCCTTGTCGGTGTCGAACAGCACGTTGCCCAGCAGCGCGCCACCGGCATCCACACCGGCCAGCAGCGAGTGCGGATCGCGCACGTCGGTGCGCAGCTGCACGGCCAGGCCCGCACGGGCACTTTCCACAACCTCGGCCTGCAACGCATCGCGCACCACCGCCGCGCGGGCGAAGGCCAGCGCCTGGCTTTCGCCACTGGCAGCGATCACGACGTCGCCACCCTGGTAGCGGTCCACCACCTCGGCCATCTTCTTCAGCACCGGGCGATAGCTGGCCTGCAGCTCGCTGCTGCCCGGCGCGAACAGCACCTCACCCAGCGCGATCTCCATGCGCTCGGCGGCAGCCTGCGGCGACGGCGGCAGCCGCACGCCGAAGCTGAAGCGGGTCGGTACGCCCTGCGTCACCCGCCGCAGCAACGGATTCTCGGTGGTCAGTTCGGCACCGGCCGGCAGCGTGGCCGGGTCCAGCTTGATGATGAAGTTGCGGCCCAGGCGCGCGTCACCACCGTGCACGTCAGCCAGGTGGTAGCGCCCGAACGGATCGGTCTCGACCAGCAGGCCTTCCACCGTGGCCAGGCGTACACCGGGAATGCCCTGCTCCTGGATGCCTTCGTTGCCGATCACGTAGGCCACTTCATAGCCCTCGGCGACACGGGCGATCTCGCGGCGCACGCTCGGCTCGGCCGCGGTCAAGCCCTTGCCGGCCTCACCACTGCGTTCCACGCGCGTGGCGCCCTGCGCGTCCATCCGCAGGCGATGGCCCTGCGCGCTCTCCAGCACGAAGTCATCACTGAAGGACAGTTCGCGCAGGCGCTGACGCAGCACCACCTGATGCGCCTCAGCGGTGTCGGACGTGGACGCGCGGCCATGCACCACGCCAATCTGCACCCCGTGCAGCAGCGGCGCGCTGGCATCGGCCAGCGGCTGCGGGCCTTCGCCACGATCCAGCGTGGTCGAGCCCGGCACGTAGGCCGCAGCAGTGAATCCGCCTTGCACGCGCACGCCGCTCAGCTCGGCACTGTCCTGCCAGCCGTCACCGTCGCGATCATCGAACACGGTGCCGAACACCAGGCTGTCTTCCAGCAGCGGGTCGGCATCCATCGCCACTTCGGCAGTGGCCACGTTCGACAACGGGCTGCCGTCATCGGTCGTCGCCACCGCCTGGTTCACGTGGTTGCCCGCGCGCACGCCGGCGCCCACCCGCAACAGGTAGGTGATGGTGGCACTGCGGCCCACGGCAATGTCCACCGCACCGATGCGCAGCGGTACCTGGCTGCTGGCCAGCGAGAATGCACCGTCATCGTCGGCCACGCGCATCGAGCCATCGACATAGCTGAAGCCTGGCGGCGGGGTGTCGACCACTACGCCATCACGCCAATGGCTGCCGCCCACGTTCTCGACCACCAGCTGGTAGCGCACCAGGTCGCCCACCTTCACCCGGCGCGGGCTGGCAGTCTTGGTGATGCGCAGGGCGAAGTCGGACACTACCTTGTGGCGCGTCTCGCAGGTCGTGCAGTCCGGCGGCGGCGAGCCATCCGGATACTGCCCGCGCAAGCGGTTCAGCACCTCGGTGCGGGCCTCCTGGTTGACCACGGCCTGGTAGGCGAACTCGTGGCGACCGATCGAGGTACCCGTCGGCACCGTGCAGACGATGTCCGGCCCCTGCTGGACGCATCCGGCCGGCAGGCTCTCGATGCTCAAGCCGGCATCGGGCGTATCCACCAGCTGCAGCGGACGACGCAGCGCAGCGCGCTCGACCGTGGCCACCAGCGTGTAGCGCAAGCGGTCGCCTGGTCGCACTTCGGTGCCACTGGCAGGTCCGGACTGCTTCTCCAGCACCACGCGCGGTTCGGCCAGCGCGTGCTCGGTGCTGCAGTCGCTGCTGCAGGTGGGCGTGTCACCGCCGGTGCCGAGTACGGCATTGCGCACGCTGCCGCTGGCCTGGGCATTGACCAGCGCGCGGTAGCCCAGCGTATAGGTGCCCGGCGCCGTGCCGGCAGGCAGCGTGCAGACCAGCGGATTGCTGGCATTGCAGGTGAACGGTCCCGGCTGGGTGACCGACTGCAGGTCCAGGCCGGTGCCCAGGGTATCGGTCAGGGTCAGCGTATCGAGGGTCTGCGAGTTGGCGACCGTCACTTCCACGCTGTAGTCCACCGCATCGCCCACGGCAACCGGGGCAACGGTGCTCGACTGCTTGCGGTAGGTCACCACCGCCGACAGCACGGGCGTGGTGGTGCCACAGTTGCTGGTGCACGTGTTGATGCCGGTGCCACTGCCGAGCACCGCGTTGCTGACGCTGCCCTTGGCCTGCGCGTTCACCCGCGCGGTGTAGTCCACCGTGTAGGTGCCCGGCACCGTACCGGCAGGCAGCGTGCACACCAACGGATTGGCAGCATTGCAGCTGAAGCCCTGGCTGGCAGTCACCGCACCGAAGTCCAGGCCGGGGCCCATCGTGTCGGTCAGGGTGAACACCACCGTGGTGCGCGAGTTGCTGACCACCGCGGACAGTGTGTAGGCGATGCTGTCACCCACCTTCACCGAACCGGCCGCGGCCGAGGTCTTGCGATAGTCGATCGCACTGCCGGTCACTGGCGTGCTGGTACCGCAGTTGGCGGTACACGACGGATTGTCGCCACCGCTGCCGAGCACGGCGTTGGTCACCTGGCCGGTGGCCTGTGCGTTCACCACCGCGGTGTAGGTCAGGCTGTAGCTGCCCGGCACGGTACCGGCCGGCAAGGTGCACACCAGCGGATTGGCGGCGTTGCAGGTGTAGGCGCCCGCACTGGTGATCGCGCCGAAGTCGAGGCCGGTGCCCAGCGTATCGGTCAGGGTCACCACATCGGTGGTGCGCGAGTTGGTCACCACCGTGGTCAGGGTGTAGGTCAGGCGATCGCCCACTGAAACCGGACCGGTGCTGTTCACCGACTTGGCGTAGCTCACGCCCGGTGTCGCCACCGGGGTGGTGGTGTCACAGTTCACGCTGCACGACGGGTTGTCGGTGCCGCTGCCGAGCACGGCGTTGCGCACGCTGCCGCTGGCCTGCGCGTTGACGGTGGCGCCATAGGTGAGGCTGTAGGTGCCAGGCACAGTGCCGGCCGGCAGCGTGCACACCAGCGGATTGGCGGCGTTGCAGGTGAAGATGCCTGCGCTGCTGACACCAGCAAAATCGAGGCCGTTGCCCAGCGTGTCGGTCAACGTGACCACGGCGCTGGTGCGCGCACGCGTCACCGTCGCAGTCAGGGTGTAGTCGAGGCGGTCACCGACCCGTACCGGGCCGCCGGTGGAGGCCTGCTTGGCATAGACCACCTGCGCGGCGGCCATCGGCGTGGTGGTATCGCAGCTGCCCACGCAGGAGGGGTTGTCGGTGCCGCTGGGCACCACCGCATTGCGCACCTGGCCGCTGGCCTGCGCATTGACCACGCCGGTGTACGACAACGCATAGCTGCCCGGCACGGTGCCGGCCGGCAGCGTGCAGACGAGCGGATTGCCTGGCGTGCAACTGAAGCTACCCGCGCTGGTGACGCTGCCGAAGTCCAGGCCGGTGCCCAGCGTGTCGGTCAGCGTGGTCACCGCCGTGGTGCGCGCGTCTGCCACCAGCACCGTCACGGTATAGGCAACACTGTCGCCGATGGCGACCGGACCGGCGGTGCCGCTGGCCTTCGACACCGAGATGCGCGGCACCGCCACCGGCGTGGTGGTGGTGCAGTTGCTGCTGCAGGTGGGTGTGTCAGTACCCGTGCCGACCACGGTGTTGACCACCTGGCCACTGGCCTGCGCATTCACCGTAGCCGTGTAGCTCAGGCTGTAGGTGCCCGGCACCGTGCCCGCCGGCAGCGTGCACACCAGCGGGTTGGCCGCGTTGCAGGTAAATGCACCGGGGCTGCTGACGCTGGCGAAATCCAGACCGGTGCCCAGAGTGTCGGTGAAGGTCAGCACATCGCGGGTGTTGCCGTCGGCCACGGTGACATCCACCGTGTAGCTCACGGTCGCGCCTACCGCGACCGGGCCGGTGGTGTTCGAACGCTTGGCGTAGCCCGCCCGCGTCACCGGCACGGTCACGTCGCTGCGCGTGCAATGGTCGGCGTCTGTGCAGCTGCTGCCCGGTGCCGGCGGATTGCCATTGTTGAAGGGATCGTAGCCGCCGCCCACGCTGGCATGGTTGGTCAGCACGCCGGTCGCAGCCGCGGTGACCGTCACCGGCAGCGTGAACGCCGAGCTGGAGCCGGGGTTGCCGGCTGCGGCCAGCACCTGGCCGCTGGTACAGGTGACATCCTGGCCACTGGCCGTGCAGCTCCAGTTGCCGCTCACATGCGCGCCCGTCCAGTTCGGCACGATACCGGCCGGCAGCTGGTCGCGCACGATGATCGGGCCGGCGGGCACATTCGGTGGATTGCCGGTCGGCACATCGCTGGTGTTGCTCACCGTCAGCGTGTACTCGGTGCCGGCCTGCCCGTAGTTCCAGATGCCACCGGTGGCGTTGTTGCCCTTGACCACCTTCAGCGACGGAGCGGTGATAGTGATGCGGTGGTCTTCCACCTCGCCGTCATCGGCCACACCGGTCGGGCTCTGTATCTGCGTGGCGTTGGTGGCGTAGCGCAGGCGCACGTAGCTGGTACCCGCGCTGACCGACGTCGGCACGGTCCAACCCAGGTTGGCCTGGCCACCACTGCACAGCGCGGTGGTGCTGCGTTCGTTGGCATCAAACTGGCCGTTGCGGTTGAAGTCGATCCAGCCTGCGACGCTGCCATTGCCCACGCAGGCCACTGCCTGGGTGATCAGCGTGCCGGCCTGCATCACCGTCAACCGGTAGCTGGTCGGCCACGCGTCTTCCTCACGGCTGCCCGCCTGCGGGAAGTTGTCATCACCCAGCGCGTCCGCGCTGTAGCTGCTCCTCTGTTCGGTATCCGGGCCCAGGCTGCCGAGGAAATCGGTCAGCGGTGGTGCCAGGCCACCCGGCGTGTAACCGGCGGTGTTGATGTTGAAGTTGCTGGCGCCCTGCGGAATGCCATCGGAACGGAACTGCAGATCGTCCACCACGTGCATCGCATCGCCGTAGCTCTGCGGGGCGTCACCAAAGTCGGCATACGGCACCAGCAGGCCGATGGCGATGGCGGTGGTACCGCCGCCGCGCATCGAGAAGCCCATGTTCACCGCCAGGTTGCCCGGCGCGTGTGCGGCATTGTCGAAACTGAGGAAGGTAACGGCAGCCGTGTTGTCGTCGTTGCCGGGACCGAAGCGGATCACCTGGTTGCCACCGCTGGTCGACTTGTTCACCAGATAGGGGGTGGCATTGGCCAGGTTCTTGCGAACCTCCACCACGTTCCAGGTGCCCTGCGCGCTGGCTTCGACGAACTCGCCGCTGTTGTTGATCGATTCGGCGTCGGCCATCACCACACCGCGCAGGCGGTACGGGGCACCACCCATGGTCGAGGTGCAGGTGATGCTGAAACTGGAGGTGCCGGCGGTGCGCGCGATGCCAGCGATCAGCTGGTTGCTCGAATCGGTACCACCGATGTTGTACAGATCATCAAGGCTGTCGCCGCGCCAGTTGCCTGGCCGATAGCTGCGCAGCACGCCGGTCTCGGCCGTGTTCAAGCGGCAATCGACGCGCAGGTTGATGCCCGCGGCAATCGGCATGTCGATGGACGACAGCGCCCCATCATTGAGCACGACGTTGTCGACGCCGTTGGCACCGCCCCCCCCAGGTCAACCACAACACCGTATTGCGATACGGGCTGCTGCCACCCGTGGCGTAGGCGGCTGCCCAGGCAAACGATGGCGCCACCATCGACAGCAGCAGGATCAGGACAAGCGCGATCCAGCGGCCGGGCCGCACGCATCGGGTGTTTTTCTTGGGATGAACGCATCCACCGCCCGCGCGAATGCGCGACGTCGTCGACTGCCACATGGTGATTTCCCCGGGCGGCCCGCAGAGGCCGCTGTTCAGTAGGTCGCCTGGGACGAACTCATCAGCCACGCAACGCGCGCGAAGCACGTTCTGCCGGCTCGATGGCCACTACAACCGTCCCTGGACCTCGTAGGTCAGGTATGAATTTCAGTGACTACGATACCGCACCGCAACAAAAGTGTGATGAACGTCTCATTTAATTTTGCCGATTCCGGCGTTATTCGACGACCACAGTTGTAGCAATCCGGAAGTGCGGCCCCGTGCACGATTCCGGCAGCGCGAACGCCCTTTCCGGCAAGACGTCACGCGAATTCGGCGCAGGTTCCGTAGGTCTTGTCGGCACGAAATGCGCCATGGGCGCCACGATCAGCCCTTCATCGCCCCATGCCGGAACGAGGCCAACAGCGTGGATGCGGCCATTGCCGGGGCCAGACGGCCGCGCGCAAGCGACCAGGTGATGCCGTAGAAGCAGGTCCAGTAGAAGTCGGCCAACCACACCGCGGTGAACTCCACGTTGAACTCACCCACTCGCTGGCCGCGCAGGAAAAACGCCTCGAAACGTTCACCGATCGGAGCCCAGCGCTCCGGCAGCAGATGCAGGTCACCCTGGCGCTGCTGCTCTTCCATCATGCGCGCGAACACCAGCGTCACCAGTTCCCAGTCGGCCAGCAGCGCTGCCGTGACCTGCTCCAGCACCTGCTGTGCATCCACGTTGCCATCGAACGAGCTTGCCGCTGCTTCCAGGCGTTCGAATCCCGCCGCGAACAAGGCCTCGTCAATCGCCTCCCGCGTTGGCGCGAACCGGTACAGGGTCGCGCGACTGATGCCTGCCCCGCGCGCCAGTTCGCTGAGCGTGCAGCGAGGATGGCTGACCAGGGTGGCAGCAAGGGCGTGGTGCAGGTCGCGGCGTGTGCGGGCAGTGGCAGGTCGCATGGAGGGGCCTGGATGCAGAGTCCGATCACGCTAGCATGAATCATCAATTAATAAACTGAATCATATTTGATTCACTCGAATCACGAATGCGCTACAACACACCTGCGTCCGGTGCACCCGGGTCGGTGCACGGCAGGGAACGCGTCACAGGCATCGAAGGAGACAACGCCATGCTGCATCCGCTACGCGACATCGCCGTGCTCTTCGACGCCAGCGATACCGGGGACCGCGTACTGAGCATTGCCGCGCATCTGGCGAAGGCGCAGCAGGCGCATCTGGTCGCGGTATCGACCGCCCAGCATCCCACCGACATCGCCAACGGTTTCGCGCGTGGCGCGGGCATCGCCGCCGCACTCGACCATGAAGCCCGCGCCGACGCCGCCTGCACCGCGCAGTTGATGCAGAACCTGCGCGACGCCGCCGAGCCGCTGCAGATCAGCACCGAACTGCGCATCGTCTCGGACTATCTGGGCGGCGCCGATCTGGCCCTGCAGTCGCTGTACTGCGATCTGATCGTCGCCGGCTATCCGCGTACGCCCGGCGCTCCCTCCGGCTGGTACCCACTGGGCACACTGCGCCAGACCGGCGTGCCGATGCTGCTGGTGCCGCCGCACTGGAAGGGCGAGCAGGTCGGCCGGCGTATCGTGGTGGCCTGGAATGCCAGCAAACAGGCCCGTCGTGCCGTGGCGGATGCCCTGCCTCTGCTGGCCCGGGCGCAGGCCGTGCACCTGCTGATGGTCGACACGCCCAAGGCTGAAGCCGCGCCGGGCGCCGAAATGGCCCAGCATCTGGCGCGGCATGGCGTCGAGGTCGAAATCCAGGCGATCAGCTCCAGCCAGGGGGGCGTTGCCGCCACCATCCGCCAGCATGTACTCGATGCCGAAGCCGATCTGCTGGTGCTGGGGCCCTACAGCCGCAGCCGCGTGGTCGAACGCGTGCTCGGCGGCGTCACCGAGGATCTGCTGGCCGAAGTTCCGGCGCCGCTGTTCGTATCGCACTAGCGTCACCCTGCCCGGCGCGACGGTAGCCGGTCAGCGACTGGCCGGTATGCCGCCGGAAGTAGCGGCACAGGTAGGACGCATCCTCGAAGCACAGGCGTTCGGCGATGCGTCCGATCGGCAGTTCGCTGTAGCTCAGCAGGGCCTTGATCTCCAGCACCACCTGGCGGTCGATCAGCGCCTTCGGCGTTTCATCGAAGCATTCCCGGGTCAACTGCGAGAGATAGAACGGGGTAATGCACAGCGCCTCGGCGTAGGACTGCACGTCGCGCTGGCGCGTGCTGCGCTGGCCAACCAGCTCCCAGAAATTCCAGGCCAGGCGCTCGCGCCGGCCGACCTGCGGCGCGGCCTCGGAATGTTCCGGAAGCAGCGTGGCGAACTTCAGGAACAAGGTCTGCAGCAGGTTGCGCAGCATCACGTGCCGATGGCGACCGCCGTTGTGCTGCGCGTCCATCAACTGCTGCAGCCAGCCCAGCAGCAGCGGCACCTCCAGCGGTGACGGCACACAATGGGGATGCTCGTGCAGGAACTTGAACAATGCATTGGGCAGCACGTAGGCCACCTCCGACGCCAGCGCTTTCGGCATCAGGCAGACCACCGCCAGGAAACCGCGCGAACGCTGCCGCAGCAGCGCCAGCGTATCCTCCGCCAGCACCAGCACGTCGTGCCGCTGCACCGCCACCTCGCGGAAGTTCAGTGCGAAACGCGCACGCCCAGACACGCACACCAGCACCGCCAGATACGCGTGCCCGAACGACAGCGGAACACCCAAGCCTTCCGCCAGCGTGCTGACCTCCAGGCGCATGGATTCGTCCTGTTCCAGAAGCTGGGGAATGCGGTCCACGGGCTGATCCGGCGGGATTCCGGGGCCCAGCATATCGGGCCCGGCGCCAGACTTGTGAAAAGTACCGAAATGATCAAGATACCGCCCCCACCCGCAGCAGCCGACGCTGAAGCTGGGTCAGACCCCGCTGCGCTGCATGAACAGCAGTTCCGGCGTCGAAGCGTCTTCCACCGGCTGGAAGCCGAGATCGCGGTAGAGGGCCACCGCTGCGACATTGTCACGGTAGACGCGCAGGGTCAGGCGCTGCACTCCAGGCGACCGCAGGGCCTCGGCACCCAACAACTGCACCAGCACCCGCCCCAGGCCGCGCCCACGCGCCTGCGGCGAAACAATGATGCGGCCCAGGTGGGCGGTGCCGGGCGCGGTCAACCAGTACTGGCCGAACCCCAAGCACGCGCCCTCCCCGTCCAGCAGCACCCAACCCGGTCGCTCGGCCAGTTCAAGCGTCTGTGCGAACGCTTCGGGCAGCAGAGGAAATGCAACGCCTGGGCCGGCCCAGCGTTGCGTCGCTGCAAGCGAATCGAGCCAGCCAGCGATACGTGGGTAATGCAGTGGTTGGACCGGTTGCAACTGTGCGGGCATGAGGATGCCTGTGTGGTCTGGCCCACTGATTGTGAGCGGCCCGCCCGGCGCCGTCACGCTGCGCGGCAGCCGTTGAATGTTGTCCTGCGACAATGCCCTTGCACCATCACAGTCGCAGCTTCATTCCTGCAGGTAGGTAGGGCCGTCCCAGCCATCAAGGTACTTCGGCAACTCATCGCGAACCTCAACTACGCGTTGCCGGTAGTAGAGATGCATTGTGGGCGCCATGGCAACGTCCAGCCATCCGCCGTCTGCGCGGGCGAGCATGGCGTTGGGAACGACACACATGCCCAGACGGTTCGTGCCGAACACAACCTCGCCGCACGTAGCACAGAAGGTCTTCTTCAGCTGCTTCTGGGGGTGGCTGAAGCTTCGCGCATCGAAGGAGGCCATCTGAACCGACGAAGCCTCCCAAGCCGTCGCGGAGAACATGGTGACACCGTAGAAGTCCCTGCACGATGAACAGTGGCAGTTGGCGCGTGCGACCGGCTCTCCAGCCAGCTCAATGGCGACGTTCCCGCACAGGCACGCTACTCGTATCGACATGATGACCCGGAAGAGAGGGGACTGGCGCGGATTCTACTGCCATCTCTGGAACACATGCCGACTGCCCCAACAGAAAATTCAATCGGCCTCACCCACAGACGCAACGTGTCGTCCATCGCCGTCGGGGTCTTCGGGCGCTTCCTCCCGATACCCTTTCCCTTCAGGGCCACCAAGGTATCGGGCATGTCGTACCGCACGACGATGGTGTTGATGGCGCGCTCGCCGATGTTGCCCACCTTCTTCACCCGGAGGAAGGTGACGGCGGCGAGCTTGGCGCGGAGTGTAAAAGAGAAGGGCCCGTCGGAGAGCGGGCCCTTCCTTGTTCATTTGCCGGTTGTTGCCGACTGGATGGGCTTCGGGGTGGTCAGATCGTAGGCAAAGCATGCAGCCTGCATTTCCGTAAGCGCCTTCCGTCGATCGTGCGACGCCTCTCTGCGATCCGTGATCACTGGGAGCTTCAGACGAATCACGTCGGCGATGGCTTTACGATCAGCAATTGCCGCGGATCCCCCAAACCCAGAGTCCTCCAGCGCCTTTCCCGCCATACCAGAGGCGCCCCCCAATGCACTTAGTCCGGCTATCGCACCGGCGTGCTTGGCAGCGTTCGCCGCCGTAAGTGCAGGTGCGATGACCGTGCCCGCGACCAGCCCGATCCCGTACACCCAGAGGGACGCCTTTCGCTGATCAACGGATTTGTTCTCCATCCCGAGGATGAGCTTCTTGCATTCCGCCAGTACCGCTGGCAACGCCTTTTCAACGTCCGAGGCGTCATCCACCTCCTCTCCAGGCTCATACCATCCGTCGCGGGGAAGCCTCCTCGGAGGCTTGACTCCGCTGGGATCAGGCGCCTGGACCTGACCGTCAACGGGGGGCGGCGGAGGTGGGGGTGGAGGTGGAGGTGGTGCTACGTCGGCCCGGGAAGGATGGCCAACGAAAGAGATGTTGTAGGGTGCAGTGGAACCCCCCTTGGTTGAACAACCAACGCAAAGCACAGCCGCAACCAGAACAGCGGTCATCGCCTTCATGTTGCCCCCTGTCGGCGGCGTCATGCCACCGCTGGGGCCTTTACTACCACAGGATTGCGGTTTTCACGGGACCGACAATCCGACGCTGCCCACCTTTTGCTGGGGGCCCAGCTTGGCGGACACCGGTTGCATGGCCTGCGGCCGCGTGAATCCAGCCTCCACCTGGGCCAGGTACCCAGTCCGGACGCACGAGGTGGGCAGCCAAAGTGTTGAGAGCGATCCAGACGAAGATGGCCGGGGGCGCACGAAGTCGGCAAGTGGCGCGAGGCGCCGCTGGGCCGGTATGCGCGCTGGGCACTTCGCTGTCTATCCGATCCGCTTGTCGCCGTGCACAAGAACACGGTATGGCCATCACCGGAGTTCCGTTGCGACAGATGCAGTTCCGGCCAGGCATGCCGACTACGCCACTATTGCGAAGTACTACGCGCACCTCACCCCTGAGGGCGATGACGGTGCGGTGGCGAAGCCAACCTATTGATTCGCCATTACCTCCACTGTGACCAAATGGTGCCTTTTGATGGTCCGATATGGCCTGTGGCGATATAGCGGCTTTCGCAAGCTGTTGATTCTGGTGACCCCGGCCCGATTCGAACGGGCGACCTTCCCCTTAGGAGGGGGACGCTCTATCCAGCTGAGCTACGGGGCCATGCAGCCGGGAAGTTTACAGGCAACACACCCTGCCCTCCAAGCATTCATGCTCCGTACGATTCCGCTGGCGCGTTGCACCATGGCCGGACAGGCCGCTCTGCTACCATCGGCGATTCAGTTCATCGCGTCCCCCAGCTGCCCGCGATGGCACCAAACAACGTAACGAAACACAGGAGTCTGCATGTCTTCCGAGCTGCTCAAGTCCCTTGGCCTGGACGCGATCAACGCTGGCACGTACCTGGGCAACGGGGAGTGGTCGAGCGCGACCAGCGGTGAGCTGATCACCCCGGTCAACCCGACCACCGGCGAGCCGATCGCGCAGGTCCGCGCGACCACCGAGGCCGAGTACGAAACCGTCGTCGCCCGCGCCCAGGAAGCCTTCAAGGTCTGGCGCACCACGCCGGCGCCGCGCCGCGGTGAAGCCGTGCGCCTGTGCGGCGAAGCGCTGCGCAAGCACAAGGATGCGCTGGGCTCGCTGGTCGCCCTGGAAATGGGCAAGAGCAAGCCGGAAGGCGATGGCGAAGTGCAGGAGATGATCGACATCGCCGATTTCGCCGTGGGCCAGAGCCGCATGCTGTACGGCTACACCATGCATTCCGAGCGCCCCGGCCACCGCATGTACGAGCAGTACCACCCGCTGGGCCTGGTCGGCATCATCTCGGCCTTCAACTTCCCGGTCGCGGTGTGGAGCTGGAATTCGTTCCTGGCCGCCATCTGTGGCGACGTGTGCATCTGGAAGCCGTCCAACAAGACGCCGCTGACCGCCATCGCCTCGCTGAAGATCTGCAACGACGCCCTGCGCGAAGCCGGCTTCCCGGACATCTTCTTCCTGATCAACGATGCGGGCACCGCGCTGTCGGAAAAGATGGTCGATGACCGTCGCGTGCCGCTGATCAGCTTCACCGGCTCGACCCAGGTCGGCCGCACCGTCAACGAAAAGGTCGCTCGCCGCCTTGGCCGCTGCCTGCTGGAGCTGGGTGGCAACAACGCCATCATCCTGGACGAAACCGCCGACCTGAAGCTGGCCGTGCCGGGCATCGTGTTCGGCGCCGTCGGCACCGCCGGCCAGCGCTGCACCACCACCCGCCGCCTGATCGTGCACCGCTCGATCTACGCCGACGTGCTGGCCACCCTGGTCAAGGCCTACAAGCAGGTGGAAGGCAAGATCGGTGATCCGACCGATGCCGCCAACCTGATGGGCCCGCTGAACAGCGACGGTGCCGTGCAGCAGTTCCTCGATGCCATCGCCCAGGCCAAGGCCGCCGGCGGCACCATCGAAACCGGGGGCACCCGCATCGACCGCGCAGGCAACTTCGTGCTGCCGGCCATCGTCTCCGGCCTGAAGAACAGCGACGCCGTGGTCCAGCACGAGACCTTCGCGCCGATCCTGTACGTGATGCCGTACGACAGCATCGACGAAGCCATCGACATGCAGAACGGCGTACCGCAGGGCCTGTCGTCCTCGATCTTCACCCAGAACCTGAAGACCGCCGAGAAGTTCCTGTCGGCCGCCGGCAGCGACTGCGGCATCGCCAACATCAACATCGGCACGTCCGGTGCGGAGATCGGCGGCGCCTTCGGTGGCGAGAAGGACACCGGCGGTGGCCGCGAGTCCGGTTCGGATGCGTGGAAGGTCTACATGCGCCGCCAGACCAACACCATCAACTATTCGGACTCGCTGCCGCTGGCCCAGGGCATCAAGTTCGATCTGTGATGGCAAACGACGCCGAGACGTCTGTGGGTCGGATCCCCGCAGGGGCTCCGACCCTCGACTTCAGCGGCCGCCGCGTACTCATCGCCGGTGGCAGCAAAGGCATCGGTCGTGAAATGGCGCTGGCATTTGCCGGCGCCGGTGCGCAGGTCTCGGTCTGCGCCCGCGGCCAGGCCGGACTGGATGCCCTGCGCGCCGATGCGCAGGCACAGGGCACCCCGCTGCATACCGTCTCCGCCGATCTGGCCGATGCCGGCCAGATCCAGGCCTGGCTGCAGGCCGCTGCCGATGCACTCGGCGGCATCGATGTGCTGGTCAACAACGCCACCGGCTACGGCATGGCCGATGACGAGGATGGCTGGGCCGCCAGCCTGCAGATCGACCTGATGGCGGCGGTACGGGCGTCGCGCCTGGCACTGCCGTGGCTGCGCGCATCCAGCGATGCCTGCATCCTCAACCTGTCCTCGATCGCCTCACAGCAGCCGCGCCCCGGTGGCGCGCCCTACGCCGCCGCAAAGGCCGCGCTGTCGCACTACACCACCTCGCAGGCACTGGCGCTGGCCAAGGACCGGATCCGGGTCAACGCCATCGCCCCCGGTTCGATCGAATTCGACGATGGCCTGTGGGATCGCCGCCGCACCGAAGATCCGACGCTGTACCACGGCACCCTGGCGAAGATCCCGTTCGGCCGCTTCGGACACCCGCGCGAGATCGCCGACGCCGCCCTGTTCCTGTGCTCGCCGCTGGCGCGCTGGGTCACCGGCAGCGTGCTCAACGTGGATGGTGGCCAGGTGTTGATGGGCTGACACCGGCACTTCGGTAGCTGCCAACCTTGGTTGGCATGCCTTTCGTCGACCAAGGTCGACGCCTACCCGGCTGAAATGCCCTTCGTCGACCAAGGTCGACGCCTACCAGGGCTGGCACCTCGTTCGTCGACCAAGGTCGACGTCCGCCAGGGCTGACATCCCGTTCGTCGACCACGGTCGACGCCTACCGCATCCTTGCACTTGCCGGGCATGGGATTGCCTGGGCAGACGCACTATCATGTGCACACTGCCAAGGAGGACCCCGATGAGCGTGGCACCCCGACAGACAAGCGCCCTGGCCGTAGTCAGCCTGGTCATGGGCATCGCCAGCTGGACCGTCCTGCCCTTCGTGGCCAGCATCGTGGCCATCGTCACCGGCCACATGGCCCGCGCCGAGATCCGCCGTCGCCCGCAGGAACTGGAAGGCGACGGTTTGGCCGTCACTGGCCTTGTACTGGGCTGGGTGATGGTCGGCGCCGCTATCGCCGCCATCCTGGTCTTCATCCTGTTCTTCGGCGGCCTGGCCTGGCTCGCCGCGATGTCGAACTGATCGCCATGACCACTTCCGACAGCACTGAACGCTTCAGCAGCCGCGTCGCCGACTACGTCCGCTACCGGCCCGACTACCCGCCCGCCCTGCTGGAGTGGCTGCATGGCCCCATGGGCGTCAGCCACGAGGCCGTGGTCGCCGACATCGGCGCCGGCACCGGCATTTCCAGCCGCCAGTTTCTGGCCACCGGCCATCCGGTCATTGCGGTGGAACCGAACGCCGCCATGCGCGCCGCCTCCGAACAGTGGCTGGCGCCGCAGTATCCGCAGTTCAGCGCCATCGACGGCCGCGCCGAGGCCACCGGGCTGGACGAGGCCAGCGTTGACCTGGTCAGCGTCGCGCAGGCCTTCCACTGGTTCGACACCGTGGCGGTGCGCGCCGAGTGGCAGCGCATCCTGCGCCCAGGTGGCCTGGCACTGATCTACTGGAATTCACGCCTGCTCGATGCCAGCCCGTTCCTGGTCGGCTACGAACAACTGCTGCTGGACTACGGCACCGACTACACCGCCGTGGCCGAGCGCTACCAGGACGACGCCACCATGCAGGCCTGGTTCGGCGCCGGGCTGCGCGGCATGGTGCAGCTGCCGAACGTGCAGTACCTGGATCTGGATGCGCTGCAAGGGCGCCTGCTGTCCTCCTCCTATGCCCCCCAGCCCGGTCACCCGCGCCATGCGCCGATGATCGCCGCTCTGCAGGACCTGTTCGCCGCCCACGCGGTCGACGGCCAGGTTGCTTTTGAATATCGAACCCGAGCCTTCCTCGGCACGCTGGACTGAACCGACGCATGTATTCGCTTGCCCGCCCCTTCCTGTTCTCGCTCGACGCCGAGCGCGCCCACGGCCTCGGCCTGTCCGCACTGGACCTGGCCTATCGCACCGGCACCACGCCGCTGCTGGCCGCCCGCATCGCGCCGATGCCGAGCACCGTGTTCGGGCTGACGTTCCCCAATCCGGTCGGCCTCGCTGCCGGCCTGGACAAGAACGGCGAGCACATCGATGCGCTGTTCGCGCTCGGCTTCGGCTTCGTCGAGATCGGCACCATCACCCCGCGCCCGCAGGCTGGCAATCCGCAGCCGCGCCTGTTCCGCCTGCCGGAACACAACGCGATCATCAACCGCATGGGCTTCAACAACGCGGGCGTGGATGCACTGGTGCGCAATGTCGAGCGCGCGCGCAACCGTCGCGGCCTGCTCGGCATCAACATCGGCAAGAACAAGGACACCCCCAACGAACAGGCCGTGGACGATTACATCGCCTGCCTGGACAAGGTGTATCCGCTGGCCGACTACATCACGGTCAACATCTCCTCGCCCAACACCGCCGGCCTGCGTGAGCTGCAGGAAGAGACCGCACTGCGCCAGCTTGTCAGCCAGCTGCGTGACCGCCAGGAAGCCCTGGCTGCGCAGCATGGTCGCCGCGTGCCGATGCTGGTGAAGGTGGCGCCCGACCTCAGCGAGCGCGACATCGATGCCGCCGCCCGTGTGCTGGGCGAACTGCAGGTGGACGGCGTGATCGCCACCAACACCACCATCGACCACAGCAAGGTGGCCGGCGATCCGCTGGCCAATGAGGCCGGTGGCCTGTCCGGCGCGCCGGTGCTGGAGCAGTCCACCCTGGTGCTGCGCCGCCTGCGCTCGCGCCTGCCCGAATCGGTGCCGCTGATCGGCGTCGGCGGCATCCTGTCCGGTGCCGATGCCGTGGCCAAGATGGCCGCCGGCGCCGCGCTGGTGCAGTGCTATAGCGGCTTGATCTTCCGTGGCCCTGCCCTGGTCTCCGAATGCGTGGAGGCGATCCGTCGCCGTCGCGAAGCGCCCAGCCGCGGCGCGGTGGCCCCACTGTGAGCGCGCCCATGGATACCGTCGACGGCAACGCCCCGCTGCGCTGGACGCTCACCCGCAATGCACCGCTGCAGGCGCTGAACACCTTCCATGTGCAGGCCAGTGCAGCGCAGCTGCTGGAACTGCACGACCCCACGCTGCTGCCGGAAGTGCTGGCGCTGCCCGAAGTGGCCAGCGGCCCACTGCTGGTGCTGGGCAGCGGCAGCAACGTACTGATCGCTGAAGACCTGCCCGGCACCGTGCTGGTGTTCGGCAACCGCGACATCAGCTTCCTGGAACACCGCGCCGACCATGCAGTGATCCGCGCCGGCGCCGGCGTGCCCTGGCATGGCCTGGTGATGTGGTCGCTGCAGGAAGGCCTGTCCGGACTGGAGAACCTGGCGCTGATTCCCGGTACGGCCGGTGCTGCGCCGATCCAGAACATCGGTGCCTATGGCGCGCAGGTTGGCGAGTTCATCCAGGCCGTCGAAGCCTGGGACTGCCAGGAACAGGCCTGGGTGCGGCTGGACAACGAACAGTGTGGCTTCGCCTACCGCGACAGCGTGTTCAAGCAGCAGATGGACCGCTACCTGATCACCGCCATCGAGCTGAAGCTGCCATTGCTGCACGACCTGCGCATGGACTACGCCGGCATCCGCGAGGAACTGCAGGCACAGGGCGTGGAACTGCCGGGTGCGGTAGACGTGGCCAATGCGGTGATCGCGATCCGCCGCCGCAAACTGCCCGATCCGGACGTGCTGGGCAATGCCGGCAGCTTCTTCAAGAACCCGGTGCTGCCGCTGGAACAGGTTGACGTGCTGCTGCAGCACTTCCCCGAGCTGCCGGTGTTCCCGTCCGACCAGGACGGAAAACGCAAGGTCTCGGCGGCCTGGATGATCGAGTCCTGCGGCTGGAAGGGCTTCCGCGAAGGCGATGCCGGCGTGGCCCCGAGCCATGCACTGGTGCTGGTCAACCACGGTAACGCCACCGGTGCTGCGCTGCTGGCGCTGGCGCGACGCATCTCCGCCTCGGTGCTGGAGAAGTTCGGCGTGCCGATCGAACCGGAGCCCCGCCTGCTCGGCGCACAGTGGTGAACAGCCCCGCCCTCTCCCCCAGCGCCACCCCGATGCGGGCGGCGCTGTTGATGCTCGGCAGCACGATGGCATTCGGCCTGATGGCCGTGGCGATCCGCTACGCCACGCGCTACGTACCGACCCAGGAAGTGGCGTTCTTCCGCAACGCCTTCGGCCTGCTCGCGCTGTTGCCGATGCTGCTGCGCCCCGGCCACGCACCACTGAAGACCCAGCAGCTGCCGCGCTATTTCGTGCGCAGTGCGATCGGCCTGGGCTCGATGCTGTGCGCGTTCTGGGCGCTGGGCCACCTGCCATTGGCGCAGGCGGTATCGCTCTCGTACTCCACGCCGCTGTTCGTCACCATTGCTGCCGTGCTCTGGCTGGGTGAGACCGTGCGCGTGCGCCGCTGGGCCGCGGTGGTGGTCGGCTTCATCGGCGTGCTGGTGATCGTGCGCCCCGGTACCGCCGGCTTCACCGCGGGAAGCCTGGTGGCGGTGGCTGCCGCCGTGCTCAGCTCATTGGTGGCGATCCAGATCAAGCAGCTGACCCGCGTCGACAGTGCCGACACCGTGGTGCTCTACACCTACGTGTTCTGGGTGCCGCTGTCGCTGGTCCCGGCACTGTTCGTCTGGGTCTGGCCCACCGGCATGGCGTGGCTGTGGCTGCTGGCCACCGGCGTGCTTGGCACCATCGGCCAGCTGCTGTGGACGCGCGCACTGCGCCTGGGCGAAGTCTCCGCCCTGACCCCGATCAGCTTCCTGCAGCTGCCGCTGGTAACGCTGTGCGGCTGGCTGCTGTTCAACGAAACGGTGGATCGCTGGACGATCATTGGTGCCGGCATCATCCTCGCCGCCAACGCCTACATTGCCCATCGCGAGGCCGTGCTGTCGCGTCGTGCCGCCAGTGCCGCGGCCTCGGCAGCGGCCAAGCCCGCGGAATAGAAACCACCTGCATGGACACGCCATGGGTGAACAACCTACCGGGAAGTCACAACTAACAGTCGACTCTACCCGGGGCGATCCTGGCAACGGCCCGGGAACTAACCCAGCGCGCGATACGCACGCTCCGCCGCATCGAACACATTGCCCGGCGCGAACTGTTCGCCCAGATAGTGCAGCGACTGCCGCCGCAATGGAGGCGAGCGCTCCTCTCCATCGCTCCCCAGCAGCACCTGCTGGAACTCGATCAGGTCCTGGAGGATGCGCCAGTGCCGGTACCAGGCGATCCAGCGCGGATCGCCACGGTCACTGCCGTAGCCGTCTTCGAACCCCAGTGGATTCTCGCGGCCCCAGCGCCCGCCGACAGCGGCACCGATGAACATCAGGTCACGCTCGCGCGGGGCCAGCGACAGGCCATCCCAGTCGATCAGGTGCAGGCCACCGTCATTGCCCATCAGCAGATTGCCGGCATGCAGGTCGGTATGGCACAGGTGCAGGTCAGCCGGAACCTCCTGCAATGCCGCGCGCAGCTGCAGTGCCTGCGCATGCAGCGCGGTGATGCGCGCATGCTGCCGGTCCCATACGGAAACGAATGCACGGCCCAGCCCATCCTTTGCGGCGGCAAGGCCCTCGCCCGCCAGCCACTGCCCAACGGTCTCAAGTGCCGCAGTTTCCAGCCGCACGGTCGGTAGCCCACGCTGCAGTTCGGTCGGCAGCGGCGACGCGTGCAGGCGCCGCAGCACCTCGCCCAGGCGTCGCCACTGCCTATGGCTCAACGCCGCCTCGAACCCGGACTGGCCTTCTATGTAGGGGAACAGGGTGAACTGCAGTCCCCAACGCTGCACCGACGCACCACCGGTCAGCGCCGGCCATGGGGCCACGATTTCATCGATGCCCAGCGTACCGCGCAGCCAGTGCAGGCTGTCCCATACCGCCGGATCAACCTGGTACGTGCGGCATTTCAGCCACCATTGACCGTGGCGCGCGTCGACACGATACACGCTGGCATTGGCGTCGGCACCCACCGGGCGCGGCACCACAGCGGTGGCGGTAATGCCATAGGATTGTTGCAGGACTTCGCCGAGATGCTGCGCCGAAGCGAATGACATGGATGCAAGCGGAAAGTAATACCTGCCGCCACTATCGCAGATGCGTTCGCCGCGACACAGACATGTCCGTCACAACATCACCTCGGCGCGACCAAAGGACTAGCCCGCGATGCGCCGCATCATCGCTTCCAGTGGACCGCGTGCGAACTGCCACGACCACAGCCACGCCGCGCCTGTCGCCAGCATCAGGAACAACAGCGCCCACAACAGCACCGAGGCAAGCGACGCACGTCCGTCAAGCAGGCCGAGGCTTTCCAGTGTTCCCATGCCCAGCAGGATGTGGCCGACATAGAGCGTGAGGGTCATGCGCCCTGCCGCCGTGAACGGCGCCAGCCAGTCACCCGGTCGCACACGCGCCAGCCACAGGCAGGCGGCAATGACACTGCACGCCGCGCCCGCACCGGTGAGTACGTAGGCCGGTCCCGGCGGCATCGGCTGCGTTCCCAGCCACGCCTGCCATGGCGTTCCCTGCGCAAGCTGCTGCACGCCCTGGCCGGCACCAACCAACAGCACGCCCAGCACCAGCAGTGCACGCTGCACCCGCGGTTGCGACAGCTCCAGCCGTGCCAGCAGCATCCCCAGCAGGAAGAAGCACAACCAGGGCAGCAGCGGATGGAAGCCGTTGAACAGGAGGTTGCGGACCGCGCCCGGCCATTGCCACAGACCGGCGTATTCCAGCGTCTGCCAGTTCCATCCCTGGCTGTAGTCCCAGTGCAGCAACGCCCAGAACGAACAGGCCGCCAGGCCCACGATGCTGGCCAGCAACACCCGCGGCGAAGCACGCAACCACACCACGGCCAATGCGAAATACACCGCGTAGTAATGCAGGATATCGGCCGGGAACAGGGTCAGGTTGAGCAGGCCCAGCACCAGCAGGAACAGTGCGCGCCGCCAGGTCTGCACACTGGCCAGCCACCAACCCTGCCGCTGCGTGGCCAGTACCAGGCCAAGACCGGCCAGCGTAACGAACGTCGCCGAGGCCTTGCCCTCCAGCAGATGGAAGAAGCCTGCCAACCAACCCTCACCCTCTGCCGGCACGGCCATCGCCAGGCGGAAGTTGACCAGCACCATGCCGGCCAGCGCCAGGTAGCGCGCAAGATCAAGGCCGTGCAATCGCCGGTCGACGGCGCTCAAGCGCGTGCCCCAAGCAGCAGCGCGAGCAGACCCAGATCCAGCGAAGCCTCATCGGTGCCATCGGCTTCGCCCAGCCCCCGCCGCAGCGCGTCGCTCTCGATGGCGTCCAGCAGCACCTGCGACTGCAATGCCGGTGTCAACGCCGGGCGCCGACGTTCGCGCTGCGCAACGTGCTGCAGGGCTTCGGCCAGCGTCGCCTGCAATTGCCTGCGATTGGCCGCGAATGCCTCGGCCACGGCAGGATTGCGTGCGCTCTCGGCCAATACTTCGACGGCGAGCGTCGCCCATTCCGGCTGCCGGCATAGTGCGTGGAAGTCCTGAAGGAACACCAGCACCTGTGCGCGCTCGCCATCGGACGCAGCCAGGCGCTGCAGCAACGGTGCCAGTTCTTCGCTCTCAGCCACCGCCACGGCAAGGATGATCGCTTCCTTGCCCGGGAAGTGGTTGTAGAGATTGCCCAGGCTGACACCGGCCGCCTGCGCGATGTCACGCATGCTGGTCTGGTGGAATCCCTTTGCGAGAAAGCACTGCAGAGCGGCCTGCAGGATCTGCGCGATGCGTTGCTCGTTGCGGTCGGCTCGGTTCATGACGCAAATAGTGAACGAACGTTCGTCCAATTAGAAGACGACAACCCGACCACCATCGGGCTTCGTTCAGCCAGCCTTGACCTCAACCGCTGTTGAGGCCCGATGCTGCGCGGCCTGTCCCATGCTCAACCCGGAGTTCCTGCATGCCAAGGATGATCACCACCCTGCTCGACAGCCGCGTGCTGTGGCTCCTCGCCCGACTGCTGCTGGCCGTGGTGTTCCTGTCCTCGGGCCTGGCCAAGCTGCTGGCGTGGGACAACAGCGTGGCCGAAATGCAGGCGGCCGGGCTGCAACCGCCTGTGCTGTTCAACCTCGCCAGCGCCGTGGTGCTGCTGGGCGGCTCACTGTGCCTGCTGCTTGACCGCCTGCTCTGGCTGGGCAGCGGTGCGCTGGCAGTGTTCATGCTGCTGACCATCGTCATCGTGCATACCTTCTGGACCAAGCACGGCGCGGAACAGCAGCTGGCCCTGTTCTTCGCGCTGGAGCACCTGAGCGTGGTCGGCGGCCTGATCTGCGCGGCCATCGCCAGCCACGCGCGGGCTCAGAAGAACTCGTCGAGCAACCGGTAGAACGCCAGCCGGCGCTCGTCGGCCACCGCGCCGTAGCGCTGGAACAACGGCGCGACCCAACGCGTGTCGCCGAAGTTGTGGACCAGGCTGCGCGCGGCCAGCGCCAGGTCCTGGTAGCGGTCGGCAACACCCAGTCGCCCACAGTCGATGAAACCGCTGAAACGCCCCTCGACCACCATCAGGTTCGGCAGGCAGGCATCGCCATGGCTGACCACCAGGTCTTCATGATCGGGCCGGGTGCTGCACAGTTCGGCGAAGACCTGCTGCGGACTCTGGCCCAGGCGCTCGTCATCGAAGTCGTCAGCGTCGACCATGCCCGCCTCGACCCGTGCCTGCGCCGCCTGCAGGCGCGAGGCCAGTCGCTGGTCGAACGGACAGGCTGCCACCGGCAACGCATGCAGCCCGCGCAGCGCGTCGGCCAGCAGTTCCACCAGTTCCTGCGGCGCGAGTTCAGGCGACGAAGCCAGGTCGCGGCCGGGCAGCGCGCTCATCAGCAACCAGCGCCGGCCCGCTTCTTCGGCGGTGGCAATCACCGTCGGCGCCGGTTGTCCCTGTGCCTGCAGCCAGCGCAGGCGCGCGATCTCATCGCCCAGCTCACTGAAGGCGTCGATCACTTCCGACTTCACGAAGGCATCGGCCTGCCCCGGCCGTTGCACACGGGCTACATCCGCGCGCGAAACACCGATCGACTGGCGCTCGATGCGCGCATCGGCCAACGTTTCCTGCCATGCCCACGGTAGCGGCATGCCATCAGTGGAGGGATCGGGTGCTTCCATGCCGGGGTGTTCCTGTTGCCGGTGACCCCACGGATTCTCGCTCATCCTGCACGGATCGCGGCCAACAGCAGCGCGGAAAGGTACATGCCTGCGCCGAACACGCTGTGCGCCACCAGGCTGCGCAGGCGCGCCTTGCCCGGCGCCGGGGTCTTCGAAGCGGCAAGGCCGGCACCCATGCCCGGCTGCAGGATGAGGAACGGCGCGGCAACACTGAGAGTGCCGAAGGCCAGCGCAGCGAGATGCAGGGCGTGATCCACGACAGCCTTCAGCGCCGCGATGCCCTGGAGGGGCTGACCGTCGAGCAGCTGCTGGAACAACGCAGCAGCGTGGTGCTGCTGGATGTACGGCCGCGCGAGGAATTCGATCTGGGCCACCTGCCCGGCGCGCTGAACATTCCCGTTACGGAACTGCGTGCACGGATGGACGAACTGCCGCGTGCCGTCCACATTGTCGCGTACTGCCGCGGTCCCTACTGCGTGCTGTCCAACGATGCGGTGGCGATGCTGCGCGAGGCCGGACTGACCGCGCAGCGGCTCGCTGCCGGTTACCCCGAATGGAAGGCCGCCGGCCTGCAGGTGGACCTGCCCCGGCACTGAGCGAGACACCGGTCATGGATGATGTGTTTGCCCCGTTGATCGATGCGACCTGGCGCGGCGTGTTCTCCGGGCAGCGCACGCTGCAGGATGATCCACTGCTGCAGTTGGCGTGCAGCGATGATTTCGATGAGGGCGAGGATGGCATGCTGCTGCAGCCACTCGTCGGCCCTGCGCGCGCACTGCTGCGCCCTGCCCTGGCGGCTCGCCTGCAACTGCCAGTACAACCGCACTGGACGCTGGCGCAGCTGCAACAGCGTCTGCAGCAGCTCGACCAGCGCACGCATGGCGCGGATCGCGTCTTCTACTTCCCTGCCGCAGAACTTGCGGCCTTGGCCGATCGCCCTGTACCGCCACATATCCGCCGTCTCGACCCGGCCGACGCAGCCGCGTTCGACATGTTCCAGGCCAGCGCCAGCGAAGAGGATCTGGATGCGGCCTGGGTTGAACTGGACCACTGGCAGGTGTTCGGCGCCTTCGATGGCGAGCAGCTGGTTGCCGCGGCAAGCATGTACCCGTGGAGCCTGGATCCAGCCCTGGCCGACATGGGCGTGCTGACCCTGCCCGAGGCCCGCGGTCGCGGGCACGCGCGCCAGCTGGTACACGCCATGGCCGTGTCCGCGCAGGCGGCCGGGCTGCAGCCTCAATACCGCTGCCAGCTCGACAACACCGCCTCGATCATTACCGCCGAGCGCAGCGGCCTGCGTGCGTTCGCCGACTGGGACACCGTTCTGGCAGCCGATTGAGGCTGCCGCAGTACAACAAGGAAGCAACATGAAATTGATGGTCATCGGCGCCAGCAGGGGCCTCGGTCGGGCGTTCGTGGAAGGCCTGTGCAGTGCGGGCGACACCGTCATCGGCGTTTCGCGCAACCGTCCACGCGATCTTGAATGCCCCGAGGGTGTCACCCTGCAGTGGATCGAAGCCGATCTGTCCCGGCCCACCCTGGCTGCCAATCACATCGCAGCGCAGGCACCGGCCGATCTGGATGTGCTGATCCACAACCTGGGCATCTGGGAAGAGACCGCCTTCAGCGACGAGTACTCCTTCCTCGACGAGAGTGATGCCGCGCTCACCCAACTGGTCGACGTCAACATCACCGCGACCCTGGTGCTGCTGCAGCGCCTGCTGCCGCGAGTGCTCGGCGCGCCACGCCCGCAGCTGGTGCTGACCGGCTCGACCTCGGCACTGCCACGCAGCGGCCGCCCGGAAGTGGCGTTCGGCGCATCCAAGTTCGCGCTCAATGGCATCGCCGATGCACTGCGCGAGGGCTTCCGTGATCGCCGCCTGGCGGTGACCAGCCTGCAGCTGGGCTACCTCAACACCGACGATGCACTGTCGGTGCCGATGGCAGAGGCCGCAGCGCGCGGCGAGGGCGAACTGGTGCCCGTCCATGACGTCGTTGCGATGGTGCGTGCGTTGCTGCAGTTGTCGCCGTCCGGCTTCGTGCGCGAACTGGTGCTGCCGGCCATCGCTGACCCGCGCTACTGACTACCGCTGCGCTGGCCAGGCTCGGCCTCTTCGCGCAACAGGTACCCCAGCACGATGGCGGTCAGCACGGTCGCCATCGCCAGGACAAACAGCTGGCCACGGACGGCCTCCATGTACGCCTGGGCCAGCACCGTTCCCGAAACGCCGGGCAACGCCTCCACCGCTCCACCGAGGTCGCCCATGGACAGCCTGTGCACGGCGGCACGGGCCACGGCGCCGGCCTCCAGCGTCATGTTCCCGCCAATCCGGGCCGAGAGCATGATGCCGACAAGCGCGAGGGCAATGGAATCGCCTGCCAGTCGCATCGCATTGAAGATGCCAGCGGCCATGCCGGCCTGCTCCTTGCCGACCACGCTGACCGCCAGGCCATCCATGATCCCCCAGGGAAGGCCGATGCCGATCCCGATGACCAGCATCGGCATCCAGCGCACCGACGGGAACGGGAACACCTGCGCCAGCCATGCCAGCCCAAGGGCGCCGATCAGCAGGCCCACACAGCACAGCGTCCGCGCCGGAATCCAGCGCAGCAGGTAACCGGCAACCAGGGGAACAACCAGCAAGGGTGCAGACAGTGCTGCCATCGCCAGCCCAGCCTCGGTGGGCCGCAGTCCTTCAACACCGATGAAGCCAGCCGGCAGCACGACCAGAAGGACGACGTAGGAGAACGCAGGGGCAGCGGCCAGAATCTGCACGCCAACAAAGCGCCGGTTGCGGAACAGGCCGAGATCCAGCAAGGGTGTGCGATGGGAGCGCTCAACGACAATGAACCCGCCCAGCAACACCACCGAGAGCGCCAGCAGTACCAGCGTCTGCGGATGCAACAGGCCACGTTCCGGCAGCACGATCATGGCGTAGGTGAGTGAGCCCAGCGCCAGCATGAAGGTGATGGCCCCCAGCCAATCCAGGCGTGGCGAACCGGCGTTTCCCGATTCGGCGGATGACAGGGCGACCAGCGGTACGGTCAGGGCCGCCAGCAACGCCGGCAGGAAGAACACCCATTCCCAGCCCAGCGCATCGATCAACCCGCCCGCCAGCAGCGGACCGCCTGCGGCCCCTGCACCAAAGGTGGTGCCGATCAGGCTGAAAACCCTTGCCCGCGCCTGGCCGTCGAACACCTGCGCCAGCGACGCCATCGCGCCGGCAAACGCTGCCGACGCCGCCATCCCCTGAAGCAGTCGCAGGGCATTGATCCACGCCACATCGGGCATCAGGGGAATCAGGCCGGTGACGAGCGCAAACGACGCGCCGCCCAGAATCCAGATCCGGCGCCTGCCATGCAGATCGGCCAGTCCACCGGCCACCAGCGTGGTGCAGCCGTAGGTCAACAGGTAGGCATTGATGATCCAGGACAGCGCCGCAGGGGAACCGCCCAGCGCGTCCCGGATGGCGGGAATGCCCACCGCGGGGCTGGCAATGCTCAAGGGAATGGTGAGCGCGGTCAGGCAGCCTGCCAGCACCACTCCAAAGCGTGATGATCCGGCCGTCTCAGCAGAGGCAACAGACATGTCGATGAAACTCGAGCGTGGCCAAGCGCCACTGCATTGATGCTATCGACGACGCTATTGCGGAAGAATCCGTCATTCTGTCCATGCTTTAATGACAAAAACGTCATCAATGGCCACGTCATGGACAGCTTTGCCGGTCTCAGCCTCTTCGTTCTGGTCGCCGAGGCACGCAGCTTCGCGGCCGCAGCGCGACAGCGTGGCATCACCCCTTCGGCAGCAAGCAAGACCATCGCCCGGCTGGAAGAGCGCCTGGGCGCCCGCCTGCTGAATCGCAATACCCGCAGCGTCAGCCTGACTGCCGAAGGCGAGCAGTTCCTTGAACGTTGCCGCCGCATCATGATCGAGGTCGCTGCGGCAGAACGCGAGCTGACCGATGCCCAGGCCGCGCCCAGCGGACGCCTGAAGGTCAGTCTTCCACTCGCCAGCGGTCTGATGCTGCCGGTGCTTTCGGCGTTTGCGCACCGCTTCCCCGCCATCGAACTCGACCTGCACTTCAGCGACCGCCTGGTCGATGTCATCGAGGAGGGCTTCGACGCCGTCGTCCGCACAGGCAGCCCCGCCGACTCCCGGCTGCACGGCCGCAACCTGGGTAGTACCCGCCTGCTGTGCGTGGGTGCCCCTGCATACTTCGCCCAGCGCGGCACGCCGCAGCACCCGGATGAGCTGAGTGCTCACGCCTGCCTCCTCCATCGCTTTCCCGGCACCGGCCTGCTCGAACGTTGGCCACTGCCCGCGCATGAGGGAGGCACTGAGCCGCGGCTGACTGCCGCGATGACCGCCAATCATCTTGAGACGATCCTGCACATGGCCATCGATGGCCATGGCATTGCGTGCCTGCCCGACTTCGCCACGCGTGATGCGCTGGACCGCGGTGTGCTCGTCAGTGTCCTGGACCCATGGAGCACCGAGCGAAGCACCTTCTGGGCCCTCTGGCCAAGCCATCGCCATCAGCAGCCGCGTGTACGCGCGTTCGTGGATTTCATGGCCGAACACCTCCTGCCCGAACGCAGCCAACGCAATTGAACCTGCGCCCTGCTGCGACTACGCTGATCGTCACTGGCCGTCGGTCACAGGCGGGAACCTGCTATGGATGCGCTTTCACGGGTTGCGGCCCAGGTCCTGGACAGCGCCCTGCCCAGCCTGCCGCTGTACCTGCTGCAGGCCACGGCGGTGATCGGCATGATCGGCGTGCTGCTGATCGCCACCCGTCGCGCCGGCCATGCCATTGAAGGCCGCCGCCTGTACGTGGGCGTGGCGCTGGGCCTGATCTACCTGTTCAACGCCTGGTTCGTGGCCCGCTACACCCAGGGCGTGGTCAAGCTCCACCTGGGTTTCGACATCCTGCTGGTCAGCGGCCTGCTTGGCGGCTGGCGCGGTGGCCTGGCCTGCCTGGGCGCAAGCCTGCTGGCACGCTACCAGTTCGTCGGCACCCAGTACTTCCTGCCGGCCGGCCTCGAGGCCATGTTGCAGATGCTGGCTGGCGTCTGGCTGCGCAGGCGCCTGCACCCGCGCATGCTCAACGAACTCTCGCTGCGCATGATCCTGCAGGCCTGGGGCGTGCGTATTGTCGTCACTGCGTTGGGCCTGGCACTGGGCGTAGCAATCATCGGCGCCAATCAGCTGCCTGTGGAGGAGTTGGCAATCCAGCGCCTGCTGGCACTGCCACTATCGCTGCTGATGCTGGGCGCGGTGTTCGCACTGGTCTACAACGATGCGCAGATCGATGCACAGCGCCAGCGCGAACAGGCCTGGCTGCGCATCGATCCGATCAGTGGCCTGCCCAACATGCGCGCGCTCGGCGAACGCCTGCAGCATTACTGGCGCGACAACGACGGCATCGGCAAGGCCTGCCTGATCGTGGCAGAGATGGGCAACCTGCGCGATCTGCGCCTGCGCTATGGTCCACTTCAGGACAACGGCCTGTGGCAACGCGACAGTACCGAAGAGGTGCATCGGCTGCTGCCCTCGCTGCCGGCCGGGCGGCTGGAGATCTACCAGTTCGGCGATGCCGCGCTGGCGATCCTGGTGCGCGACCTGACCTTGTCCGAACTACGCACGCAACCGCAGATCACCGAGCTGGCCAGCAACCTGGCCGATCGTGTCGGCCGCGATTGGCCAGGCTTCCGGCCGCTGTTCCGCTGTGCGGTGGTCGAACTGAAGCCACCGGCCGCCGCAGACGATGGCCACCTGCCTTTCCGGGCAATCACCGTGGCACTGAGTGCGATCGAATCCGGCGTCGTGTTCTTCGACGACCCGATCCAGCGTGACAGCGAGATCGACGCCCTGATCGAAGTCGCCCTCGAACGCTGGCTGCAACAGGGCGACGCACCGCTCTGCTACCAGCCCAAGCATCGCCTGCAGGACCGCCAGCTGGTCGGCGCCGAAGCACTGCTGCGCATGCGCGACGGCGAGGGCCGGCTGATCGCGCCGATGCGGGTCATCTCGCTGCTGCGCCGGCAGGGGCGGCTGGCTGAACTGGAATGGGCCACGCTGCAGTCGGCCGTCCACTTCCTGCAGCAGTGCCGACGCGATGGCACGCAGCTGAAGATCGCCGTGAACGTTTCGGCCGAGTCACTGCGCCTGCCCGACTTCGGCCTGCGACTGCAGGAACTGCTGGCACTGCACGATGTACCTGGCGCGATGCTGCGCCTGGAGATCGTCGAATGGACCGAGATCGTCGAGCGCGACGTGGTCGATGCCAACATCGCACAGCTGCTGGCGGCGGAGGTCACCCTGTCACTGGATGATTTCGGTGCCGGCTATTCAACCCTGATCCTGCTTTCGCAGCTGGCCATCGCCGAGGTCAAGATCGAACAGGCGCTGATCGCCACGCTGTCCGACGCCAAGTCGCAGTCGATCGTACGCTTCATCGTCGAAGTCGCGCACCGCTGCGGTGCGGTTGTCGTGGCCGAGGGCACCGAGACCCTGGCGCAGGAACAACAACTGCGTGCACTGGGCGTGGATGTCGGCCAGGGCTATCTGTACTCGGCAGCGCTGCCGGCCGACGAGTTCCGCCGCTTCGCCGCCAGCTAGACCGCGTAGAAACCCAGGAACATCGCCACCGCCGATTCGGCCACACGTGCACGCTCCTGTGCGTTCAACGGTGCCTGCCCCATCGTCACCTGTGGCCAGAACGCAAAGCTCTTCACCAACCCGTGCAGCTGGTGGCCGGCGAACTCCGGATCGACCTCGCGCAACCGGCCATCGGCGATTGCCGCGCGGATCCACGCACTCTCGCCACTTTCCTTCTCGCCCATGCGGCAGACGATGGCCTGCGCCCGCTCCGGTGAGTGGATGATCTCGGCCATCGCCACCCGCGCCAGATCGATGAAATTGGCATCGCTGAGCAGTTCCAGCTTCTGGCCCAGCAGCTGCAGCAGCTGCGCCTGCAGCGGCTGGTCGGCGCGGTACGGCAATGCGTCGCTGGCCACGCTGCGTTCCCACAGCTCCTCCAGGATCATCGAGAACAACGCTTCCTTGCTCGGGAAGTGGTTGTAGACGGTGCGCTTGGAGACCCCGGCCGCCTCTGCGATGCGGTCCATGCTGGTCGCCTCGTAGCCGGATGCACGGAACTCCTCCACCGCCGCGCGCACGATGGCGTCGCGTTTACGGTCGGTCAGGCGTTGTGGGGCACGGGGCATGGCGGGAACCGGATAACTGAACGGACGCCACCATTTTACACCCGGCAGTGTACTTTTTGAAAACACGAAACTACACTGTGCAGTGTACTCAGCGGACGTCACCCATGAAGCGCCTGCTCCTTGTCCTTTTGCTTGGAATCCTCGCCGTGACCGCCTACACCTTCTGCAAGTCCTGGTCCCTCCCCGACTTCCCCGATTCGCCGCAGTATCGCGACGGCAAGTTCCGCAATGCCCTGCCCCGTCCAGCAATGGGCCTGCGCGACGGTGCGGAGATCTGGTGGACGTTCCTGTTCAACAAGCCCAAGGGCACCGTGCCCGCCCACCCGATTCCGGTGCAGCCGCTGGACCGCGCCACCCTCGACGCCGCGCCGGACCGCAGCCTGTTCCGGCTGGGGCACTCCACGATCCTGCTGAAACTGCGTGGCCAGTACTGGCTGACCGACCCGGTGTTCTCCGAGCGCGCATCGCCGGTGCAGTGGATGGGGCCGGCACGCTTCCATGCGCCACCGATCAGCATCGACGCGCTGCCGCCGATCGCCGGCGTGATCCTCTCCCACAACCACTATGACCACCTGGACCATGCCGCAGTGATGCAGCTGGCCGGCAAGACCGCGCGCTTCATTGCCCCGCTCGGCGTGGGTGACCAGCTGATTGCCTGGGGTGTGGACGCCAGCAAGGTGGAACAGCTGGACTGGTGGCAATCGACCGAAGCCAGCGGCCTGCGCCTGACCGCCACCCCGGGCCAGCACTTCTCCGGCCGCGGGCTGGGCGACAGTGATCGCAGCCTGTGGGCGTCATGGGTGATCCAGGACGGCGACTTCCGCATCTTCTTCAGCGGCGACACCGGCTACTTCGACGGCTTCAAGGCCATCGGCGAAAAGTACGGCCCGTTCGACCTGACGATGATCGAGACCGGTGCCTACGACCCGCGTTGGGCGTTCGTGCACATGCAGCCGGAACAAACCCTGCAGGCGCACCTGGACCTGCGCGGCAAGTGGCTGCTGCCGATCCACAACGGCACCTTCGACCTGGCCCTGCACGAGTGGCAGCAGCCGTTCGAACGGATCACCGCGCTGGCCGCAGCGAAGAATGTTCCGGTGGCCACGCCTATGATGGGCGAAGCGCTGGACATGCAGGCGCCGCAGGCGGGTAGCCGCTGGTGGGAGACGGTGGAGCTGTAACAGGGGGGGCGCTTGACCTGCCGGAAACCATGTAGAGCCGAGCCATGCTCGGCTGCTTCTCAAAAGTGTTCCGTGGAAGTCAAACAAGCCCAGCTCTGGAGGCACCGCAAGTAGAGATACTGGCAGCATTGCTGACATCGAAATGCACGGTTATCAACCCGGCTTCCGGAAGCGCATTTTGGACCTGCACGCATGTATCACGCGCGACTTCGTTTGCGACCGTTCCCTCTCTCTGGAATCGCAACGCCAAGATACCCGGCAAACCACTACCCGGCAGCGCATCGTCACATCCCGACTCTGCGAGACTTCGCTCAAATGCACTGAGACCTTCCCCGATATCGGACACTCGGTACATCAGCGTGAAACTGAATTCCATCATCAATCCATTCCAGATCCGAGGTCGCTACCAATAGCGTATGGCCTGGTCGACGGCCGTCCAGAGCCACATCCGTCAACCCCATTGATGGTGATCGTGACTCAAACCGGCGATCGAGGCGACCGGCCATCATCCACAACCTATTGCAGTGCGTCATGTAACCGATTACATCCCTTGCTAGCGTAGCGCTCGCCCGATTCCGGTCGAACCTGCGAGGCTGTCCGTAATGACGTTGCGCGCCGAACGTTCCAAGGTCTTCCGCTCAACTATCCCATGGCGATCTGCCACTGCCCTGCTGTTGGCCGCCCTGGCCTCCAGCGCACAGGCACAGACCCTCCCCCCGCGCAACCAATGGCAGGCCAGCAGCTCCTCGCAGCAGGTACCGGCGATGGCGATCAGCCACCTGATCGACGGCGACCCGAAGACCGTCACCGGCGGCGCCTTCAGCCCCGGCCACTGGTTCCAGATCGATCTGGGCGCACCAGCGCTGCTGGCCGGTGCGCGCCTCACCTGGGATGTCTCCAACCCGGAAGGCTATTCGCTGCAGACCTCATTGGACGGCACGCAGTGGCAGACCGCGTACACGATGGCCGACTCACTGGGCGATGTGGAAACGCTGTACTTTGCACCACGGCAGGCGCGCTACCTGCGGCTGGCCAGCCCACAGCGCACCTCCGATTGGGGCGTGTCGATCTTCGAGATGGAGCCACTGGACGACTCGCTCAGTGCACGCATCGGCGGTGTGGATGCAGCGCAGGCAGCAGCGCTCTGGCAAGGCGGTGGCGCCGTTGCGGTTCCGCCCGGAAAAGCAGGCGCTCACGCGTTCGAGATCACCCTGCCCCGCGCGCAGTCCACGGCTGGCCTTGTAGTGGAATGGGCGGAAGGCGCGCGCGGCGCTGCTCGATTGCAGGCGCAGGACGCGCAAGGCCGCTGGCAGGACCTCGCACATGATGCGCAGGCGGCCAGCCGCAGGCAGAGTTGGCTGGCGGCTGACACGGCGCAGCCGCTGCGTGCATTCCGGCTGAGCGTGGACGGCGCCGCACCCCAGGTCGCGCGACTGCGCCTGCTCGGCCCCAAAGCGGTGATGACGCCGATGAAGCGCTATCAGATCGCCGCCAGCGGCGCGCAGCGCGCGTTGTTCCCGGCCTCGCTGCAGATGCAGCAGACCTATTGGACCGCCGTCGGCGTGCACGCGGGGCGACAGAAATCGATCTTCGACGAATACGGTAACCTGGAAGCCTTCAAGGGCGCGCCACTGGTGCAGCCACTCTGGCGTAGCGCTGACGGGCGTGCCGCAGGTGCCACCGGGCAGAACGTGCAGCATGCATTGCGTGATGGCTGGAAGCCGATGCCCTCCGCCACCTGGTCACCGCAGCCCGGCCTGGAGCTGCGCAGCGAAGTGTTCGCCATCGAACGCGACGGGCAACCGGTCACCTTCCTCCGCCATCGCCTGCACAACACCGGAAAGACCCGCATCGACGGCACGCTCAGCCTGGTCGTGCGCCCGATGCAGATGAATCCACCGTGGCAGAACGGCGGGCTGTCACCGATCCGCGATGTGACCATCGATGGACAGGCCGTGCGCATCAACGGGCGCACGCTGCTGCACTCGCTCACGCCGGTGGCTGTGTCCGGCGCGGCGCCGTTTGGCAGGGATGGCGCAACGGAAATCACCGCGACCCTCGCTGCCGGCCAGCTGCCCTCCACGCAACAGGCGCACGACGACGACGGTCTTGCCTCGGCTGCGTTGAACTACCGCGTGTCACTGGCACCAGGCGCCAGCGATGCCATCGTGGTCGCGTTCCCGCTGGGTACTGCCGCCGCCGATACCAAGGGCGCACTACCCGAAGCGCCTGCGCTCGATCTGGCCGCGCTGCCCCGCGATGCCAATGCAGCATTCGATTCCCTGGCCACGCAGGCCTCTGCGGACTGGCAAGCACGGCTGGGCCAGGTCGGCCTGCGCCTGCCCGATCCCTCACTGGTGGACATGCTGCGTGCGCAGGCCGCCTACATGCTGATCAACCAGACCGGCCCGGCCATGCAGCCCGGCCCGCGCAACTACAACCGTTCCTTCATCCGCGACGGCATGGCCACCTCGGCGGTGCTGCTGCGCATGGGCGAAGCCCGCGTCGCCCGCGACTACCTGGCCTGGTACAGCGAACACGGCGTGCATCCCAACGGTCTGGTTTCGCCGATCCTCAACGACGATGGCAGCGTCAACACCGGCTTTGGATCGGACATCGAGTACGACAGCCAGGGCCAGTACGTCGCGCTGGTGGCCGATGTCGCGCGCCTGGATGGCGGGCCCGAGTCGGTCCGTGACTACCTGCCGAAAGTGAAAGCCGCGCTGCACTTCCTGCAGGAACTGCGCGAGCGCACGCTGGTGCCCGGCTACAAGGCCGACCAGCCGGCACCGGAACGCTTCGCGGGCATTCTTGCGCCGTCGATCAGCCACGAGGGCTACCCCTCGCCCACCCACAGCTACTGGGATGACTACTGGGGACTGAAGGGCTGGCACGACGGCGCGTGGCTGGCCGAATCGCTGGGCGACCACGAGACCGCAATGTGGGCGCGCGGGCAGTACAAGCTGCTCTACGACGCGCTGCACGCCTCGATCCGGGCGACGATGGCGTGGAAGGGCATCGACTTCATACCCTCCTCGGCCGACCTGGGCGATGGCGACCCAACCGGGGTATCGATCGCCTTGGACCCCACCGGAGCGCAGAGCGTACTGCCCGCAGAAGCCCTGCGTACCACCTTCGAACGCTACCTGGACGATGTGCGCAGGCGCAGCCAGCCCGGTGCGCTGTACGCCTATACGCCGTACGAGATCCGCAACGTGCTGAGTTACGTGCACCTTGGCCAGCCACAGGTGGCCGACGAGCTGCTGCAGGGACTGCTGCATGATCGACGCCCGCTTGAGTGGCAGGTGCTGGCCGAAGTGGTGCATTCGCGGCTGCGTTTCCCGCGCTATCTCGGCGACATGCCGCACACCTGGATCGGCGCCGAGTACGGCCGCACGCTGTTCGGCATGCTGATGCGCGAGGACGATGATGCGATGTCGCTGCTGCCAGGTACGCCACCGTCGTGGGTGGCGGGGGATGGATTGGCGGTGGAACGCCTGCCGACAGCATATGGCACGCTGCAGATGCAGGCACGGCAGCGCGACGGCACACTGACAGTCACGCTCGGCGCGGGGCTGCGCAACGGGACGGCGGTAAAGGTCTGGTGGCCGACGCGCACGACGCCGAAAACGGTGCGTGTGGATGGACGTATCGTTTCCAACTTCGATGCCGAGGGTGTGCGCTTGGCAAGGCCGTTCAAGACGCTGGAGGCGCGTTGGTAGAGCAGCCGAGCATGGCTCGGCTCGACAGGAGCATCCACGCATGGCGTGGATCTACTCTCGCGGCAATGCATGGGTAGCGCCGGGCCACGCCCGGCGTCATTGCAGCGTCGGCAACCCCGGCGGATTGGTCTGCGACTGCGGCACGGCTTCCTCGGCCACATTCCACCGCTTCAGCGCCTGCGCATAGGTGCCGCTGCCAATCTGCGTGTTCAGCGCCTGCGTCACCGCATCCGCAAGGCCGCTGCCCTTGCGCGTGGTCACCGAGATCGCCGCGGCGTTCGGCCAGCCGCCGGGGAACAGGCCCACGCGCCGCACCTTGCCATCGCGCGCCGAATAGGCGCCGGTGGCATTGGGCTCGAACGAGACATCGGCCCGCCCGGTGATCACCGCCAACCGGCCGACCACCGCGTCATCGAAGTACTGGTACTCCACCGGCTTCAAGCCGGCCGCAATGTTCTGCTGGTCCCACTGCCGCAGGATCTGGTCCTGGTTGGTGCTGGCACCCACCACCACCTTCAGCCCCGCCACATCCGCCGGCTTCTCGATCTTCTGGATCGGCCCATCAGTGCGCGTGTAGATGCCCAGCAGGTCGTAACGGTAGCTGGAGAAATCGAACTTCTTCTTGCGCTCTTCGGTGACCGTCACATTCGACAGCACCGCATCGTACTTGCCCGACTCCAGCCCCAGCGGCCAGTCGGCCCAGGCCACCGGCACGATCACCAGCTTCAGGCCCAGCCCATCGGCGATCAGCCGTGCGATGTCGGGCTCGATGCCGACCACGTCCTTGCTGTCGGCGCCGTAGTCGGCCAGTGGCAGCTGGCCCGGGTGGGTCGCCACGGTGAACGCACCCGGCGTGACAAAGCGGTAGCCAGCCGGGATCAACGCCTGTGCCTTGGGATCTAGCGTGCCCTTCAGCACAGAGGTGTTCACACCGGCGAGGCTGGTCGCGGCCGCTACGCCGGCATCCGGTGCCTGGCGCACGCGCGAATAGACGATGCCGGCGATACCGATGACCAGAACGCCTCCGATCAACAGGGCGCTGCGTGAGATTCGACGCGGTGCTGCAGGGCTCATGGTGTTCCTTCCAGGGTTACAGGGTCTTGGCCAGGAAATCGGCCGTGCGTTGCTGGCGTGGGCGCTCGAACAGGGCCTCGGGCGTGCCCTGCTCGATCACCCGGCCCTGGTCCATCATCACCACGTGGTCGGCCACGCGGCGGGCGAAGCTCAGTTCATGGGTGACGATCACCAGCGTGGTGCCGGAACGGGCCAGCTCCTCGATCACGCTCAGCACTTCGGCTACCAGCTCCGGGTCCAGCGCCGAGGTCGGTTCATCGAACAGCAGCACCTTCGGTTGCAGCGCCAGTGCGCGGGCGATCGCGATGCGCTGCTGCTGGCCACCGGACAACTGGCGCGGGAAGGCATCGGCCTTGTCGGCCAGGCCGACCCGCTCCAGCAGCGTGCGCGCCTGCTGCTCGGCCTGCGCGCGCGGCACGCCACGCACTGCAATGGGTGCCTCGATGATGTTCTCCAGCGCGGTCAGGTGCGGGAACAGGTTGAAGCCCTGGAACACCATGCCCACTTCCGCACGACGGCGGCGGATCTCGCGCTCAGGCAGTTCGTACAGCGTGTCACCGTCGCGGCGGTAGCCGATCAGCTGGCCGCCAACGGTCACGTATCCGCTGTCGGCGCGTTCCAGGTGATTGATCAGCCGCAGCAGCGTGGATTTCCCCGCACCAGATGGCCCGATCAACACCGTCACACTGCCCGCGCGAAGGTCCAGGTTCACGTCTTCCAGCACCGACTGCTCGCCGAACACCTTGCCCACGCCGTGCAACGACACCGACGCACCCTCGCCCGCTTCGACCTGGGTGGCGATGCGCGGGCGGTTGATCACGCGCGGCGCACCATCGCTCTGCACGCGCGGGGACGATGACACGCGCGACACCGAGCGCTCACGCTGCAGCTGGCCGCGCGCAAAGCGCTGCTCCACGCGCCGCTGCAGCAGCGACAGCACGGTCAGGATCACCAGGTACCAGACCGTGGCCACCATCAGCAGCGGCACCACCTCCAGATTGCGGCGGTAGATCACCTGCACCGTGTAGAACAGCTCAGGCAGCGCCAGCACGTAGACCACCGAGGTGCTCTTGGCCAGGCCGATCACATCGTTGAACGCGGCCGGCAGGATCGAGCGCATCGCCTGCGGCAGGATGATGCGTCGCACCTGGCGGCCACGCGGCAGGCCAAGCGCGGCGGCCGCCTCATACTGCCCATGGTCCACAGACAGGATGCCGCCACGGATCACCTCCGCCGAGAACGCCGCCTGGTTGAGGGTCAAACCCAGTACTGCCGCAGTGAACACGCCAATCAGCTGGGTGGTCGGGTACGAGAACAGGCTGATACCGGTGAACGGCACGCCCAGCTCGATGGTGCTGTACAGGTAGCCCAGGTTGTTCAACAGCAACAACAGCACCAGCAGTGGGATCGAGCGGAACAGCCACACATAGCCCCACGACACCGCCGACAGCAGCGGTGAACCGGACACCCGGGCCAGCGCAAGCAAGGTGCCCAGCGCGAAGCCGAGACCGGTACCGAGCGCGGTCAGCAGCAGCGTACGGCCCAGGCCTTCCAGCACCGGGCGTGCGAAGAACCACTCGGCGAAGGTGCCCCAGCCCCAGCGTGGATTACCCAGCACGGATTGCAGCCCGATCAGGATCAGCGCCAGTGCCAGCACCGTGCCGAAGACCTGCAGCGGATGCCGGGCCGGCACGATCTTCAGCGCCGGCGCGGGCGCCGGCCGCGTGGTGATCCCGTCCAGTGCAGTCGACGGCGTGCTCATGCGTGGGCTCCATGCAGCGCGGCCTGCGCAGGCGCAACGACAGGCGTCGCTGCCCGCAGGTGCTTTTCGAACGGCAGATGCGCAACCGTTTCCGGGTCCGCATCCAGATCGAACAGCGCGGTGTAACCGTGGCTGAGGTACAGGCCAACAGCTTCAGGCTGGCGGAAGCCGGTGGTCAGGAACACCCGCCGATAGCCCTGCCGTGCCGCCTGATCTTCCAGCTCCTGCAGCACGCGCCGCGCGATGCCCTGGCGGCGCAATCCAGGCAGCGTCCAGATGCGCTTGAACTCGGCGGTATCCGGATCGCGGTGCGGCATGAAGGCACCGCCGGAAATCGCCACATCGTCGCGCAGCAGCAGCACGAAGGCACCGACCGGGGCAGCAAAGGCCTGCGCCGGGTAGCGCTGCAGCTCCTCGCGGGCGCTGCCACCGATGCGTCGGCGCACGTCGGCGTAGCGGCTGTCGTACTCCTGTTCCAAGCCATCAAACAGCGGCCGCGCCAGCGGATCATCCACCGAGGTATAGAGGAAGCGTTCGTTGCTGCTCATGCCACGTCCTTCACCAGATAGTCTTCGGCCAGCCGCGCCCACAGGCTGGCGGCCGGCGCGATGGCCGCATCGTTGAACACGTAGCGCGGGCTGTGCAGCGGTGCGCTGTCGCCGTTTCCGACGAACACGAAGCTGCCCGGCCGCGCCTGCAGCAGGAAGGCGAAATCCTCACTGGCGGTGCGCGGCGCGAATCCGGGCACTACGTGTTCGCTGCCGAAGCCCTGCAGCGCCACCTCGCGGATGTAGGCGGTCTGCTGCGGGTGGTTGATCACGCTGGGGAAACCGCGCGGGAACTCGATCTCGGCGCGCGCGCCGAAGGCCGCAGCGGTCTGCTCGGCGACCTCGGTGACCCGGTGCCGCAGGATGTCACGGACCTCCGGCAGGTAGGCGCGCACGGTCAGCTTCAGCTCGACCACGTCCGGGATCACATTGGCCGCCTGCCCGCCGTGGATCGAACCGACCGTGACCACGCCCATCTGCCGCGGATCGACGTTGCGCGACACTACGCTCTGCAGCGCGGTGACGATGTGCGCCGCCGCCAGGATCGGGTCGACGCTGCCCTGCGGCTCGGCACCGTGGCCGCCCTTGCCGATCACCTTCAGCCGCGCCCAGTCCACCGACGCCATCGCCGGGCCATCGACAAAGCCGAAGTGGCCCACCGGCACGCCCGGCCAGTTGTGCAGGCCATAGATCGCATCCACCGGGAAACGCTCGAACAGGCCGTCGGCAATCATCTTCGACGCGCCCGAACCCGTCTCCTCGGCCGGCTGGAACACCAGCTGCAGGGTGCCGTCGATATCGCCGTGATGGGCCAGGTAATGCGCGGCGGACAGCAGGATGGCGGTATGCCCATCGTGGCCACAGGCATGCATCAGCCCTTCGTTCTGGCTGGCGTAGGCCAGCCCGGACGCCTCGTGGATCGGCAGTGCATCGATGTCGGCGCGCAGGCCGAGACGACGGCTGCCCTGCCCGCGCTGCAGCGTACCGACCACGCCGGTGCCACCGAGGCCGGTAGTCACCTCATAGCCCCACTGCTGCAGCAGTTCGGCCACTCGGGCGCTGGTGCGGTGCTCCTCGAAGGCCAGCTCCGGGTGCCGGTGCAGGTCATGACGGATCGCGATGGCCGCCTCGGCGCGCGCCGCGATCTCCGGCAATACGCCCGTCGTTTGGGATTTCCGCCGGGCATGGCCCGGCGCTACTGCGGACTCTCCGCTCATCGCCTTACCCCACCTTCCGCGCCGGTTCGGCGTCGGTCGCATGGCGGCTGGCCTTGTACGGCAGGCCCAGATGCTCGCGCAGGGTCTGTCCCTCCAGCTCGCGCTGGTGGTAGCCGCGCGCCTGCAGGATCGGCAGCACCTGGGTCACGAAATCGTCCAGGCCTTCGCGCTGCGCCGCGAAGCCGAGGATGAAGCCATCGCTGGCCCCGGCATCGAACCAGCGGATCAGCTCATCGGCCACATGCTCCGGGGTGCCGATGAAGTTCGGTCGCGGGCTCACTGCTTCCAGTGCCACCTGGCGCAGGCTCAGGCCCTTCTCACGCGCATCCTGCTTGATGCGGTCAGTGGTTGAACGGAACGAATTGCTGCCGATGTCACCCAGCTCCGGGAAGGGCGCATCCGGATCGTACTGGCTGAAATCGTGGTGATCGAAGAAGCGGCCGAGATAGGCCAGCGCATCCTCAAGCGTGGCCAGTGCGGCGATTGCCTGGTACTTGGCCTCGGCCTCCTCGGCGGTGCGGCCGATGATGGGGCCGATGCCCGGGAAGATCTTCACGTCATTGCCGCTGCGGCCGTGCGCGATCGCCGAGTTCTTCACCTTCTGGGTGAACGCGCGGGTTTCTTCCAGCGATGGCGAATGGGTGAACACCGCATCGGCGTACTTGCCGGCCAACGCAATGCCATCATCGGACGAACCGGCCTGGAAGATCACCGGCTGGCCCTGTGGCGAGCGCTGGATGTTGAGCGGACCTTCCACCTGGAAAAAGCGGCCCTTGTGGTCGAGCCGGCGGAACTTTTCCGGCGCGAAGAACGTGCCGCTGTCGCGCTCGCGCACGAAGGCATCGTCATCCCAGGAATCCCACAGCCCCTGCACCACGTCCAGATACTCGTCGGCGATCTGGTAGCGCAGCGCATGCTCCGGGTGCGGCCGGCCATAGTTGCGGCCGGAGCCCTCCAGTGGCGAGGTCACCACGTTCCAGCCGGCGCGGCCGCCGCTGAGCAGGTCCAGCGAGGCGAACTGGCGGGCAACGGTGAACGGGTCGCTGTAGGAGGTCGACAGCGTGCCGGCCAGGCCGATCTTCTTCGTCGCCGTGGCCAGCGCCGACAGCAGCGACATCGGCTCGAAGCGGTTGAGGAAGTGCGGGATCGACTTCTCGTTGATGTAGAGGCCATCGGCCACGAAGCCGAAGGCGATGCCGTTGTCCTCGGCAGTGCGCGCGATGTCGATGTAGAACTGCAGGTTGACGCTGGCATCGGCCGGGTTGGAGGGATGCTTCCAGGCATGCATGTGGCTGCCGGGGCCCTGCAGCATGATGCCGAACGGAATGTGGCGCGGGGTCGTGCTCATGGGAATCGCTCCTGCAGGTCAGGCCACCGCCGCGCGCGGCGCGGGCGACAGCAGTTCAAGGGATGTCAGGCGCGCGTCGAGGTCGGCCACGGGCGCATCGAGAATGAACTCGCCCACGCCGAAGCGCCGGTGCAACGCATCCAGTTCGTCACGCACGTGCTGCGCATCACCGGACAACACGCTTGGGCGTGTTTCCTCGATGCGGAAGTCGGCCACGCCCACCTGGCGTGCGTACTCGGCAGCCGCCTCGGGGCTGGGCAGGTTCACCGTCTGCCCGGGGCCGAGGTGCAGCTTGTAGACCCGCAATGCACCGATATGACGCGCAGCTGCTTCGGCAGTCGGCGCGGCGAAGGCCACCGTGGCCAGCAGCGGCGGCTGCGAGGAGACGCTGCGGTAGGCGTCGAACGCGGCCTCGATGTGCTTCGGGTCGCCATCGAAGTGCGCGGCGTAGACGAAGCGCCAACCCAACTCGGCCGCCTGCTGCGCACTCTGCGGGCTGGCACCGAGCAGGAAGCGCTCCGGCGCCTGCTGCGGAACCGGCCGCGCCAATGCCTCGGCTTCGGCAGCGGACAGATAGCCCTCCAGGTCGCGCAGTTGCTGGTCGAAGTCGGCGAACGCCGGGCGCCCAGCCGCCAGCGCCGCGGTCGATGCCGGCAGGCCGCCGGGTGCCTTGCCCACGCCCAGGTCCACGCGCCCTGGCGCCAACGCCGCCAGCAGGTTGAAGTTCTCCGCGACCTTGTACGGCGCGTAGTGGCGCAGCATCACCCCGCCGCTGCCGATGCGGATGCGCCGGGTCTGCGCCAGCACCCAGGCCGCCAGCACTTCCGGCGCCGGGCTGGCCAAGGTCGGGGCTGCGTGGTGTTCGGCGAACCAGTAGCGGTGGTAGCCCAGCTGCTCGGCACGCTGCGCCAGCTGCAGGCTGTTGCGCAGCGCCTGCTCCGGCGAGGCACCTTCGGTCACCGGGCTCTTGTCCAGCACGCTGATCTGATAACTCATGGTCGCGTCCTCGCTCAGGGGTGGGCCACGGGAATGCCGAGCAACCCGTTCAGTGCGGCCAGGATCGGCTCGGCACCGGAGATGTACTGGCGGTCCTGATGCGCGCCGCTGGCCAGGTCGCTGCGCACGCCCTGCGGCAGCACCAGCTTCGGCAGCGACTGGTCCTGCTCGCCGATCTCGGCGATCACCTCGCGGCGCGGCCGCGCGAAACCGATGCGGCGTACATCCAGCTGCGCGTCGAGGCCGTCGATGCTCGACAGCGCACCTTCCAGCAACAGGCTGTGCCGGCAGAAGAAGCGCTGGCCGGGAATCTGGCCGTCCTCGAACTCGCGGTCGAGCAGGAACAGGATGGGTTTGCTTGCTGCGTCGAGCGTCACTGGGTGGTCCTCATCTGTGCCGGCAATGCGATGCCGCTTCGATATCGATGCTAGAGATGCCAGCGGCTGCCATAGCGCTGCCAGGCGACAATCGGCGGTCAGATCCGGCCACGCAGATGCGCCTTGGCCATATGCAAAGCGCCGCCGGTTATGGCATCAGGCGATGCGTCGCAGCGGCGCCGCTACCGCCAGCGCCTGCGTAGCCAGATGCCCGGCCGCACGCTCGGTCGCCAGCGCGATGCGGGCCTGCAACGCTGCACTGTTGATGTGCTCGCCATCGAAGTCGGCCGGCGTGGCATACACGCCGATCGGCAGCGTGTGCGCCTGCAGGAAACTGAACAACGGCCGCAGCTGGTGGTCGATCACCAGCGCATGGCGCTCGCTGCCACCGGTCGCCGCCAGCAGCACCGGTGTATCCACCAGCGCCTCCAGCTCGATGAAATCGACCAGGTGCTTGAACAGCCCCGGATACGAACCGCGATGCACCGGCGCGGCCACCACCAGCAGTTCGGCGGCCTCGATGGTCTGCAGCGCCTGTTCCACCGCCGGTTCCACCTCACCGCGCGACAATGACTGGCCCAGCGAGCGCGCGATCGGCGCCAGCTCCACCAGCTCCACGCTGGCATGCACCCGCTGCTGCAACGACGCCAGCAGGTGCCGCACCAGCAGCAACGTGCGCGATGTCGCCGAACTGGTCGGCGACCCCACCACTGCAACCACCTTCAATGCAGAAGACATGAACTGCTCCTCGATGATGCCGAACTACGTCCGGCCGTCTTTGGCGTGAACCTCAGAACCGGTAACTGACCCGCCCGTACCAGTACGCACCGACGTTGCTCAACACATCGCCGCTATCCCACGTCGTCTCGATGCTGGCCACATCGGTGGCACTGCGCGCGTACTCGGGCACCTTGCGGGTGCGCTTGTCGAACACGTTGTTGATGCCCAGCGCCGCGCTCCAGCCCGCACCCAGTTCCACGCCACCGGACAGGTTGGTCACCAGCACCGGCGGCTGCTTGTATTCCACGCCGTTGTTCAGGCGCCTGATCGGGCCGTAGTAGGTGAAGTCCAGGTTCGAGCGCCAGCGTCCGTTCTGCCAGCCCAGCCCGGCCACCTGGGTGTAGCTGGGCGTGCGGAAGCGCAGCGCGTACTCGCTGGACTTGGTCAGCAGGTTGATGTTCGGCAGCCCCTGCAGCGCCCCCGGAATGTCGCTCACCTTCTGGATGGTGGTACGGCCGACGTTGGCCGCATAGCTCCAGCGCAGCTTGCCCCACGACGTTTCCTGGCTCGCCTCCAGGGTCAGTTCGACACCGCGCGTGCGGGTGTTGCCCACGTTGGTGAAATAGCTGGCATAGAAGGCATCACCCGGCAGGATGCTGATGCCGGCCGTACCCAGCAGCGTATCGATGGTGCTCTTCTGCGCCGCGCTCAGCACCGTGCCGCTGTTGTCGGTGACGCGCGCCGGATCCTGCGCGTTGTAGCCGATCTGGCTGGACTGGCCCAGCTGGCCGCGGATGTCGATCTGGTAGGCATCCACTGCCAGATGGAACGCCGGGCTCGGGTCCCAGGTCACGCCCAGGCTGTAGTTGGTGGCCTTTTCCGGCTTCAGCGGCGTGGCACCCAGCGCGATCGCCGCCGGCGAAGACACCTGCGCCACCAGCGTGGTGCCGCACGGGCAGCTGCCAGTGGCCTGGTAGAACTGCGCACCCAGGCTGGGCGCGTGGAAGCCGTTGCTGACCGTGGCGCGCACGCCCAGCGCATCGGTGAAGTCGAAGCGCGTGGTCAGGCGGCCGGTGGAGACACTGCCGAAGTCGGAATGGTCTTCCCAGCGCGCGGCCGCATCCAGATACCAGCGCGAGGTGATGTTGGTGGCCGCACCCACGTACACCGCCTTGCTGTTGCGGGTAGCCTTCACCGCGTCCGCAGTGGAATAGCCGACGAAGGCCGCAGCACCAAAGCCGGTGTACGACTCCCACTGCCCCGCCCCACGCTCATACTGTTCATGCTGGTATTCGGCGCCTGCGCTCACTTCCAGCGGCGAAGCAAATGCCGCCACCTCGAAGCCACGTCGCAGGTCCAGGTTGGCGATGCCCTGCTGGTAGTCCAGCTTGCCGTCATAGAAATCCGTGGGCGAGCCGGGGTACGGCAACGAGTAGTTCACCGAGTTGCGGGTATAGGTACGTACCGTGCTGCGGTTGCCGGTCAGGCTGGCGTCGTAGTCCCAGCCCGCGATCTGGCCTTTCACACCGGCAGTGCCGGTGTACTGCTTCTCCTTGGTTTCCAGCACCGGCAGGAAGCCATCGGGAAACACGCTCAGAACACCGGGCGCCTTGTAGGTGGTGAAGATGGTCGCCGGCAGGCGGAAGTTCTGGATCGCCTGCGCGGTACGGTCACTGGCCGTGGCATTGGCGTAGAACTGCGCGCTGTCGCCCAGGCCATGGCCCACGTTCACCGCAAACGCCTTCAGCGCATACGACGGGGAACTGAGAATCGTGTTGGCCTCGGCATTGCGACTGGCTTCTGCCGGGTTGGGCGAGGCGCCGGCCGGCAGCCGGTTGTTTGGCCGCAACGCCACCCGATTGCCGTTGGCATCCACCGCCGGATAGCTCAGATAGCCATCGATGTAGCGGCGGGTACGGATCGCGTGGTGCTGCCGCGTGGTCTCGCCGGCCAGGTTGACGAAGCCATCCTGGCCCCACGGCAGGCCCACGTTGGCGCGCACGCTGGTGCGCGAGCCATCGCCGTCGGTGCTCTGCCCGCTTTCCACCGACACATCGCCACCGTGTGCCTGCGATTTCAGGATCACGTTGACCACGCCGGTGATCGCATCCGAGCCATAGATGGCCGAAGCGCCATCGCGCAGCACTTCCACATGGTCGATGGCCGACACTGGAATCAGCGCGAGGTCAGCCCAGGCGTGCCCCGGAAAGCCACCACCGTTGGCCCCGCTCACGTAGGCACTGGCATTGCGGCGCTTTCCGTTCACCAGCACCAGCGTGTAACCCGGTGACAGGTTGCGCAGCTGGTAGCCGCGGATCAGGCTTTCCTGGTCGCTCTGGTAGCCGCCAATCTGGCTCAGCGACGGCAGGCTGCGCTGCAGCGCTTCCAGCAGGTTGCCCTGGCCGGTCGCAGCAAGGTCCTCTGCGGAAATCACATCGATCGGTGTGGAACTGTTCTTCACCGTGCGCGTGCTGGTGCGTGAGCCGGTGACCACCACGGCATCCAACGTGGACGCTGCCACGTTGGCCGTCGCGGCGGTGGCAGCAGGATCTGCATTGGCTTCAGCCGCATGGCTGGGCGAGGCGGCGAGGACAGCCGGGATCAGGACGGCGAGAGTACTCAGGACAGGGGCGTGGGCGGCAGGCATGGGGGCTCGTGGGAGTGGGCCGGAAACACGCTTCCATTCAAGGGCCTGTTCACCTGGTGCGACAGGCGGGATCACGTCACCCAACCGTCATATCCGGCCACCCACATGACCGCTGGTAATGACGTTAGGTGGCCCACACGCATGGGGGTCGGATCCCTTTTCAAAGGAAAAGGGCTCCGACCCCGGTTTCCATATGCCCGCCCGGCATCACCTCATGCCCGCGCACCACTCAGCGCCGCGCACCGCCACCCGTAGCATCAAGCCATGCCCAGCCCACCTGCCGATCCCACCGCGCCACTCGTTGCCATCGTGGCCTGCCACGGCCAGGGGCTGTTCGAATTCGGCTGCGCGGTAGGCCTGTTCGCACCGGTGCGGCCGGAACTCGGCGTCGCCTGGTACCGCACCCAGCTGTGCGCGGGTGAACCGGGTGCGCTGCGCATGCTCGGTGGAACGCAGGTCCAACTCCCCTACGATCTCAGCAGCGTCGATGATGCCAACGTCATCGTCATCCCCGGTTGGCGCGAACCCAGCGAGCGTCCGCCACAGGCGCTGCTTGATGCACTCATCCGTGCCCACGCACGCGGCGCGCGCATCGCCTCGATCTGCTCCGGTGCGTTCGTGCTGGCATGGGCAGGGCTGCTCGATGGCCGCCAGGCCACCACCCACTGGCGCCTCACTGAAGCGCTGGCGCGCGACTTCCCGCGCATCGATGTGCGCGAGGATGTGCTCTACGTAGATACCGGCAGCATCATCACCTCGGCCGGCTCGGCCACCGGCATGGACATGATGCTGCACATGGTGCGCAAGGACTACGGCGCGCGCGTGGCCAACCTTGTAGCCGAACGGCTGGTGCTGGCGCCGTGGCGTGATGCCGAACGCAGCCAGCGTGTCAGCCGGGCCATACCCAACGGCGAGCCCACGCGGTTGGCAAAGCTGATGGAATGGATGCGCCGCAATCTGCGCGAGCCACACTCACTTGGCAGCCTCGCCGAGCAGGCCGCGCTCAGCCAGCGCACCCTGCAGCGGCAGTTCCTGGAAGCCACCGGCCTGTCGCCGATCGACTGGCTGATCCGTGAGCGCGTAGCTTTCGCGCGTGAGCTGCTGGAAACCACCGACCGGCCGCTGCAGTGGATCGCCGAGCAGGCCGGCTTTGGTTCGCAGGAATCCTTCCGTCGGCACTTCCGTGGTCAGGTCGATGCGAGCCCTACCGAGTACCGCAGCCAGCATCGCGGCGGTATTGGCGCGGATCGGCTGGTGGGCTGCTGATTCTGCAGTACGTCGTGCTGCGGGCCTGCGTCGCTCACAACGGGGTGGTGCGCCGATGGATCCGCCAGCACTGCCCGGCAAACCCGATCACGAACACTACCAGGCAGCCGAGCAAGGTCTGCAACACCACCGGTGCCATCGGCGCCGCCGCCAGCGGGTGTGCCACCGGCAACCGCGTCAGCGTTTCATTCACGCCGGGCACCAGCGACAGCAGGAAGCTGAAAGACAGCGCAAAGGTCGACAGGTAGGCCGCCAGCCGTCCGAGGAAACGCAGTCGCAAAGCCAGAACACCGCCGAACGCCACCAGCAGCACGATCACGCCGAAGGCATGGCCGGGATTGAGCCCACCGGTGCTGGACACGGTGAACGAGGTCGCCACCGATAGCACCAGGCCAACCAGATAGATCCTGCCCGAACGCGTGCCGGGATCGATCGCCCGGTGGCGGATGAAGCCATACAGGCCGGCCAGGATCGGCACCAGGCTGATAGCGGTATGGATCGCTCCGGGAAGGGTAAGGGGATGTGCCATCGGTATCTCCGCTGATGAGTTGAACCTACTAGTAGGTAGGTTAATAGGCTAAAAAGAAGGCCCGCGTATCCGCAGGCCCATCACACAAACGTCAGGCGGCTGCGCTCACCCGCGCGATGGCCAGCCGGGCCAGCGTCGCGAACGTGGCCGCATCACCGAAACCGCGCGCAGCCAGCATGGCGCCATGCACCGAGGACATGAACGCCTTGGCCTCATCGGCCGCCGAGGCCTGCAACTGCAGCTGGCCCATGGCAGCGCCCTTCTCCAGAGTCACCGCCAGCCAGCCGCTCAGGTCCTCGAAATGGCCGCGCACTTCCTCGGCAATTTCGTCCGGAATCATCGGCGCTTCGGCGGCCAGCATCGCGCAGATGCAGAACGAGGACGTACCACCCGCGATGCAGCTGGACCAGTAGTCCACATAGGCATTGAGTTCCTGCAACGGGTCGCCCAGCTGCCGGTCCAGCAGCGCCAGGCCTTCACGCGCCTCGGCCCGGTACAGTTCAACCACCGTGCGCACAAGGTCCGCCTTGCTGGGGAAGTGGTGGTGGATGCTGGCCTTGCTGATGTTCACCCGCGCCGACACGTCGGCATAGCTGAAACCGTTGTAACCACCGGCTTCCAGCAGCGAGCGAGCATGGGCCAGGATCTCCTGGGCCTTGGGCGAGAGCGACTCTTTCATGGCAATTAACCTACTAGTAGGTAGATCGCCTGTCAACCACTCTCTGCTGCACCCGCCGGGCATCGCCCCGGTAGAGACGGCCGCAGGCCGGCTTGCTGGCAAAGTGACCTTCGAATGCCCCCTCAATGCGAAGACACGTACACCGCATCGGCGGGCGGAGGTGGCAGCGAGAAACTGCGCCGCATCCGCGCCACCTCGGCCGCCGGCGGCAACGCGAACAGGCGCTTGAACTCACGGTTGAACTGGGACGGGCTGGCATACCCCACCGCCAGCGCTGCCGCTTCGGCAGTCATCCCCTGCCGCAGCATCAGCAGCCGTGCCTGGTGCAGGCGGGTCGACTTCACGTACTGCATCGGCGACGTGCCGGTAATCGCGCGGAAGTGGTCGTGGAAGGTCGCCACGCTCATGCCTGCTTCGGTGGCCAGTTGCCCCACGCCCAGGGCGGTGGCATATCCGGCATGGATTGTTCTCAGCACCCGGCCGATGCGGCCGAAGCGCCCGCGCATGGCCAGCGCCTCGCGCATCGCGCCGCCCTGTGCGCCGGTCAGCACGCGGAAGTACACCTCACGCACCAACGCCGGGCCGAGCACGGCAGCCTCCAACGGGTCGGTCAGCGCCTCCAACAGGCGCAGCACCGTGGCCTGCATCGGCGCCTGCATCGGGCTGGACATCATGCTCTGCGCCGGTGTCTCCGAGGTGCCTGCCTGTTCGCCCAGTTCGATCAGCAGATCCACCGCCAGCTGCAGATCCAGATGCAGGTAGATCGCCAGCAGCGGCACCTCTGCCGACGCATCGGTTTCCATGGTGAACGGTACCGGCACCGACACTGCCAGGTAGTGCTGTGCGTCGTACTGGTAGACCTGCCCGCCCAGATAACCCCGTTTCACGCCTTGGCAGACGATCACGATGCCGGGGTCGTACAACACCGGCGTGCGCGCCAGTGGCCGGTCCGATCGCAGCAACCGCACCCCCGGCAGGGGCGTGAGCGTATAGCCCTCCTCCACCGCCAGCGTCTTCAGCAGGCCGACCATGCGCGCCTGCACCTGCCGTTGCAGGGAGTTGACTACCGGCACGGGCACTCCAGAGGAATAGGCAAGAATGGCCGAATCCTAGGCCTGTGTGCCCGGTCGTTCAAGCACTAACGTGCAAGCCCTGCCCACCACGAACGCTCCCTCATGACCTCTTCCCGCCTTCTCCTCATCACCGGTGTCAGCAGCGGCTTCGGCCGCGCCCTTGCCCAGCAGGCCCTGCTGGCCGGCCATCGCGTAGTCGGCACCGTGCGCAACGAAACCGCCCGCCAGGCGTTCGAAGCGCTGGCGCCCGGCCGCGCATTCGGCCGCCTGCTGGACGTAACCGATACCGCCGCCATCAATGCACTCGTCGCCGATATCGAAACCAACATCGGCAGCATCGACGTGCTGGTCAACAACGCTGGCTACGGCCACGAAGGCATCCTCGAAGAATCCACGCTCGCCGAGCTGCGGCAGCAATTCGAAGTAAACGTGTTCGCTCCGGCCGCGCTGATCAAAGCGGTGCTGCCGCACATGCGCGCGCGGCGCCGCGGCCATATCCTCAACATCACCTCCATGGGCGGTTTCACCACGATGCCGGGCATCGCCTGGTACTGCGGCAGCAAGTTCGCGCTGGAGGGCATCAGCGAAGTGCTTGGCAAGGAAGTCGCGCCGTTTGGTATCCACGTCACGGCCGTCGCACCGGGCTCATTCCGCACCGACTGGGCAGGCCGCTCGATGGCGCGGGCGCCGCGCAGCATTGATGACTACGACGCATTGTTCGATCCCATCCGCAGCGCGCGCGAGGCAAAGAGTGGCCACCAGCTCGGTGATCCAGTGAAGGCTGCGCAGGCCATGCTGCAGGTCATCGACAACGACGCACCGCCCACCCATCTGCTGCTGGGCAGCGATGCACTGCAGCTGGTGCGGGCGAAGCTGGCGTCGATGGCCGGCAGCATCGACGCGTGGGAACAGCTGAGCCGTTCGACCGACGGCCCGGGCTGAGTTCAAGCGGTAGCCGCGCTACCACGTCAGAGCTTTCGCGCCAGCAACATCCCCGGCCAGCCGTCCACATTGAACGGCGCGATGCGCGTGTAGCCGCAGGACTCATAGAAGCGCACCAGGTCGCCGCTGCCTCCGCCGTAGCAGTCCACGCGCAGATGATCGAGGCCGGCAGCGCGTGCCTGCTCGTCGGCAAATGCCATCAGGCGGCGGCCAATGCCACGCACGCGCACCTCACGCGAGGCCACCAGTACCCGCACATACAGCTCCGGCCCGATGGGCGCAGGCACGTAGGGCATCGACTCGCCCAGCGCCAGGAATGCGTGCACCCCGCCCTGCTGGTCCTGCGCCACCCATGCACCCGGCAGCGCGCACGCATCGGTCACCTGGGTGATCCGGCGCGGCATCGTCGACCACGGTTCACTGCCCCATTGCTGCAGATTGCCGATCGACACGAACCATTCGATCACCTCATCGAACAATGCCAGCACCGCAGGCGCATCGGCGACGCTGGCGCGGCGGATGTTCAAGGTGTCCTTTCCTGTTTCAGTCATGCGCGCACTCCTTTCAACGCGTCAATCAACTGCCACGAGGATGCCGGCCAGCGGCCGGCACTACCAAGGCCGGAAGTCCGTGGGCCGGATTTGACATGCAGGTATTTACCTGCATATAGTCCATCCCAAGGGCGGCGCCTGCCTGCCCATCGCGAGGAACCTGCAATGGTGGATATCGCACATCGGGTCGGCATCAAGGCCCCTGCAAGCCAGGTGTACCAGGCCCTGGCCACCCCCGAAGGCGTCGCCGCCTGGTGGGCCGAAGACACCCACGGCGAACACGAGACCGGTGGCACGGTCAAGGTCCGTTTCACCAACAACGGCCAGGAAATCGGCGCCATGGAAATGCAGCTCGAACAGCTCGTTCCTGACGAACTCGTGCTCTGGAAGTTCCTCGCCGGCCCCGCCGAATGGATCGGCACGCATGCGCGTTTCGCACTGAAACAGGAAGGCGACTACTGCATCGTGCTGTTCACCCACGAAAGCTGGAAGGAGCGCGTCGAGTTCACCTCCCACTGCAGCACCAAGTGGGCGGTGTTCCTGATGAGTCTCAAAGCCCTGCTGGAAACCGGCAAGGGCCAGCCCAACCCGCACGACGTCAGGATCGACAACTGGAACTGAAGACCCCCCGCATGAATGCAGACAAGGTGTTCAAGGCCCTGGCCGATCCCACGCGCAGGACGCTGCTGGACCTGCTCTGCGAAGACAACGGCCAGACCCTGGGCCAGCTCTGCGAGCACCTGGACATGGCCCGGCAATCGGTCACCCAGCACCTGGGCCTGCTGGAAGACGCCAATCTGATCAGCACCGTGCGCCGTGGCCGAGAAAAGCTGCACTTCATCAACCCCGTGCCACTGCATGAAGTCTACGAGCGCTGGGTACGCAAGTTCGAGCAGCAGCGCCTGAGCCTGCTGCATGACCTGAAACGAGAACTGGAAGGAGAATGACGATGTCTGCAGAGACCACCCGCTTCATCCACGTGATCTACATCGCCTCCACACCGCAGAAGGTGTTCGAGGCCATCACCCGCCCCGAGATTGCCAGCCGCTACTGGGGCCATGAAAACGTCTCGGACTGGAAGCCCGGTTCGCGCTGGCAGCATGTGCGCGCCAACGAAACGCGCTCGGTCGAGCTGGTCGGCGAAGTGGTGGAAAGCACCCCGCCCTCGCGTCTGGTCATTACCTGGGCCGCCGCCTCGCAGGCCGACAACCCGGATGCCTACAGCCGCGTCACCTTCGACATCGTGCCCTACCAGGACATGGTGCGCCTGACCGTCACCCACGACGAACTGGAGCCGGGCAGCGGCATGGATACCGGCATCCGCCAGGGCTGGCCGATCGTGCTGTCGAGCCTGAAGTCGTTGTTGGAGACGGGCAAGGGGCTGGATGTGTTTGCGAAGCCGAGTTGAGCGTGCAAAAACATTCCTTCCTCTGGTGATTCACCCGCCACGCCTACTGATGCGATTTGGCCACAACGCGCTTAACACCCAACTGATCGAGAGTTCTATCCAATCCACGGCTGTAGCCAACCACGCTCTTCTGGTAAGCCCCCATCAGATCCGACATTTTCTCTCTGTTCTGACGATCATCTTCAAGATGATCAATTAACTCAGCTTGAAGAAGCTTCGCGCTTTCCTTGTCGAAGACCATCCTGCTTATCGTGGCGCGCCGTATTGAGTACTCGATCGCGTCCGCATGATCCTTGAAGCTATAGCTTTCGGCATCGGCCGCCAGCACATTCGGCTCAGCCGCCCCACTGAGATCAACCAGCTTCTTTGCTGCACCGGTCCCAAAGTACCGCTCAATCTTAAAGTAGTGTGCGATCAACTTCTGATTCCATTGGCGGTTGAACTCCATGTAATCCAGCCAAGGACCGTCTTTCACTTCCTCCCATCCCTTTCCGTCCGTCGCCCATTGCAGCTGCTTCAAGGCCAAGTAGCCTTCATTGAGGAGAACTACCGTTTCCTGGAAGGTAAGCTGGGCGCCTTCGGCGAATCTTTCAGCTTCGCTCTTCTCTGATATGTACGATTGCAGCATCAGACCGCCCCCCAGAGTCAGGACAGAGCTGAGTACGGAAGAGACAACTGCAACAATTATGCTGGACCTTAGCGATACGTCGGACATCCTTGACTCCTGAAGCGGTGATTCTGTGCGGATGAATCGCTTACACGATTGCCTATCATATCGGCTGACCAGCGCGGGCTGAACGCCACGCCCAACGCTCACCCTCACCAAACCCGGTTCCGACCACGTTACGACGCCCGCCGCCACAGCATCGCCCACAGGCAACCCTGGCGACGTTCGATGAGTGCTTCAGACGCAGAGTCCCTGCACAGCAAAGTGGCGGCGGTCACCCTCGGCTTCTGGGTGATGAAGATCGCCGCCACCACCCTCGGCGAGACCGCCGGCGACCTGCTGTCGATGACGCTCAACCTGGGCTACGTGGCCAGCTCGGCCATCCTGCTGGCGATCTTTGCCGGCTTGTTGGCCCTCCAGCTGTCTGCACGGCGCTTCCACCCGGTGCTGTTCTGGTCGGTGGTGCTGGCCACCAGCACCGCAGGCACCACCATGTCCGACCTGCTCGACCGCACCCTCGGCCTGGGCTACGCCACCGGTGCCAGCCTGCTGGCCGGCTGCCTGGCGCTGGTGCTGCTGGCCTGGCGGTTATCGGAAAAGTCCATCTCGGTCAGCAACATCGCATCGCGCCGCGCCGAAGGCTTCTACTGGACCGCCGTGCTGTTCTCCAACACGCTCGGCACCGCGCTGGGCGACTTCCTGGCCGACGATTCCGGGCTGGGCTTCACCGGCGGCGCACTGCTGATCGGCAGCCTCATCGCGCTCACCGCACTGGCCAGCCGCATCAAGGGCATCAACCAGGTCGTCCTGTTCTGGATCGCCTTCGTGCTCACCCGCCCGTTCGGCGCCACCTTCGGCGACCTGCTCACCAAACCGCTGGAAAAGGGCGGCCTGGGCTTCGGCACGGTCGGCTCGTCGCTGGTGCTGTTCACCCTCCTCGCCACGCTGGTGGCACTGCCGATGCTGCAGCGTAAGGCGCAGCCAGCCAGCTAGCGCGCCGTCCAGCCCCCATCCACCGGCAGCGCCGTGCCGGTAATCTGCGCCGCCGCGTCCGAGGCCAGGAACACCACCATCTCGCCCAGCTGCTCGGGCGTCACAAACTGCAACGACGGCTGCTTCTCAGCCAGCAGCGCACGCGCGGCGGTCTCCTGGTCCGTGCCTTCGCGCTCGGCCAACGCGGTGATCTGCTGCTCGACCAGCGCCGTCCGCACCCAGCCCGGGCAGATCGCATTGGCGGTGCTGCCAGTGCCCGCATTCTCCAGCGCGGTCACCTTGGTGAACCCCACCACACCATGCTTGGCCGCCACATAGGCCGACTTGTTCACCGAGCCCACCAACCCGTGCACTGATGCGATGTTGATGATGCGGCCGGCGCCCTGCTGTTTCATGTGGGGCAAGGCCGCCGCCGTTGCATGGAACACCGCCGAGAGATTCAGCGCCAGGATCGCATCCCACTTCTCGACAGGAAATTCCTCGATCGATGCTGTGTGCTGGATGCCCGCGTTGTTCACCAGGATGTCGATGCGACCCATCGTCGCGACGGCTTGGGCGATCAGACCGCGCACCGCCTCGCCCATGGACAGGTCGGCGCCGTCATGCGCCACGCGCACCCCGAACTCGGCTTCCAGTCCGGTACGGATGCGCTCGATCTCCGCCGCATCGCCGAAGCCATTCAGCACGATATCGGCCCCCTGCCGCGCCAGCGCCGTGGCGATGCCAAGACCGATACCGCTGGTGGAGCCGGTAACCACCGCAACCTTTCCAGAGAACATGCGCGAGCTTCCGTCGGGGGTAGATGGCCAGTGTAACGTCGCCTGCCGCCGCCCAACCTCCTACATGCCCACGTCCAATGAATGCGCCTGCAGAAACTCCCTGGCGTACTCATCCCCAGCCTGCGCCGAAGCGCGGATCAGGGACACCGCACGCGGCACATCCCTGGCGACACCGTTGCCATGGAACAACGCCAGCCCAAACTCGTACATGGCAGACGGATAGCCGGCCTTCGATGCCCGCTCAAAATGCGCGGCCGCCCGCGTGACGTCCTGCTCAACGCCGTCACCCGTCAGCAGGCACAGCCCTACCGCGTAGATCGCGGGGATATAGCCCTTCTCCGCCGCCTGCTTGAGGGTTGCGAAGCTGTCCGCATCGGCATGTACGTCGTCCTCCCCTGCAGGCATCGAAGAAGAGAGAAACAACGCTTCGGCACACCCGCGTGCAAGCTGCGGGGCCAACAGCCGCCGCGCCTCGGCAATGTCACCACGGTCGAGCACCGCATCGAAGTCGGTCGTGAGCTGGGTTGGCATGTCCGTCATGGCGCAGGCGACCTTCCTGTTCGCGGGCATCCTTTCGTCCCGTTGGCATTATGCCTGCACCACGCCAGGGCATCCCGCCAGCCCCACAAGGCCGGATGACCTGAAGCCTCTCTGCACCCATCGCTGTTGGCCCTATAGTCAACGCAATCCACCCAAGGATGGCTCGATGAACCCCTGCAAGGCCCTGCTGCCCGCCGTTGTCGCCGCACTGCTCTCCCCCGCCATCAGCCAGGCTGCCCTGCCCGCGCAGCCAGCCACGCCGCTCACCACCGGCAGCGTGCGGGTGGATATCGCGACCGGCCGCGTAGATGGCGATGTATGCGCATCCAATTCCCCCGCCAACGCCCAAGCCCACTTCGTGCTCAACGCCGGCCTGAACGTCGCGCGGGTCACCGACGGTGACGGCAAGCCGGTAGGGTTCGATGGCTGGTACGACCCGAGCGTGGACGGCGAGGCGCGTGTCTACACCCTGGCCGAGCCCGCCGCCACGCTCTGCGTGCAGTACGTGGGCGCGTTTCCGCTGTACCCGAAGCACGACGCCCTGGGCGACTTCAAAGGCATGATGGCCTTCAACGGCGACAGCGCCCGTTTCACCGAACAGTCCGCATGGTTGCCGCAGGCGTTCGACCCCATGGCGCGCGTGCGCAGCAGCGAAAGCCGCTACGACCTGCAGGTGGATTGCGCCGGCTGCCGCTTCCTGTATCTCAACGGCAGCCCGGCCATCGAAAGCGCGCAGGGGCGATTCCGCAGCGACAACGCGCGGCCGATCCTGCTGTTCGGTGGCAGCGGCCCGATCACCCGTACCGCGCAGGTCACCATCCTCAATGAGACCCTGCCCACGGCCAAGGTCGATGCACTATCCAGCACCGTGCAGAAGGTAGCCGACGTGCACGGCCGCTACATGGGCGTACCGCTGGCCGACCGCCCCACTTTCCTGCGCATGGTCACGCTCAACCAGATCGAGCGCGACCGCGAAGGCAGCGAGTGGGGCTTTGCCACCTGGCCCACCATCGCCATGAGCGGCAGCATCGGCAACGTGGCCGACTCGCTGCTGGCCGGTGGCGAGAAGGCAGAGCGGCGCGTGCAGTACGTCGCGCACGAAATGGGCCACTACTACTTCGGTACGCTGAACCGTCCGCAGGGCCCCTACTTCTGGGTGCTGCTGGAATCCAGCGCCGAATTCCTGTCGATCAAGGCGCTGCGCGAGATCAGTGGCGATGCCGCGGCGGATCGCTACATCGCGCGACTGCAGTCGGCCATCGACACGCAGGACAAGCCGCTGCCCGCGATTGATGCCATCGACGGCAAATCGGATCTGGGCGAGATGTATCGTTACGTCTATGCGCCCTTGCTGTTGCTCTCGCTGGAGAAGCAAGTGGGCGAAGCGAAGATGCAGGCCTTCATGCGCGGGCTGCTGGCCGCGCCGTCGCCGAAGAGCTGGGCGGAGCTGCAAGGCATCGCATTGAAGGCCGGCATCGATGCCAAGGCCTGGGAGAATTGGCGGGCCAGCTGTGTAGCTGGTGGTAGGCAGAGGTGCCAAGGTTGACACCTCGGCGGCCAACCGTCGCCTGATCGCACCACCCACAAGGGCGCCCATCGGCGCCCTTGCTGCTTGCCTGGATATCAAGAGCGAAATGTCGCTTACGCCCCGTCGGGATGGGTAGAATTGGCCAAATCGTGTCGTATAAGGCCATGCCATGGAACACCCTCTTGTCGAGGTTCAGGGCGCTGCCCAAGCGCTCAAGGAATTTGCCGAAGTCCGTGATTGGGCGCAGTTCCACTCCCCCAAGAACCTTGTCATGGCCCTCTCTGGTGAAGTTGGAGAGCTGAACGAAATATTCCAGTGGATGACGGAGGCCGACTCCTTCAAGGCAGCGTCCTCTGAAGCCACCGCCAAGGCGGTGCGCGATGAGATCGCCGATGTAGCCCTGTACCTCATCCGGCTGTCGGACGTGCTCGGCATCGACCTGAATGAAGCCGTCAGCAGCAAGCTGGCCATGAATGCCGCCAAGTACCCGGTCGACCTCTCGCGTGGCGTCAGCACCAAGTACAACAAGCTGGTGCAGCCATGATCGTCTATCAGGCAGACAAGGACACCTTCCTTCGTCAGTGCAACGATCAGGAGATCGACCAGGTCATCCTCGCCAGCTACAAGGCAGCGACCAACACCAAGGTCAGCGATTCCGAAGTAAAATCCTGGCGCGCCTCACTGGGATACGTCGCGCGTGCGCTGAACGACCCTTCCATCCCCGGTGACATCGGCGTAGCAGTGGAGTTCATTCTTCCGCAATCGCGAAAGCGCATCGATGTTGTCCTGACCGGGCATGCCGAAGATGGTTCGCCACACGTCATCATCGTAGAACTCAAGCAGTGGTCAGCCGTCAAACCGTCCAGTCGCGACGCCATGATCGAGTTGCACGCCGGGAACCTGCGCGTCCATCCAAGCTATCAGGCCTGGTCCTATGCAGCGTTCCTGGAAGGCTTCAACGAGGCCGTCCATGAAGGACGGCTCCAACTGCACCCTTGCGCCTACTTGCACGAGTACGAGCCAGATGGCGTCATCAACTCACCGCACTATCAGCCCTACATCCAGCGCGCCCCACTCTTCCTCAAGGGCACGCCTGAACTTGAGAGGATGCGTAGCTTCATTAGTCGATACACAAGCAAGGGCAATGGCCTCCCGGTGTTGGCCGAACTGGACAGCGGCCGCATCCGTCCCTCCAAGGTGCTCGCCGACGAAGTGTATCGGCTGCTATCGGAAAACAGCGCTTTTACCTTGCTTGACGAGCAGAAACACGTGTTCGAAGCCGCCAAGGCAGCATGCACGCAAGCACATGCTGACGGAAAACCTCGTGTCATCATCGTTGAGGGCGGTCCGGGCACAGGCAAGTCAGTCGTCGCCGTGAATCTTCTTGCCACGCTGCGTAATGGCCTGAACGTCAGGTACGTCTCGAAGAATGCCGCACCACGCGCGGTCTACAGTCGCTCGCTCGGAAAATCAAAAGACAACGCACATCTGCACCAGCTTCTTGACGGCTCCGGCCAGTTCATCGATTCCCCTCAGAACGACTTTGACGCTCTGATCGTCGATGAAGCGCACCGGCTTACCGAGCAAGGCGGATTCTACGGAAACGAGGGCAATAACCAGATCATGGAGCTGATCAATGCCGCCCGGTGCAGTGTGTTCTTCATTGATGAAGACCAACGGGTCACGCTCAAGGATATTGGCACCAAGGAAGCCATTCGGGAATTTGCGGTCGCCCGTGGTGCCACCGTAGAGGAATACGCGCTGTCTTCGCAGTTCCGCTGTGCAGGCTCGGACGGCTATCTGGCATGGCTGGATGACGTGCTTCATATCCGCCCAACCGCAAACACCACGCTGGACGAGATCAGTTACGACTTCCAGATTTTCAACGACCCATCCGCGCTTCATGCCGCCATCGAAGCAAAGAACACCGCCAACCGTGCACGCGTCGTAGCCGGCTACTGTTGGCCGTGGAAAAGCAAGAAGAACGATAAGGAGATGGATATTGTCATCGGCAGCTATCAGCGGCAATGGAACCTCAACGACGCTGAAATCCCTTGGATCGTCTCCCCAGACTCGATTGACCAGGTGGGTTGCATCCACACCAGCCAGGGGCTGGAAGTCGACTACATCGGGGTAATCATCGGACCGGACCTCGTCATGGAAAACGGCGCCCTCAAGACAGTGCCACGCGCGCGCGCTCGGCACGACAAGACCATGTTGGGGTACGTGAAGCTCTCAAAGTCCCATCCCGCCCATGCCGCCGAACTTGCGGACACCATCATCAAGAACACCTACCGCACCTTGATGACCCGAGGGATGAAGGGCTGCTACGTCTACGCGACAGATCCACAAGTTGCCGCCTATTTCGCAGCCCGACTGCAGCGACAGGCAGCCGTCGAACAGGCGGTTGAAGTAGAGGCGTAATCGCCTCCACCTGACAGCTGACCAGAGGTAGATCCATGCCACGCACGGATGCTCTCTCTCAACGCCCCATCACTTCCAATGATCCGGCCCCAGGAACGGCAGGCTCAACACAAACACCGGAACCGCCACAGGAATCAACGCCGCGCCCAGCACCTTCCCGGCCGCCGTCCCAACCCCCGGCTTGTCCGTATCGTCCGGCCGAATCCGCTCAGCCCGCGCGGTAATCGACTGCGGCAGCTTCGCCTTCGCGGCCAGCGCAGCAGCATCCGGCAGCTTCACCCGCTCGCCATCACTCTCGAACAGCGCGCTGTAGTAGCTGCCGCCCTGCTTGGAAAGATTGCAGTCCGGGTTGGCCGCCAGCTCGTAGCGACTACGGGCTTCAAGGATGTACGGCCGGCGCGTCAACCGATCGATCGCCTTGGCCACCCGTGGGCTGATCTCCAACCGCTCCAGCTTGAACTGCGTCGCCTGTTCCGGCGTCACCTGCTCCGGCCGCAGCAGCAGCGCGTAGCTGCCATGCACCTTGCTCCTGTCGGCCGGCACGCGCCAGTCCTCACGGAAGTACAGCTGCGCGCAGACCACGGCCTCGCGCAGCGGGCTGTCCATCAGGGCGCGGTAATCACGGAACGGCGCGGCATTGAAGCGCATTGGCTCTTCAAAGCGCGGCAGCAGGTACAGCTTGCCGTCGTCGGCCACGAACGCGCCGGTAATCTCGCGACTGGAATGGTGGTAGTCCGGCCCACTGACGCAGCCAGACAGCAAGGTCAGGCAGAGGGCGGAGAGAATGAAGCGGATGGACGTTCGCATGTCGTAGTGAAGGGCTTCCCTGGAAAACCGGCCCCGTCCAGAAGGACGAAGCCAGTCCGCCATGGTGCCACGGCACCGCACGCGATGCAGAACCCACCCTACTTCAACCGCTCCACCAACCGCTGCCCCACCTCCAGCGCCGAAGCCGGGTTCTGCCCGGTAATCAACTCGCGGTCCACCACCACATGCCCGGTCCACGGCGTGGTGTTGCTGCTGAACGTCGCCCCCGCCCGCTGCAGCGCCGTCTGCGGGTAGAACTTCATCTCACCGCCACCCAGCAGCGGCTTGGCCTGTTCTTCTTCCTGGTTACTGATCACCGTCATCTGGTAGCCTCTGTAGATCCACTTCGGCGTGGCCGGCGTCGCACCGGCTTCCAGCTTCGCCACGAACCCCGCCGCATCCGGCAACGTGGACAGCAGCGCGATCGGCCCGTGGCAGACCAGTGCGGTGGTCTTGTTGCGCTGGTGGAAGTCGGCCAGCAAGCGGCCCAGCGCCGGGCTCTTCAGCAGGTCCTGCATGGGCGCGTGGCCACCGGGAATGTAGACCGCATCGAAACGCGCGTACCCCTGCTGCTCGATGCGCGCCAGGCTGACCACCGGCGAGGCCGTCGGCGAGGTCAGCGCCAGCTTCTCCAGCAGCTCCTTGTGCAGCGTCAGCTGCGCGGCATCGTTGCCGAAGTACGCCGGCGTCACCGAGGATGCATCCACCGTCGGCGCCCGCCCCTGCGGCGTGGCGAAGGTCACCTCGTGGCCCGCGTCCAGCAGCAGCTTGACCGGCTGCATCAACTCGTTGAGATAGAAGCCGGTGGACAGCACCTTGCCGTCCTTCAGGTCCAGGTGGTTTTCGTCGGACAGCACCACCAGCACGTTGGCGGCATGCGCGCCGGTCGCGGCCAGGGTCAGGGCCAGCGCTGCGGCCAGCCGGGTCATCAGGTTCATGGGGAACTCCTATCGGGGAATGGCGGCCACTTTATTCATCGCCCCAGCGGCGATAAATTGGCCCCATCGCAAAACATCTGTTCCCCGGAGAGCCAAATGAGCCGCAAGTTCGACTACCTGGGCGATGTGGAGGTGTTCCTGGCGGTGGTCGAGCACGGCTCGTTCACGGCCGGCGCGGTGGCGCTGTCCACCACGCCCTCGGTGCTGAGCCGCGCGGTCACCCGTCTGGAAGCGCGGCTGGGCCGGCAGCTGCTGCAGCGGACCACCCGCCGCGTGGGCCTGACCGACGCCGGGCGGCTCTATCTGGAACAGGTGCGCACTGCCTTCGGCCTGCTGGACGACGCCGAGCGCGACGTACTGGCCCAGGACGGTGCGCTGGCCGGCCGCGTGCGCCTGAGCGTGCCCACCACCTATGGCCACTACCGGCTGCCGCCCGTGCTGGCGCGCTTTGCGCAGCAGTACCCGCAGGTGCAGGTGGAACTGAACATCACCAACCGCAACGTGGACCTGGTGGCCGAGGGCTTCGACCTGGCCATCCGCCTGGGCCAGCTGCCGGACAGCGGGCTGGTCGCGCGAAAGCTGGAAGACGCACCGCTGGTGCTGGTGGCCGCACCGGACTACCTGCGGCGCCGCGGCACGCCGCAGACGCTGGAGGATCTGGAGCAGCACATGTGCCTGCCCTTCGTGATGCCGCGCACCGGGCGACTTGCGCCGTGGATCTTCCGCGACGACGGACGCGATGTGGACTGGCTGCCGCGTTCGTCCATCGAGACCTCCGACGATGTGCTGGGCGTGGTGTCGCTGGCCGAACAGGGCATCGGCATCTGCCAGAGCTACGAGTTCATCGTGCGGGAGCGACTGCGGCGTGGGCAGTTGGTGGAGGTGCTGCCGCAGCTGCGGGGCCGGTCAAGGCCATTCTCGGTGATCTATGCGCCGCATCGGAGGCAATCGGCGGCGGCGCGGGCAATGATTGAGTTGCTGGTGGGGAATGCGACGGTGGTTGGGGATGGTGGTGGTTGAGGCTGGGATGCTCGCTAGCGGTGTCGTGTTTGAACCGATTTGCGGGGCGTGAGACTGGTCGGGCACCGTTGCCTGCCGAGGCGAACTAAGAACTGTTGCAAAGAAGGCCGTCGCGCTATTCGCTTGAGGCGCGGGCGATTGCGTCGTTTCGAATCGCAATCAACAGAGCAGCTGCACGAATACGTCTGGCGGTGTCGCCTGCTGCACGAATGGCGCATGCAACAATAGTTCCTCGCTCTCGAGTTCCGCGATTCCTTCGCGAATTTCTATTGGCATTCGAAGCGGCGGCGTAAACACCATGACGTGCCACCGACAACGGGTGGCTCCGGGTCTGCAAACCCGCGATGAGCAACGACTGTTGTTTACGCTTGCCCGTCGGCACCGTCCTTAACCGGTGCCGGCGGGCAATCCGTCGGCCTATCTGGCGGGCGGTGCGTGGGGGTCTTCGGACCCACCGGTCATTCGTTGCTTCGTCCCGGTTTGCAGCCACGCATCGTCCGCCACCCTCTTCGCGGTGGCGCTGTTAAGCACAGCCACGGAAGCCGACGCCATGAACGAATCCGACACCTTCTCTTCGTACACCGTTGTTGAACCCATCAACGACGACACTCCCCTGCCCGACCTGAACTACCTCCTCGGCATCCTCAAGCGCATGCGCGGCTGCGAAGGTGCAGATGGGCATCCTTGGCCGGAAACCGATGTGTCACCCGGCCGACGTGTGAGCCTGGCCAGAAGCGAGCGCGCGATGGTGGGAGCGTTGACGGTACTGGAGCTGCTGCACGCGGCGGACCGCTGCCGGGTGGCAGCGGAGCCGGAGCGGCATTTGGATGAGGGGGTTGTGGATGGGTTGTTCCTGGCGTGCCGAGGGTTGGTTGAGTGGGCTTGCCGGGAAGTCAGGCCCGAATGAGAGCTCAGTTCGGCCACCGTCCCACCGCCTGGTTCTATGACCTTGGCGGTTACACCCCCCCAATTTCCCTCAGACCATGGATGAGCATCGCAGGAAACTCTCGGACTACGGACATGTACTCCTTCTTGTCCCCTCTGAATGACCTCTCAAAATGCAGACTTCGCATACTCGACTTGAGAACACCCTCAAAATTTGCCAAGGATCTCTTCTTTGCGACCAGTGAGCTCGAGCCCTCAAGGGTTTTTATCAATGCACAACCTTCGTCGTAGAGCCAGGGAAGCGAGTTTCTGTAGGTAGCAAGAGCAATACGAATACCTATTGAATAGCTTCCCTGCCTGTACATCTGATCGACATCTTCTGAGAAGTGGCGAAAACTCTGCGGCCGACCGTAGCTTTCCACATCACCAAGTGACATCCGCATTGGAAGATCCTGAAACATCACTTTGATCTCCTCAAATAGCTTTGCTGAGGAGTTATCAGCTTCGACAACTGCTTTCTTCTTCTCCGATAGAGGCGAAGCTCCAATTCTTCCAATTATTCCATTCACAGCGGCCCTGAATTTTCCGACTTGAAATTTTATGGTTTCTCGATCAGGCTCAGACCCAGGAATTCTATTCACCAATTGAAACACTAACTTCGTCAGAGACTCTTCATCATCTGCGCAATTCTGAAACTGAGCAAAGGGACCGCTTGAAACAGACTTCAGCTCGATTCCAAGCGCAACCCCTAGGATGGGTGTATCTAGCTTGCCCTTTGCCATGCCGGCCTCGAAAAGTATCCACGGGCGATCAACACTTCTCTCAGTCAGAAGACACACGACATCAGAAGCTGCTTGAATATTTTTTATTATCTCCGGATACCACTCAACGCCATATTCGATTCCCTGGCTACCCCTTCGATCCGAGGTCCTAAACGACTTCAGAACCCCAGCACTTACACTTTTAAGCAAATTGCTGAAAGCCTCAGCAAGCTCTGCATCACGAGTATCGTGACTAATAAATACAAACGGATTTCCCGCCCGCTCTAAAAGAGCATCCCCGACCGCAACCGCCTCTGACATCTCGCCCCCTTTATAGGATGAATGGAATCCACCCCACCGACCAAAATTATGAATTTCTATAAAATCTATGCAACGTCAAGCCTGGCTTGCCATTGAGTATGTTCACGAGAAAAAGCGTTCTCGGCGTCACCAACAAATCTTGAGAAATCCCTCTCGGAATCAATGCCCTCAATCCCAATACGCAGCAGTCCAATTTCGTGAGCTGTCAGCGTATACGCGGCCGACAGCTCTTGAAATCTCTTGCTTTGCATCCACGCCATCACTGCACCCGCGACCGCAACAAGAACATCGGCCGGCCAGTAATCACCTTGCGGACTAAGAACCTTCCCCAAAGCAAAAAGCAGAGCCAAGCAATTAACCGTTACCAACACAAAAAACCATCTGCGCGAGAGCTTTCTATTTACACCAGCCTTGGATACGTACCATGAGTGCTGATCATCAACTCGCGCCCTCAAATAAAATGATAGACGCTCTCCAAGATTCAAACACCTAACTTCGCGCATCTTATCGGTCAATAGAGCCCCACCAAAGCAATCCAGTGACATTTCCGATATTTTCTTATTCGATGATATTATCCCAGACAGATGCTCTTTAAATTTCCTCTCGGCACGCACCAAGTCACCATCGAAAGGTGCCGCTTGCATCATGAACCGCCAAGATACAGTCTTTACCGACTCCGCGAGAGCGCGCGCACCATACCAATTTCTCTGAGGCTGCCTACTTCCAAGATATATTGTAATTGCAAGCGTCGCAAGCAAAGGAATAACCTGAACCACCGCAAAAACTTGACTCTTTATGTTTGCCACAGACAAAGTGGCGGCAAGTATAAGAAATATGTAGTTCAAACCCAGCGCAAGAAAGAAATGCCTCTGCGACTCCGCCGAAGCAGAATCAGCAGCTCTATAAATAGACGGAAATTCTGCATCTCTCACAATCCAATTCGCCTATATTCTTCGGGATAGAAGTACAAGTCGGTCATTTGACGATTACGGTAGACTTGGAATGCGTCGCAAAAATCGTCAAGAGCAAGCTCGATTGCTTTCGCCTTAAAAGGCACATGAATACTGCATGTGCCACGCAAAATAGGAGGACACCGATCAACATCAAGCGAGCGCCCACCATTTAAATTAACAACAACGATGGGTATTTCCAAATCCAAGCAGGACTCTATTTCCCACCTAACGTATCTATACAGATTCTTGGTACTTTCACCCACGAGAACAATCGCCTGCTTGGTAGCCGACAACCTTTCACGAAGCACCCGCTTCACATATACCTCGCTGGCGGCACCCCCAATCGGCCTAATTGAATGTGCGTCAAGAAAATCAAAATCCATTCGCTCGTTTTTTACCCAACCCAGCATATATGCATAAGCCCACATATCCTTGTCACCATCGAATATCACGTAAGTTCTGTCGCGATAACCCATGCCAACCTCAAACTGAACCGGACTTGCGATTGTGCCACAAGATGATCTTCACCATGAGTGATATGCCCCACACCCCAAAGGGGCCGACAGCAGTTCGTAATAGCGAACCAAGACAAAGAAAAGGGCGCCGAGGCGCCCAAAATCTTTGCAAAATTTCCTAGAAACTCATTCCCACTCAATAGTAGCCGGCGGCTTTCCCGAGATGTCATAGACAACCCGCGACACCCCCCGCAACTCATTGATGATCCGGTTGCTCACCGTACCCAGGAACTCATACGGCAGATGCGCCCAGTGCGCGGTCATGAAGTCAATCGTCTCCACCGCCCGCAGCGCAATCACCCACTCATAGGCCCGCGCGTCGCCCACCACGCCCACCGACTTCACCGGCAGGAATACGGCAAACGCCTGGCTGGTCTTGTCGTACAGATCTGCCTTGCGCAGCTCATCAATGAAGATGGCATCGGCCTTGGCCAGCAGTTCGGCGTATTCGCGCTTCACTTCGCCCAGGATACGCACGCCCAGTCCCGGGCCCGGGAACGGATGGCGGTAGACCATGGTGCGCGGCAGGCCCAGCTCAACGCCCAGGCGGCGCACTTCGTCCTTGAACAGCTCGCGCAGCGGCTCCACCAGGCCCAGCTTCATGTGCTCCGGCAGGCCGCCCACGTTGTGGTGGCTCTTGATCACATGCGCCTTGCCGGTCTTGCTGCCGGCCGACTCGATCACGTCCGGGTAGATGGTGCCCTGCGCCAGCCACTTGGCGTTCTTCAGCTTGTTCGACTCTTCATCGAAGATCTCAACGAACAGGTTACCGATGATCTTGCGCTTGGCTTCCGGGTCGCTCACGCCTTCCAGCGCGGCGAAGTAGCGGTCGGCGGCGTTCACGCGCACCACCTTCACGCCCATGTGCTCGGCAAACATCGCCATCACCTGGTCGCCTTCCTGCCAGCGCAGCAGGCCGGTATCCACGAACACGCAGGTCAGCTTCTCGCCGATGGCCTTGTGCAGCAGCGCGGCCACCACGGACGAATCAACGCCGCCGGACAGGCCCAGGATCACTTCGTCATCGCCCACCTGTTCGCGCACGCGGGCGATCTGGTCGTCGATGATGTTGGCGGCGGTCCACAGGGTCTGGCAGCCGCACACGTCCACCACGAAGCGGCGCAGCAGCGCCTGGCCCTGCAGGGTGTGGGTCACTTCCGGGTGGAACTGCACGCCGTACCAGCGCTTTTCTTCGTTGGCCATGGCCGCCACCGGAATGCGGTTGGTGGTGGCGGTGATGGCGAAGCCCGGCGGTGCAACGGAGACGTGGTCGCCGTGGCTCATCCAGACATTCAGCTTCGGCTCGCCGCCGTGGTCGCTCAGGCCCTTGAACAGTGCATCGGGGTTGATCACGTTCACTTCGGCGTGGCCGAATTCGCGCTGGTCAGCGGCTTCGGTAGCACCGCCCAGCTGGGCAGCCAGGGTCTGCATGCCGTAGCAGATGCCGAAGATCGGCAGGCCGCTGTCGAACACTTCCTGCGGCGCGGCCGGCGCACCCGGCAGCGTGGTCGATTCCGGGCCACCGGACAGGATGATGCCCTTGGCACCGAACGCCGCGATCTCGGCCGGGTTGTGGTCCCACGCCCAGATTTCGCAGTAGACGCCCAGCTCGCGGATGCGGCGGGCGATCAGCTGCGTGTACTGCGCGCCGAAATCGAGGATGAGGATCTTGTCGTTATGGATGTTGGTCATGGCGCCCCGGCAATGCAGTAGGGAAAACGAAATCAGATTTACGGCGGCAGATGGAGAAAGAGGAACGGGAAGTGCTTCCCCGTTCCTCTTTGCTCGGCCCGCATCAGGCGCGGTAGTTCGGCGGCTCTTTGGTGATCGTCACGTCGTGGACGTGGCTCTCACGCTGGCCGGCGCCGCTGATCTTCACGAACTTGGGCTTGCTGCGCATGTCTTCGATGGTGGCGCAGCCCACGTAGCCCATGGTGGCGCGCAGGCCGCCCATCAGCTGGTGGATGATGCCGCCCACCGGGCCGCGGTACGGCACGCGGCCTTCGATGCCTTCCGGCACCAGCTTGTCGGCGGTGGCGGCGTCCTGGAAGTAGCGGTCCTTCGACCCCTTCTCCATGGCAGCCAGCGAACCCATGCCGCGGTAGCTCTTGTACGAACGGCCCTGGTACAGCTCGGTCTCGCCCGGCGATTCCTCGGTACCGGCCAGCAGGCCACCGACCATGATGGTCGATGCACCGGCGGCCAGCGCCTTGCCGATGTCGCCCGAGTAGCGGATGCCACCGTCGGCGATCAGCGGGATGCGGTCCTGCAGGGCTTCGGCCACCAGGTCGATTGCAGTGACCTGCGGCACGCCGACACCGGCGACGACGCGGGTGGTGCAGATCGAGCCCGGGCCGATGCCGACCTTGACCGCGTCCGCGCCGCTGTCCAGCAGCGCCAGTGCGGCTTCGCCGGTGCAGATGTTGCCACCGATGACCTGCACGTTCGGGAAGTTCTTCTTGACCCAGCTGACGCGGTCCAGCACGCCCTGCGAGTGGCCGTGCGCGGTATCGACCACGATCACGTCCACGCCGGCGGCGACCAGCGCTTCCACGCGGCGATCGGTATCGCCACCCACGCCGACGGCAGCGCCGACCAGCAGGCGGGTCGACAGGTCCTTGGCAGCGTTCGGGAAGTCGGTGTTCTTCTGGATGTCCTTGACGGTGATCAGGCCACGCAGTTCGAACGAATCATTGACCACCAGCACCTTTTCGATGCGGTTGCGGTGCAGCAGCTGCAGCACTTCGTCAGACGCGGCGCCTTCCTTGACCGTGATCAGGCGATCCTTCTTGGTCATGATGTGGCGGACCGGATCGTCCAGCTCGGTTTCAAAGCGCATATCGCGGTGGGTCACGATGCCGGCCAGCAGGCCGTCGCTGCCCACCACCGGCACGCCGGAGATGTTGTGCGCCTGGGTCAGGGCCAGCACATCGCGGATGGTGGTTTCCGGGCCAACGGTGATCGGGTCGCGGATGACACCGGCCTCGAACTTCTTGACCTTGGCCACTTCCGCGGCCTGCTGTTCCAGGCTGAGATTCTTGTGGATGATGCCCATGCCGCCGAGCTGGGCCATGGCGATGGCCAGGCGGGCTTCGGTGACGGTATCCATGGCTGCGGACAGGATCGGAAGCTTCAGCTTCAGGTCGCGAGTCAACCGCGTTTCGAGGTTGACGTCCTTGGGCAGGATGGTCGAGTGGGCGGGGACGAGCGAGACGTCGTCGTAAGTGAGTGCTTCAGCCTGGATGCGCAGCATCGGCATACCCGAGATGTGGGGAAGCGCGACATTTTACCCTGTTTTCGCGCCGTGTGGCAGGGGGTAGATGCGACGCAGTGTCGCGCGGGCGGTGATTGGTTCAGGGGGCCATCCGGGCCGGCGGCATACCGCCTTTGGTAGGTGCCAACCTTGGTTGGCACGGGCCGTCCGGCACCTGGACCCCAGATGGGCCGATGGTCCCGATGGATGTGTGCCAACCAAGGTTGGCACCTACCAGGAGCGAGTCATCGGCCTGCCGTTGGTGGGTGCGGACCGTTGGTCCGCACTACCCTTCAGACATCTGTGCTCCTGCATTGTGCCGACCAACGGTCGGCACCCACCTTAAGAGGATCACTCGGGCCAGTCCTGGAGCGCCTTTGGTAGGTGCCAACCTTGGTTGGCACAATCCGTCCGGCACAGGTGCCCCAGATGAGGCTATGGCCCCGATGGATGTGTGCCAACCAAGGTTGGCACCTACCAGGAGCGGGTCATCGGCCTGCCCCGGCATTGTGCCGACCAACGGTCGGCACCCACCAACAGCAGACAGCTCCAACTGGGGTCAGCTCAGCGCTTCCGCCGCTTCCAACGTGTTCTGCATCAACGTGGCCACAGTCATCGGGCCCACGCCACCCGGCACGGGGGTGATCCAGCTCGCCCGCTGGGCAGCCGCTTCAAACCCGACGTCGCCCACCAACCGGCCGTCGTCCAACCGGTTGATACCGACGTCAATCACCACCGCGCCCGGCTTCACCCATTCACCCGGCACGATGCCCGGGCGGCCCACCGCCACCACCAGGATGTCGGCATTGCGCACGGCCTGCTCCAGCACGTCCTTGGGGGTGAACTTGTGGCAACTGGTCACGGTGCAACCGGCAATCAGCAGTTCCAGGCCCATCGGGCGGCCGACATGGTTGCTCACGCCCACGATGGTGGCGTTGCGGCCGCGCACCGGCTGGTCGGTGTGCCCCAGCAGCGTGGTGATGCCGCGCGGGGTGCACGGGCGCAGGCCGAACTCGCGCAGGGCCAGGTGGCCGACGTTTTCCGGGTGGAAACCGTCCACGTCCTTGCGCGGGTCGATGCGCTGGATCAGCCGGCGCGCGTCCGGGATGCCCGGCAGCGGCAGCTGGATCAGGATGCCGTTGATCTTCGGGTCGGCGTTGAGCTGGTCGATCAGGTCGAGCAGCTCGGCTTCGGTGGTACCGGCCGGTAGATCGTAGTCATGCGCTTCGATGCCGACCTTCTCGGCGGCACGGCGCTTGTTGCGCACGTACACGGTCGAGGCCGGGTCGCCACCCACCAGCACCACGGCCAGGCCCGGGCGGCTGCCGCCAGCGGCCACGCGGGCGTCGACGCGCACCTTCAGGCTGTCGAGCAGGTCCTCGGCGATACGGCGGCCATCGAGGATGCGGGCAGGAAGCGGGGAGGCGGAATCGGTCATCGGGAGCGGGCGTGGGGCGGCGGGGACGCTATTGTCCCTGATTCAGGCCCCCTCGCCCACCGCCGCGCGCCGACACCGCGCACCGGTAGTGCCGGCCGCTGGCCGGCAACCCGATGACGTCGGAACGTTTCCGTGTCTGCCGGCCAGCGGCCGGCACTACCAACGGATGGTGCGCTGAGGTTGCCGGCCAGCGGCCGGCACTACCGGGCTTTATTCTTCCTCTTCCGGCACATCCTGCGGGTTCAGCGTCTTGCTCTCCCGCTTCGGCGCGGTGAACGGCGTCGGCGTCGGTACGCCCTGCGGGCTGTTGCCGTAGATCATCCGGGCGCCGGCATTCAAACCACCACCGGCAATCTCCAGCTCGAAGCGCTCGGCATCGCGGCGGCGGATCTGCTCGGCGATCTCCACCGCGTCGTCCTCATCCGCACCCAGCTCCACCAGCGCGGCCTGGCCAAACAACACCGCCGATTCAAACGTTTCACGGATCTGGAAATCGACACCGGCATGGATCAGCCGCAGCGAATGTTCGCGGTCGAACGAGCGCACCATCAGCTTGGCCTGCGGGAACTCGTGCGCCACCAGTTCGACGATGCGGTCGGCGGCCTCGGCCTTGTCCACGCACACCGCAATCGCACGCGCGGTCGCGGCGCCCGAAGCATGCAGCACATCCAGGCGGGTGCCATCACCGTAATAGATCTTGAAACCGAAGCGCGCCGCGCTCTGGATCATCTCCACATCGTTGTCGATGATGGTCACGTCCACGTCGCGCGCCAGCAGCGACTGGCTGGCGACCTGGCCGAAACGACCGAAGCCGATCAGCAGCACGCTGCCGGACAGGCCATCGGCTTCGTCCACACCATCCATGTTCACCGTCGGCTTCGGCGCCACGCGCTTGTAGACCAGCACCACCAGCGGGGTCAGCGCCATCGACAGCACCACCACGGCGGTGAAGTTGGCATTGATCTCCAGATCGATCACGCCCGCCGATGCGGCGGCAGAGAACAGCACGAAGGCGAACTCGCCGCCCTGCGCCATCAGCACGCCACGGTCCAGTGCCTGTGCGTGGTCGCTGCCCATGATGCGCGCCACCACGTAGATGCACAGCGCCTTGGCTGCCATCAGCGCCAGCACCAGCCCGAGGATCAGCTGCCAGTGCGCGGCCACCACGCTCAGATCCAGCGCCATGCCCACGCTGAGGAAGAACAGGCCGAGCAGGATGCCGCGGAACGGTTCGATGTCCGCTTCGATCTGGTGGCGGAAGGTGGATTCGCTCAATAGCACGCCAGCCAGGAACGCCCCCATCGCCATCGACAGGCCCGACAGCTGCATCAGCAGCGCCGCACCCAGCACCACCAGCAGCGCGGCGGCGGTCATCACCTCGCGCGCCTTCGATTCGGCCAGCAGGCGGAACAGCGGGTTGAGCAGGAAGCGGCCGACCAGCACCAGGCCGACGATGGCGCCGACGCCGATCGCCACCGACAGCCAGCGCGAACCCTCGCCATCGGCGCTTCCCGCGCTCGGGCCCATCCAGGCCACCAGCGCCAGCAACGGCACGATCAACAGGTCTTCGAACAGCAGGATCGAAACGATCTTCTGCCCCGATGGCAGCGCGATATCGCCGCGCTCGGCCAGCAGCTGCATCACCACCGCGGTGGAGGTCAGCACGAAGCCGGTGGCGCCGATGAAGGCCACCTGCCACGGCAGGCCGAACAGCTTGGCGATGCTGGTCAGCACCAGCGCACAGGTGACGATCTGTAGGGTACCCAGCCCGAAGATTTCCTTGCGCAGGCTCCACAGGTGCGAGGGCCGCATTTCCAGGCCGATCACGAACAGGAACATCACCACGCCGAGCTCGGCGGTATGCAGGATGGCCTGGGGGTCGGAGAACCAGCCCAGCCCGAACGGTCCGATCGCCAGGCCAGCGGCGAAGTAGCCCAGCACCGAGCCCAGGCCGGCCCGGCGGAACAAAGGCACCATCACCACCGCCGCGCCCAACAGGGCGACGACCTTGACCAGCTCGCTGGTCGCTGCTTCTACCGCCATGCGGTGTTTTCCCCAAGATCCAGAATCGGGTTCAACAATAGAGCAATGCCGATGACGGCAATAGCACGCATGTTGCGCCGGATTGTCTTGGGGGTGGAACGATGCAGAGAGTGACCCCGGCATCATCCCGAAACCCGACACATCCATCCACGCATGGCGTGGATCTACCGAAGCATGGGTAGATCCACGCCATGCGTGGATGAATCCCCGGCCGGGTTCACCCACCCCGACAAAACGCGGCGTAATCGATATACCCGGGGAACGGGACGCCCGGCGCACACACCGGGCAGTACGGGTCCGGCCCGATGCCGGTCTCGCGGAAGCGCATGCCCAGCGCATCGAAGCGCAGCAGCCGCCCCACCAGCGGCTCACCGATGCCCAGCAGCAGCTTCAGCACCTCGGTGGCCTGCAGCACGCCGGCCAGGCCAGGCAGCACGCCCAGCACACCGGCCTCGGAACAATTCGGCGCGAACTCCGGCGGCGGCGGTTCCGGGAACAGGCAGCGGTAGCACGGCGCCACGCCACGCTGGCGGCCGGCGTCAAACACGCTTACCTGGCCATCGAAGCGCTCGATGGCGGCGTACACCAGCGGCGTGGCGTGCTTGATGCAGGCGTCGTTGAGCAGGTAGCGCAGCGGGAAGTTGTCCGAGCCATCCAGCACCACGTCCACGCCCTCCAGCAGCGCATCCACGTTGTCAGAGGTGACCCGCTCGGGCACCGCCTCAACCTCGATCGACGGGTTCAGCGCCAACAGCCGCTCGCGCGCCGAATCGACCTTGAGCTGGCCGACGCTGGCTTCGGTATGCACGATCTGCCGGTGCAGGTTGCTGCGCTCCACCCGATCATGGTCGGCAAAGCGCAGGTGCCCTACCCCGGCGGCGGCAAGATAGAAGCCGGCTGGCGCACCCAGGCCGCCCGCGCCCAGCACCAGCACGCGCGACTGCTGCAGGCGGCGCTGGCCCGCTTCACCCACCTGCGGCAGCAGCAGGTGCCGCGAATAACGGTCGTAGAAATCGCGGTCGGCGGCGCTGGCCAGCGGCTGCACCAGCGGCAGCGATTGCTCGCGCCAGGCCACGGTACCGCCCGTCACGGAAGCGACGTGGGTGTAGCCTGCCTCCAGCAGGAACTGCGCGGCGTCGACCGAACGCTTGCCGCTCTGGCAGATCAGCAGGATCTCCTGGTCGTGCCGCGGCAGATGCGCGGCCGGGTCGGCCTGCAGCTCGTCCTTGGCCACGCCGCGCGCGCCCTCGGCCATCCCGCCGGCCCGTTCGTGCGCCTCCCGCACATCGATCAGCACCGCGCCATGGGCCAGGCGCTCGCGCGCCTGTTCGGGAGAAAGCTCTTGGATGCTCATGGCGGCATTATCGCGCACGTGACGGCAGGCCGCCTTGACCGATATCTGCAAACATCGGGTAGTGCCGGCCGCTGGCCGGCATGGCCATGAACGCGTCACACGACACGAGGTTGCCGGCCAGCAGCCGGCACTACCGGTGGGAGCGCGAACGAAAAAGGCGGCCCTGCGGCCGCCTTCTCGTGAATCACTTGCCCTTGACGTGCTTCATCAAGCGCCGCTTGGCCTTGACCTGCCGCTCGGTGAGGACGTTCTTCTTGCCCTCGTACGGGTTGGTACCCTCGCGGAAGATGAAGCTCACCGGCGTACCGATCAGCTTGAAACGCTTGCGGAAGAAGTTCTCCAGGTAGCGCTTGTACGATTCCTGCAGCTCCTTCAGGCGCGTGCCGTGCACGATGAAGGTCGGCGGGTTTGCGCCGGCCGGGTGCACGTAGCGCAGCTTGGAGACGTGGCCGCGGATGGTCGGCGGCGGATTGGTCTCGTAAGCCACTTCCAGCGCCTTGTTCACTTCGCTGGTGGTGAAGGTCTTGTTCGCCGATTCGTGCGCCCGGTGCACCGCACGGAACAGCTCGCGCAGGCCCGAACCGTGCTTGGCCGAGATGCGGACCGATTCGGCCCACGGCACGAAGCCCAACTTCAGCGACAGCATGGCTTCGGCCTGCTCGCGCTGGTACTCGGTCAGGCCATCCCACTTGTTGATGGCAATGACCAGCGCGCGGCCGGCATCGAGCACGGCACCGAGCACGGTGGCGTCCTGGTCGGTCACGCCTTCGGTGGCGTCCAGCATCAGCACGGCCACCTGGCACTGCTCGATCGACTGCATGGTCTTGACCACCGAGAACTTCTCGACGACCTCGTCCACGCGCGAACGGCGGCGCAGGCCGGCGGTATCGATCAGGCGGTACTCGCGGCCGTCGCGCTCCAGGTCCACGGCGATCGAGTCGCGGGTGGTGCCCGGCACGTCGGAGGCGATCATGCGCTCCTCGCCGAGGATGCGGTTGACCAGAGTCGACTTGCCCACGTTCGGGCGGCCGACGAAGGCGATGCGGATGCGGTTCGGGTCGTTGTCCAGCTCTTCGCCGCTGCCTTCTTCCGGCAGGCGCTGGATCACTTCGTCCAGCAGGTCGTCCAGACCCTGGCGATGCGCGGCCGAGACGGTCAGCATCTCGCCGAAGCCGTAACGGGCGAACTCCGAACGCACGCTGTCCTCGTCGGTGCCGTCGATCTTGTTGATCAGCAGCAGCGTCGGGCGCGACAGCTTGCGCAGCCAGGCCAGGATCTCGTCGTCCAGCGCCGAGGTGCCCTCGCGGGCGTCGACGACGAACAGGATCAGATCGGCCTCAGCCGCGGCAGCCCGGGCCTGGCGCGTGGTGGCGCCCGCCAGGCCTTCGTCCTCACCGGCGATACCGCCGGTATCCACGACGAGGAAATGGTTGTCCTCGTCGAGGCGGCAGACGCCGTAGTTGCGGTCACGGGTGACGCCGGGCTGGTCATGGACCAGCGCGTCGCGGGTGCGCGTAAGCGCATTGAAAATAGTCGACTTGCCGACATTCGGCCGTCCAACCAGGGCGACCAAAGGCAGCATCGCGATTACTCCAATTTTTAATTTGCCAACCGGAAGGCGGTCAGCTTGCCATCCACGTTCTGCACCAGCAGCACCCCGTCGACGACGACCGGCTGGGCCAGCAGGGCGTCACCGCCGCTCTTCGCCCGTGCCGCCATCGCACCATCGGAGGTCTTCAACCAGTGCACGTATCCCTTGTAGTCGCCGACGACCACGTAATCACCGTGCAGCGCCGGGCCGGTCAGCGAACGACGCGCCAGCTCGGTCTGCGACCACATGGCAGCACCGGTCGCCTTGTCCAGGCCGAACACGCCACCCTTGTTGTCGGTGACGAACACATTGCCCGACGACACCGCCACGCCACCTGCACCGCCATGGTCACGCGCCCACAGCGGGCGACCGGTCGGGCCTTCGATGGCCATGGTCTGGTTCTTGAAGCTGCTCACGAAGAGAGTGTTGCCCTCCAGCACCGGAGCACCGTCGACGTCGGCCATGCGGTCCAGCTCGGTACGGCCTTCGCCGTTGCCAAGGTTCTGTTCCCACAGGGTACGCCCATCCTGCATGGCCAGCGCGGCAACCGCGCCCTCGTCCTTGCCGATGAACAGCACGCCCGGACCGGTGACCACCGGTGCGTTGCCGCGCACGGTCAGCGCCGGCAGTTCGCTCGGATTGAACCACTTCTGGGTGCCATTGCCGGCATCGAAGGCGGTGACGCGGCCGTCGTTGCTGCGCACGAACACCAGGCCCTGGGCCACGGCCGGCGCGGCAATGACTTCACCCGGAACACGGGCGCGCCACTTCTCGCTGCCGTCATTGATGTCCAGGGCGATGACCTGGCCATCGAGCGTGCCAATCACGACCAGGTTCTCACCGACACCCGGGCCGCCGGACAGGCGCAGCTTCGGCTTCTTCTTTTCCTTCTGCGGCTCCCAGGTCCAGACCTTCTTGCCGGTCTGCAGGTCGATGGCGTGCACGCCACCGGTGATCGCCGCGGCAAACACGTGGCCATTGGCCACCGCCGGGCCCTGGCGCACGCCGATGCGGCGCTCGCCCTTGCCGAGGTTGACCGACCAGGCCTTGTTGACCTTCACGCTCGGCTCGAACTTGACCAGCTCAGCCGGCTCCTGGGCCTTCTTCGCTGCCGCGTCCTTGCCGGCGAACCAGCCCTTGACGGTGCTGCAGCCGGTCAGGGCCATGCCCATCAGGAGCACGGTGGCGACGCGGGTGATCATGACCTTCTGACTCATCAAACCGACTCCGCAGGGGCGGCGACCGTGCCGCCGGCATCCATAACCTTGGTTTCCAGCAGGCGCCGCTGCGGCGCTGCCACGTCCAGCGACTTCAGCGCCTTCTCGTACTGTGCGCGGGCATCATCGCGCTTGCCCTGCGCCAGCAGCGCATCGCCATGGATTTCCAGGCTGCTGCTGTCGGTGGCGCTGCCCAGCAGCTTGATCGCCTCGTCGCTCTTGCCGGTGGCCACCAGCAGGCGGGCCACACGCTGGTCGACCACGCGCTGCAGGTCACCTTCGACCTTCACGGCGCGCAGGGTGGCCAGCGCTTCTTCGTTCTTGCCGGCATCGACCTGGGCCTTGGCCAGCTGCAGCGCCGCGAGGTCGCCGTAGATGCTGGACGGGCCGGCTTCGAGCGCCTTCACTGCCTTGGCAGCGTCGTCGAGCTTGTTCTGCTGAAGACCGACCAGCGCCTTCTGGTACTCCACGTTGGCCGAGGCCAGCTTGCCGCCCTGATCCTTCTGGTACCACTGCCAGCCGGCAATGGCACCGATCGCGATGGCTACGCCACCGAGGATGCTGGCGCCATTCTTCCGCAGCCAGCTGCGGACGCGTTCACTTTGTTCGTGCTCGTCGAGCAGATCGTCGATCGCCATGCGTACTCTCGCCCCGCCCATCGGGAGGGACCATTGGGTTTAATCGAAGGTGGTGAAACCGCGCCTCAGTGCGAAACCGGGACTACGGAGCCTTCAGAGGATACCTGAAAGCGTGCCACGTTGGCTCGCTGGTAGGGGGTCAGATCGACGATAGCGCCGTTCTGCTGAACCTGGACCGCCGAGGCGTTGCCCAGGGTCACCCGGGTCACCTGGCCCGGCGTGAAGCTGCGGCTCTCGCCGGATTTGATCAGCGCCTTTTCGACGGTGGCGCCGTCCGGACCACCGATATCGACCCAGCTGTCGCCACTGAACTGCATCTCCAGCGTATTGGCGGAAACGGGCGCAGTGGGTGCCGAACGCGGCACCGGCGACAGCGAAGCGACATACGGGGTTGCGGCCGGCTTGCTGGCCGGGGCACTGGCGACTTCAACCGGGGCTGCCGGCTCGACACCCGCAGCGGAGGGGGCCACCGGCACAGCGGCCGGGATCGCGTCCAGCGAGGCGGTGTTCGGCGACGGCGTGGCACTGCCATCGAAATGGCCGCGGGTGGCGAACCACACCGGCACGGCCAGCACGGCGGTGATGCCGACGTACAGCACGCGCCGGCCGAGATTCTCGGCAATGCGGCGCGCACGCGGGGTATGGGTATGGCTGACCAGGGTGGGCGGCACTACCGGCCCCACCTGTGCCTGCTCGAGCAGCTGGCTCACATCGACATCAAGCAGGCGCGCGTAGCTGCGCAGCTGGCCGCGCACGAATACAGGCGCCCCCAGCTTCTGCCACTGCTCTTCTTCCAGCGACTTGACCACCTGGACCGGCATGCGCAGGCGCGAGCCGACATCCTCAAGGGTCAGTCCGGCCGCTTCACGGGCCTGGCGCAGGCGGGTGCCGCAGCCGGCCGCAGTCTCGAGAGCGCTCACAGTCTGGTCATCAATCACAATGCATCAACCCTGGAGTTAGGAGCCCGCTTCCTGCGGAAATTCCTGTCGAATCCGCTGGAGATAGCGGTCAGATGCCGCCCTATCCCCCAGCCGCGCTTCGATTTGAGACGCAAGTTGTAACACGGAACGCGTTGCGGGTGCAGCCGCAATCCTACGTTCGGCGAAGGCCCGGGCCTCCATGTAGCGGCCCTGGCGGAAGCTGAGCTGGGCCATGGCCTCCAATGCGACCGGGTTGCCGGGCAGTGTCGCCAGCGCCGCGCGCAGGTCGCGCCCGGCACGTTCGAACTGGCCTGCATCCAGCGCACAGCTGCCGGCGTTGGCCTGTGCTTCGGCTACGGCGGGATTGCCCGGCGCCCGCTGGGCACGATCGAACCAGATCAGCGATTCGGCCGCCTGACCCTGCTGGCAGAGCCAGGCACCATAGTTGTTGAGCACGTCGCCGCGTTGCGGCGCAAGCTCGGCAGCCTTGCGGAAGTTCTCGCCGGCCTGCTGGCTGCGACCGCGACGCTCGTCGATGCCCGCAAGCAGGACCAGGCCGTCGGGGGCCGTCGGCACCAGCTTCTGGGCTTCGCGCGCCTTGCGCTCGGCAGCATCGAGATTACCGCCCTGGATGTCGCGGCCGGCCAAGGTCAGCAACTCCTGCCAACGCACCTGCTGTCGCACCCCTTCCGGATCACGGACGGAGTAGACCGGCGCCTCGCTCGGGCCAAGCTTGGCCTTGGGATGGGATTTGCAGCCGCCGACCGCAATGGCCAGCACGCCTGCGAACAGAACCAGCCAGAGGCGGTCAGGCCGCGGCATCGCTCCCCTTCCCCGCCTGCAGCGTCTTGTTGAACTCCGCCTGGCGGCGGGTGCGGTCCATCACCTGGCCCTTGAGCTGGCCACAGGCGGCGTCGATGTCGTCGCCACGGGTACGGCGGACCATGGTCAGCACGTTGCTGTCGAGCAGGATCTTCTGGAAGGCACGGATGTGCGCTTCTTCCGAACGCTCGTAGCGGGTGCCCGGGAACGGGTTGAAGGGAATCAGGTTGACCTTGCCCGAATCCTTGGCCTGCACCGCGTTGTCGAACTGGCGCATCAGGCGGGCCAGCTCGCGGGCATGCTCGGGCTTGTCGTTGATGCCCTTCATCAGGGTGTATTCGAAGGTGACCGATTCGCGGCGCTTGTTGGCGCGCAGGTAGCGTGCGCACGAGGCCATCAGCTCAGCGATCGGGTACTTCTTGTTGAGCGGCACCAGCGTCTCGCGCAGCGCGTCGTTCGGCGCATGCAGCGACACCGCCAGCGACACGTCGCTCTCGGTGGACAGGCGATCGATCTGCGGCACCAGGCCGGAGGTCGACAGGGTCACGCGCTTGTTGGCCAGGCCGTAGCCCAGGTCGTCGCGCATCACGCTCATGGCGCGCACGACGTTGTCGAAATTCATCAGCGGCTCGCCCATGCCCATCATCACCACGTTGGTGAGGCGGCGCATCTGGTGCGGCACGTTGCCCAGGTGGCGTGCGGCAACCCACACCTGGCCGATGATCTCGGCGGTGGTCAGGTTGCGGTTGAAGCCCTGGGTGGCGGTGGAGCAGAACGTGCAGTTCAGGCCGCAACCAACCTGCGAGGACACGCACAGCGTGCCGCGGGTCTTGTCCGGGATGTACACGGTCTCGATGGCGTTCTTGCCATCCACGCCCATCGCCAGCAGCCACTTGTGGGTGCCGTCGGCGGAGGGCTTGTCGAACACGATGTTCGGAACCAGCACCTCGGCATGGGCCTGCAGCTTGGCGCGCAGGACCTTGCCGAGGTCGGTCATTTCATCGAAATCGGTGACGTAGCGATGGTGGATCCACTTCATCACCTGATGGGCACGGAACTTCTTCTCGCCGAGAACCTCGACGAAGAACTTCTCCAGGCCCGCGCGATCGAGGTCGAGCAGGTTCTGCTTGCCAGCCGTGGGTGCCGACTTCGGCAGCGGCTGGATGGCGGGGGACTGTACGACCTCGTTCACGGCATTACTCTCAGCGCGAGACGACTTCGGTGGCGGCGAAGAAGTAGGCGATTTCAATCGCGGCATTCTCGACCGAGTCCGAGCCGTGGGCGGCATTGGCATCGATGGATTCGGCGAAGTCGGCGCGGATGGTGCCCGCAGCGGCTTCCTTCGGGTTGGTGGCGCCCAGCAGGTCGCGGTGGGCCAGGACGGCGTTCTCGCCTTCCAGGGCCTGGATCATCACCGGGCCGGAGATCATGAACTCGACCAGCGCGTTGAAGAACGGACGCTCGCGGTGCACGGCGTAGAAGCCTTCGGCTTCACGGCGCGACAGCTGCTTGTACTTGGCGGCCACGACCTTCAGGCCGGCCTTCTCGAAGCGGGCGTAGATTTCGCCGATGACGTTCTTGGCAACGGCGTCCGGCTTGATGATCGAAAGGGTGCGCTCCAGCGCCATGGGATGTCTCCAATGGAATCGGGCCGCTGATGGCCCGAAGGGTAACATGAAAAAAACCCGCGTCGGGACGCGGGCTTAGCCTGATAAACGTAGGCGAATTGTAAGAGATCCCACTCAGTAGTGCCAGCCCATGGCTGGCAGGCCTGATGCCCGGCGTTTGCGGTCCCGGGGCTCCCATTCAGGATTGGGGGTTGCCAGCCATGGGCTGGCACTACTGAATCCCCTGTAACCGCCCGGCCGGTTTTGCTGCACTGCAAAATGCCATACGCCACCGTCTGGTTCTAGTATCAAACAATCGTTTGATTAAGGTCTGCCCGCCGATGGCCAAACCCGCCCACTTCTCGACCAAGGACCGGATCCTCGGTGCCGCCGAGGAGCTGTTCGCCCAGCACGGCTTCGCCGGCACCTCGCTGCGCCAGGTGACCAGCCAGGCCGACGTCAACATCGCCGCGGTCAACTACCACTTCGGTTCCAAGGAAAACCTGGTCAACGAGGTGTTCCGCCGCCGCATGGACGAGATGACCGGTGCCCGCCTGTCGCAGCTCGAGCGCGCCCGCAGCGAACACCCCGGCGAACTGCGCCCGGTGCTGGCCGCCTTCGTCGAGCCGGCGCTGGCACTGGCCCAGGACCGCCAGAACGGCGGCGCCTTCGTGCGCGTGATCGCACGCGCCTACGCCGAGAAGAACGACAATCTGCGCAAGTTCCTGTCCGACCACTACGGCCACGTGCTGCGTGCGTTCGGCAAGGCGATTGCCGAATGCGCGCCCGACCTGAGCAAGGAAGAGCTGTACTGGCGCCTGGATTTCCTGGCCGGCTCGCTCACCTATGCCATGGCCGACTTCGGGCTGATCAAGCGTCCCGCCGGTGTCACCGAAGCGGCGCATCGTGCCCATGCCGCCCACGAACTGATCCATTTCGCCGAAGCCGGGTTCCGCGCCGCCGCACGCGCCAGCGCCCTGCCCGCTTCCCTTGATTCCACCCAGTAACTGCTGACCAACAAAGGCCCTACACCATGTCCAATTCCCTGCTAGTCCGCCGCGCCGCCGTGCTGGGTGCCGGCGTCATGGGTGCCCAGATCGCCGCCCACCTCACCAATGCTGGCGTCGACACCGTGCTGTTCGACCTGCCTGCCAAGGAAGGTCCGGCCGACGGCATCGTGCTGAAGGCGATCGCCAACCTGGGCAAGCTGAGCCCGGCGCCGCTGGCCAGCAAGTCGCTGGCCGAAGCCATCACCCCGGCCAACTACGAGTCGGGCCTGGAGCAGCTGAAGGACTGCGACCTGATCATCGAGGCCATCGCCGAGCGCATGGACTGGAAGCAGGACCTGTACAAGAAGATCGCGCCGTTCGTGGCCGACCACGCGGTGCTGGCCTCCAACACCTCGGGCCTGGGCATCAACAAGCTGGCCGATGTGCTGCCCGAGCAGCTGCGCCACCGCTTCTGCGGCGTGCACTTCTTCAACCCGCCGCGCTACATGCACCTGGCCGAGCTGATCCCGGCCACCACCACCGACGCCGCCGTGCTGGAAGGCCTGGAAGCATTCCTGGTCACCACCCTGGGCAAGGGCGTGGTGTACGCCAAGGACACCCCGAACTTCATCGGCAACCGCATCGGCGTGTTCTCGATCCTGTCCACCATCCACCACACCCAGCAGTTCGGCTTGGGCTTCGATGAAGTGGACGGCCTGACCGGCCCGCTGGTGGGCCGCCCGAAGTCGGCTACCTACCGCACTTCCGACGTGGTCGGCCTGGACACCATGGCGCACGTCATCAAGACCATGGGCGACACCCTGCCCAACGACCCGTGGCATGAGTTCTTCAAGTCGCCGAAGTGGCTGGATGCACTGATTTCCAAGGGCGCACTGGGCCAGAAGACCGGCGCCGGCATCTTCCGCAAGGTCGGCAAGGACATCGTGGTGCTGGACCTGGAGAAGCAGGACTACCGCCCGGCCGATCGCGCTGCCGCGCCGGAAGTGGTCGAGATCCTGAAGATCAAAAACCCGGCCGAGAAGTTCGCCAAGCTGCGCGAGAGCCAGCATCCGCAGGCGCAGTTCCTGTGGGCGACCTTCCGCGACCTGTTCCACTACAGCGCCTACCACCTGGCCGACATCGCCGAGACCGCGCGCGACGTCGACCTCGCCATCCGCTGGGGCTACGGCTGGTCGCTGGGCCCGTTCGAAACCTGGCAGGCCGCCGGCTGGAAGCAGGTCGCGCAGTGGATCGCCGATGACATCGTGGCCGGCAAGAGCATGAGCAACGCGCCGCTGCCGGACTGGGTGTTCGATGGCCGCGACGGCGTGCATGCCGCCGAAGGCAGCTACAGCCCCTCGCGCAACGCCAAGCTGCCGCGCTCGTCGCTGCCGGTGTACCAGCGCCAGCGCTTCCCGGATCCGCTGCTGGGCGAAAAGTTCGCGCCGGGCGAGACCGTGTTCGAGAACGACGGCCTGCGCATGTGGCACGACGGCGACGGCATCGCCGTGGTCAGCTTCAAGACCAAGATGAACACCGTGTCCGACCAGGTGCTCGATGGCCTGCAGGAATGCGTCAGCCGCGCCGAGAAGGATTTCCAGGGCCTGGTGATCTGGCAGCAGAAGGAACCCTTCTCCGCCGGTGCCGACCTGGCCGGTGCGCTCGGCCTGCTGCAGGCCGGCAAGGTCGACCAGTTCGAAGAGATGGTCGCCAACTTCCAGCGCACCAGCCAGCGCATCAAGTACTCGCTGGTGCCGGTGGTGGCTGCCGTGCGCGGCCTGGCCCTGGGCGGCGGCTGCGAGTTCCAGATGCACAGCGCCAAGACCGTGGCCTTCCTGGAAAGCTACATCGGCCTGGTCGAGGCCGGCGTCGGCCTGCTGCCGGCCGGTGGCGGCCTGAAGGAACTGGCCGTGCGTGCCTCGCAGGCAGCCGGTCCGGGCGGTGACGTGTTCGCCGAACTGAAGAAGACCTTCGAGACCGTGGCGATGGCCAAGGTGTCCAACTCGGCCGTCAACGCCAAGGAACTGGGCCTGCTGCGCAGCACCGACAAGGTGGTGTTCAACAGCTACGAGGCCCTGCACATCGCCAAGGCTGAAGCCCGCGCCCTGGCCGAAGCCGGTTACCGCCCGCCGCTGCCGGCACGCCGCATCCAGGTCGCCGGTGACGTGGGCATCGCCACCTTCAAGATGATGCTGGTCAACATGCTGGAAGGTCGCTTCATCAGCCCGTACGACTACGAGATCGCCGAGCGCATCGCCACCGTGCTGTGCGGCGGCAAGGTCGACCGCGGCACCCTGGTGGACGAAGAGTGGCTGCTGACCCTGGAGCGCAAGCACTTCGTCGAACTGGCCCAGCAGGAAAAGACCCAGGCCCGCATCGCGCACATGCTGAAGACCGGCAAGCCGCTGCGTAACTGATTGATGGCGGGTGCCGGCTGCGGCCGGCATCCCACTGCCTCTGGTAGATGCCCACCCTGGTGGGCACACCGGCAAAACCTATTCGAGAGATCACTGCAATGACCAAGCAAATCCAGGACGCCTACATCGTCGCCGCCACCCGCACCCCGGTCGGCAAGGCGCCCAAGGGCATGTTCCGCAACACCCGCCCCGACGACATGCTTGCGCACGTGCTGCGCAGCGTCGTCGCGCAGGCCCCGGGCGTGGACGTCAACCGCATCGATGACGCGATCATCGGCTGCGCCATGCCGGAAGCCGAGCAGGGCATGAACGTGGCGCGCATCGGCGTGCTGCTGGCTGGCCTGCCGAACACCATCGCCGCACAGACCGTGAACCGCTTCTGCTCCTCCGGCCTGCAGGCCGTCGCGCAGGCCGCCGACGCGATCCGCCTGGGCAACGCCGACCTGATGCTGGCCGGTGGCACCGAGTCGATGTCGATGGTGCCGATGATGGGCAACAAGATCGCGATGGCACCGAGCGTGTTCGACAACGACCACGTGGCCATCGCCTACGGCATGGGCATCACCGCCGAGAAGGTCGCCGAAGAGTGGAAGGTCTCGCGCGAAGAGCAGGACGCCTTCGCCCTGGCCTCGCACCAGAAGGCGATGGCCGCGATCCAGAACGGCGAGTTCAAGGACGAGATCAGCCCGTACGAGATCGTCTCGCACCTGCCGGACCTGGCCGATGGCCAGCGCATCATCACCCGCAACAAGATCGCCGACACAGACGAAGGCCCGCGCCCGGATTCGTCCGCTGAAGGCCTGGCCAAGCTGCGCCCGGTGTTCCGCAACGGCCAGTTCGGCGGCACCGTCACCGCCGGTAACTCGTCGCAGATGAGCGATGGTGCAGGTGCGGTGCTGCTGGCCTCGGAGCAGGCGATCAAGGATTACGGCCTGACCCCGCTGGCCCGTTTCGTCAGCTTCTCGGTGGCCGGCGTGCGCCCGGAAGTGATGGGCATCGGCCCGATCGCCGCGATCCCGAAGGCCCTGAAGCAGGCCGGCCTGACCCAGGACCAGCTGGACTGGATCGAGCTGAACGAAGCATTCGCCGCGCAGTCGTTGGCGGTGATCCGTGATTGCGGCCTGGACCCGAGCAAGGTCAACCCGCTGGGCGGCGCGATCGCCCTGGGCCATCCGCTGGGTGCGACCGGTGCGATCCGTACCGCCACCCTGCTGCACGGCCTGCGTCGTCGCCAGCAGAAGTACGGCATGGTGACGATGTGCATCGGCACCGGCATGGGCGCGGCGGGCATTTTCGAGGCGCTGTAAGGTTCAAAGCGTTGCCTCGTTGGGCTTCATGGCGTGGGCCGGGTTGGCAGGGCTGCCCGGGACACGCCGTGAACCCATCCATGGGGGCTCGATGGCGCCATCCATGGCGCCAACGGTCCCGGGCAGCCCTGCCAACCCGGCCCTTCCAGCCTCCCCGCGGCGGAGGGATGAGCAAAGGCAGTAGATCCACGCCATGCGTGGATGCCTCTGCTCTGGAAACGAAAAAGGCAGCCATAGGCTGCCTTTTTTGCTTGTGCTTCTGCCTTTGATTCCGCCCTTCCCGTCCGCGCCCGCAGGAAACATGACAGGCGGGGCGGGTGGGCCTTTGCAGGACCGTTCGCCGCATGGATGCGGCGACCGAGCCCCCATGGACGGGTTTACGGCGTGTCCTGCAAAGGCCCACCCGTCCCGCCCATCACGTATCAATCAAAGCGCGAACGGAGCGCTTGATAAACCTTATTCCGCCAACATCGCCGTCAGCTTCTCCCGCGCCGGGCCAGCCAGCTTCGGGTTGTCCAGCGCGAAGCGGATCGTCGCCTCCACCAGCCCCAGGTGCGTGCCGCAGTCGAAACGAGTGCCCTCGAATCGGTAGGCATCGACCTCTTCGGTCTTCAGCAGCTGCGCGATCGCATCGGTCAGCTGGATCTCGCCACCCGCGCCGCTGCCAGTCTGTTCCAGCAGCTCGAAGATCTTCGGGCTCAGCACGTAGCGGCCGACCACCGCCAGGTCGCTCGGTGCGTCCTCCGGCTTCGGCTTCTCCACGATCTGCGAGATGCGGCCCTTGCGACCATCGAAGGCCTCGGTCGCGACGATGCCATAGCTGGCGGTCTTGTCGTGCGGCACATCCTCAACAGCAATGACGCTGGCGCCACTGGCTTCGTTGAGATCGGCCATCTGCTTCAGCGCACCCTCGCCGCGGCTCCAGATCAGGTCGTCCGGCAGCAGCACCGCAAACGGTTCGTCACCGATCACGGCCTTGGCACACAGCACCGCATGGCCCAGGCCCAGCGCCTCGGCCTGGGTCACGAAGATTGCGCGCACGCCATTGGGCAGCACGTGACGGATCAGTTCCAGCTGCTCCTGCTTGCCCGCGCGCTCGAGCTTCTGTTCCAGCTCGTAGGCCTTGTCGAAATAGTCGGCGACTGCATGCTTGTAACGGTTGGTGATGAACACCAGCGTGTCACAGCCCGCCTCGATTGCTTCATCCACCGCGTACTGGATCAGCGGCCGATCAATGATCGGCAACATCTCCTTCGGCACGGTCTTGGTTGCTGGCAAAAAACGCGTCCCCAGACCTGCGACCGGGAAAACTGCTTTGCGAATTCGCTTGCTCATTGGTGCCTGTTGGCCTCGCGTGCCGGAAAGGGCACGACTTTAGCGGATGAAATGTAAGCATCCTGTTCGATTGGCGAGAATTCGGGCATCGTCGCGAACAGGACTTCCTTGATGGTTTCGGTGTCGTAGCTGCAGACTGCCTCGCGCAGGCGCGGGACGTTGCCCAGCACCAGATCGCGCGAGAACATGCGCACGCCGGCCTCAAGGACCTTCGGATGCGCCGTGGCGCGGTAATCCTCATCCGAATAGAAAAGCGTCTCGTGCAGCTTCTCGCCCGGACGCAGGCCGGTGTAGATGATCTGCACATCCTTGTACGGCTGCTTGCCCGCCAGACGGATCATCTGCTCGGCCAGCAGCCGGATCGGCACCGGCTCGCCCATGTCGAGCGTATAGATCGCACCGTGCGAGGCCGAGGCCGCTGCCTGCAGGATCAACTGGCAGGCCTCGGGGATGGTCATGAAGTAGCGGCTGACTTCCGGGTCGGTGACCGTGACCGGCCCACCACGCAGGATCTGCTCGCGGAACAGCGGCACCACGCTGCCGGCCGAGGCCAGCACATTGCCGAAGCGCACGGTAACGAAACGGGTATGCGTGGACTTCTGGTCCAGGCTCTGGCAGATCATCTCGGCGTAGCGCTTGCTGGCACCCAGCGCGTTGACCGGGTCGACCGCCTTGTCGGTGGAGATGAACACGAAATGCTCGACGCAGGCCTCCAGGCAGGCACGGGCCACGTTCTCGGTCGCCAGGATGTTGTTGCGCACGGCTTCGCGCAGCTGCCGCTCCAGCACCGGCACATGCTTGTAAGCGGCAGCATGGAACGCGGTGTCGACCGGATGCAGCGACAGCGCATGGCGGATCACCGCAGGATCGCCACAATCACCCAGCACTGCTTCGATCTCGATATCGGGGAAGCTGCGGCGCAGCTCACCTTCAATGGTCAGCAGCAGCAGTTCGCTGATCTCCAGCAGGATGATGCGGCCGGCGCCGTGGCGCGCACACTGGCGGCACAGCTCCGAGCCGATCGAGCCGCCGGCACCGGTAACCATCACGGTGCGCCCGCCCAACCAGCCGCGGATCAGGTTCCAGTCCGGGGTGATCGGCTTGCGGCCGAGCAGGTCCTCGATCGCCACTTCCTTCAGCTGGCCGGGCAGCGACTGGCCTTGCAGGATGTCGCTCAGCTTGGGCACCGTGCGGAATGGCACGCCGGTGCTTTCGCAGATGGCGACCACCCGCTGCATGCCCGCGGCATCCAGCGAGGGCATGGCGATCACCAGCAACTTGGCTGCAGTCTCGCGGACCACCGACGGTGCATCATCCAGGCTGCCCAGGATCGGCAGGCCCTGCAGCTTGGCGCCGCGCAGGTGCGGTGCGTCGTCCAGCAGGCCAACCGGCTCGAAGTTGCCGGAACGGCGCAGATCTCGGACCAGGGTCTCGGCGGCCTGCCCGGCACCCAGGATCAGCACGCGGCGCGCGCTCGAATCCGACTGCAGTGCCTGGTAGTCCTTCCAGGCCCGGTACAGCAGGCGCGGCGCGCCCAGCAGCGCCGACAGCGCGAACGGATAGATCACCAGCACCGACATCGGCACGCCGTCAAAACGCTTCCACATCAGCACCAGCACGATGCCGACCAGGCCGATGAAGCTGGCCTTGAAGATGTTCAGCAGGTCACTGACGCTGGCGAAACGCCACAGCCCGCGATACAGGCCCACGCGCCAGAACACCAGGCCCTGCAGCAGCAGCACCAGCGTGGTGTCGACATTCCAGAGCGGAAGCGCGGGCGCGTTGGGGAGGATCGAGTACCGCCCGGCATGGAGCAGCTGCCAGCATGCCCAGACCATGAACAGGTCGTGGCAGACGATGGCCGAACGCGGCATCAGGCCGAGGATTCTGTCCCGCCAGGGTGAAGCCATAAGTCAGGTAATTCCTTGTCGGTGACGCAATCCATTGCGCAGGAAGAGCCAAAGGACGCTCAGCGCACTGAACCACGCGATCGCCACGACAGCCTCCCACCTCGGCTGCAACTTGGAGCAGACATTAAGCACTGTAATACTGAACAGGCCCAAAGCAAAGTACATCCCTGTCACCTGGGCGTGGCTGGCTCCTGCCTGCACCGCCCGCTGGTAGACGTGCTGGGTATGGGGTTCCATCCAGCGTTGTCCGGAAATGATGCGCGCCGCCAGTGTGAAGCCCGCGTCCACGAGGAACGCCGAAGCCGGCACCAGCAGCAGGATCCAGTTGATGCCGGTACGCACCGCAGCGATGGCCAGGACGACGGCGACTGCATAGCCCAGCGCGCCACTTCCGACATCACCCATGAAGATCCGGGCCCGCGGGAAATTGAATGGCAGAAAACCCAGGCAGGCCAGGCCCAGTGCCACCGCCGCCAGCGAGTACGGCCAGGGCAGCACCGGCGCCAGACCCAGTGCGACAACAATGGCCTGGCTGGCGGCAATACCGTTGATGCCATCCATGAAGTTCCAGATGTTGATCAACGAGGCGGTGAATACCAGCACCAGCCCGGCCAGCAACCAGCTTCCACCGTGCACCTTGACCAGGGCGGCCAGCAGCGCGGCGGCAATGAAGTGCACCAGTAGGCGGCGCATGGCCGGCAACGGCCGGTGGTCGTCCCACCAGCCGATGCCCGCCACCAGAACCAGGCCCAGGCTGGCCACCAGCAGGCTCGGTGTCGATTCAGGCCAGACCCACATCGCTGCACCGGCGGTGACCAGCAGGCTGATGACGATGGCGATACCACCACCGCGCGGCGTCGCCACGCTATGGCTGCGACGCTCGCCGGGCTGGTCCATCAGTTGCTGGCGCAGGGCATAACCCCGTGCCGCCCAGGTCAGCCCCGCACTCAGCAGGGCCAGCCCCAGCAGCGCGCCCATCACGAGCCACGGCATGGATCAGAGCACCGCGTAGTTCAGCAGTGGCTTGACCGTACCCCATTCCTTGCAGCTCGGGCACTGCCAATGGTGGGTGCGCGCACCGAACCCGCAACGGGTGCAGCGGTAAGCGGGATTGCGCACCAGCAGCTGGTCGGTGATGTGCTTGAGGTCATGCAGGGTCGCAGTGGAATCGGCGCCCTCGGCCAGGGTCAGGTCGATCAGCGCGGATTCGCCACGCACCGACGGACGATCCTTGAGCTGGCGGCCAAGGTAGGCCCGGGCCGGAGCCACGCCCTCCTGCTCTTCCATCAGCCGGGTCAGGGCCAGCACCGGGGCGATGCCACGGTAGTGTTCGGTCATTTCCGACAGGAACGCACGTGCGCCGCCCAGGTCGCCGACCTTGCGATAGTTTTCCATCAACGCCGGCAGCAGCTCGGGCAGGTACTCGGGGTCGTTGCGCGCGGCACGTTCGAATGCACGCACCGCGGCTTCAGCGTTGCCCGCATCCGTCTCGAGGCGACCTTCGATGATGCCGGCGCGCACCGACATGGCGTCGGCCTGGTAGGCGCGGGCGATCGCCGCCCTCGCCTCTTCCAGCTTGCCGGCACCGCGGAAGCGTTCAGCCAGTTCGCATTCGAACTGCCCGATCAGCTTGCCCATCGGCTCGCCGGTGACGTCTTCGAAGCGGGTGGCGTTGTCGATCGCCTTTTCCCAGTCACGCTCGGCCTGATAGATGCCGATCAGGTGCTTGAGCGCCTGCGGGGCGCGCTGGTCGAGCTGTGCCAGCTCGGTGAACACGGTCTCTGCGCGGTCCAGCAGGCCGGACTTCATGTAGTCCTCGCCCAGCGCCAGCAGGGCCTGCACGCGCTGCGCGTCGCTCAGGTCGTGGCGGTTGACCAGCCCCTGGTGCAGGCGGATGGCGCGGTCGACTTCACCGCGGCGGCGGAACAGGTGGCCCAGCGCGACCTGGGTCTCGAAGGTTTCCTTGTCCAGCTCGGCGATGTGCAGGAACAGTTCGATGGCCTTGTCCGGCTGCTCGTTGAGCAGGTAGTTCAGGCCACGGAAGTAGGTGCTGGACAGGCGGCTGACCTGGTTGTCACCGTGGCGCTGGCCACCACGCCGGCCGATCACCCACCCGGCCAGTGCGGCCAGCGGAACGAACAGGAAAAACCACAGCCACTCGGTGACGAAATCCATCTTCGATCAGCGTCCATCAAAAGATTGGGGGGAAACACCCGCAGCCGGCGTTGCCGCCACGGACTTGTTGGCACGGCGCAGCTGACCGTAGAGCGGAATGACCACGCTCACCAGTACCAGGCCGGCACCGACGATGACACCGATCAGCAGGGCCGCGATCAGCGCCACGCCGACAGAGGTATTCAACTGGGTAAACAGCAGGTTGATCGACATCGCGGTCATGTTGACCGCACCAATGATCAGCCCAAGGATCAGGACCGCCAGCAGGACCAGCAGACGAAAGACCTTCATGCGACAGCTCCAGTGGCAGGAGTCCGTAGCTTATCCGACCCGCGGCTGGATTCGCACGCGGTGGCGCGACGGAGGCTCAGGCCGGATCGGCGTCCAGCGGCAGCACACTGCTGACCCGCTCGCGCAGTTCCTTGCCCGGCTTGAAATGGGGGACGTGCTTGCCCGGCAGGGCAACCGATTCGCCGGTCTTCGGGTTGCGACCCAGGCGCGGCGGACGATAGTGCAGCGAGAAGCTGCCAAAACCACGGATTTCGATGCGATCCCCGGCGGACAGCGAACCGCCCATCATTTCCAGCAACGACTTCACCGCCAGATCGACATCATCGGCCTTCAGGTGCGCCTGGCGGCGCGCAAGGATTTCGATCAGTTCGGATTTGGTCATTACCGGCTCACATCAGGGGCATCTCAGCCTGAAACGGCCCGGGCAGAAGCCCGGGCCGTCCAGGAAACAACAAACAGCGTAAGGCCGATTACTCGGACTTGTTGCCGTTCAGCTGTGCACGCAGCAGCGCGCCCAGCTGGGTGGTGCCGCTCGAAGCCGAAGAGGACTGGTATTCCTCCAGCACTTCGCGCATTTCCGCGTCATCCTTGGCCTTGATCGACAGCTGCAGGGTACGGCCCTTGCGGTCCATGCCCACGAACTTGGCTTCGATCTTGTCGCCGACCTTCAGGTGCTGGGTGGCGTCGTCAACGCGCTCGTTGGCGATGTCGCGAGCCGAGACGTAACCTTCGATGCCGTCAGCCAGCTCGATGATCGCGCCCTTGGCGTCGACTTCCTTCACCACGCCTTCAACCTTGGAGCCCTTCGGATTGGCAGCCATGTACTGGCCGAACGGATCCTGCTCCAGCTGCTTCACGCCCAGGGAGATGCGCTCGCGCTCCGGATCGACAGCCAGGACGACGGCGTCCAGGGTATCGCCCTTCTTGAAGTTGCGAACGACGTCTTCGCCGGTGGTGTTCCAGCTGATGTCGGACAGGTGGACCAGGCCGTCGATGCCGCCGTCCAGGCCGATGAAGATGCCGAAGTCGGTGATCGACTTGATCTGGCCCGACACCTTGTCACCCTTCTTGTGGGTGGCAGCGAAGGTTTCCCACGGATTGGCGGCAACCTGCTTCATGCCCAGCGAGATACGGCGACGCTCTTCATCGACGTCCAGCACCATCACTTCGACTTCATCACCAACCTGGACAACCTTGGACGGGTTGACGTTCTTGTTGGTCCAATCCATCTCGGAGACGTGCACCAGGCCTTCGACGCCCGGCTCGATCTCAACGAACGCACCGTAATCGGTGACGTTGGAGACCTTGCCGAAGACGCGGCTGTTGGCCGGGTAACGACGGCCGATGTTGTCCCACGGATCCTCGCCCAGCTGCTTCAGGCCCAGCGAAACGCGGTTGCGCTCGCGGTCGAACTTCAGCACGCGGACGTCCAGCTCGTCGCCGACGTTCACGACTTCCGACGGGTGACGCACGCGCTTCCACGCCATGTCGGTGATGTGCAGCAGGCCGTCGATACCGCCCAGGTCCACGAACGCGCCGTAATCGGTCAGGTTCTTGACGACACCCTTCAGGATCGCGCCTTCCTGCAGCTTGTCCATCAGCTGCTCGCGCTCTTCCGAGTGCTCGCTTTCGACGACAGCGCGGCGCGAGACCACGACGTTGTTACGCTTGCGGTCCAGCTTGATGAGCTTGAACTCGAGTTCCTTGCCTTCCAGGTAGGCCGGATCGCGCACCGGGCGCACATCGACCAGGGAACCCGGCAGGAAGGCGCGGACATCCTTGATGTCCACGGTGAAACCACCCTTGACCTTGCCGCTGATGCGGCCGGTGATGGTTTCGTTCTTTTCCAACGCTTCTTCCAGCTCGTCCCACACCATCGCGCGCTTGGCCTTCTCGCGCGACAGGACGGTTTCGCCGAAGCCGTTCTCGATCGAGTCGAGGGCGACCTTGACGATGTCGCCTTCGGCGACGTCGATTTCGCCAGCGTCGTTACGGAACTGTTCGATCGGCACGATGCCTTCGGACTTCAGGCCAGCGTTGATCACCACGACGTCGCCGCGGACTTCAACAACGGTACCGCTGACGATGGCGCCCGGCTTCAGCTTGGCCAGGTTGGCCTGGCTGGCTTCAAACAGTTCGGCAAATGATTCGGTCATTAGATTTACTCTGTTGGACACATGGGTCGGTGGCGTCCCCTTCAGGGGAATGGCGACCGCCCGCCTGTTGGTCGACCCCGGAAACGCAGGTCGTGTGTAGTAGGAAAACCGCCACGCATCATTGCGCGACGGAGCTGGTACAGCACTGCTATGCGCGACCACCACCGATGCTGCTGGCAGTGCTCCCGCGCGAACGGATCAGGCAGCCGGAACCGGAAGCAGATCCATCACTCGGGCAACGACATCATCGATGCCGATGCCTGTGGTGTCGATGAGGACAGCATCGTCTGCCGGCTTCAGGGGCGCCACGGTACGCTGAGCATCACGGGCGTCGCGGGCCATGATCTCGCGCAGGAGGTCATCAAAGTTAACAGAAACCCCCTTGTCTTTCAACTGCTTATGCCGGCGCTCGGCGCGCTCCTCGGCACTGGCGGTCAGGAAGACCTTGTAGGGGGCGTCCTTGAAGATCACCGTGCCCATGTCGCGACCGTCGGCAACCAGGCCGGGCAGCTCCCTGAATGCGCGCTGGCGCTCCTTCAGGGCGGCCCGGACCTCGGGAATGGCGGCGATGGCCGAGGCCAGTGCGCCGGTGGTCTCCAGGCGCAGCTCGTCGGTGGCATCGGTGCCGTTCACCATGACCCGCATCGACTCACCCTGTTCAACAAACTGAACATGGGTGTCGAAGGTGCAGCGCACCAGCGCCGAGGCGTCGGAGGTGTCGATGTCTGCCCAGCTCGCGGCCACGCCCACTGCGCGGTACAGCGCGCCCGAATCCAGGTAATGCCAGCCCATCCGGCGCGCGATGATGCGGCTGATGGTACCCTTGCCAGCCCCTGAAGGGCCGTCGATGGTCAGGACGGGAGCGAGTGGATTCATGGGGTTCCCAGAGCGTGTGAAGGGGTCATTCTAGCCCCTGCCAGACGCCCCCAGCGGGATCTTTTGTGCAACCACTTGAAACCACGAGGAAAAGCCCGGTAGAATGGCGGGCTTGAACGAGCGTCAACTGCCGATTGTCTTTCGCATATCGCGGCCACGCTCCACCCGAACAACTACTGTTTACGCCGAGGTATGCCATGAAAGTCCTGTCCTCCCTGAAGTCGGCGAAGGCCCGTCACCGTGACTGCAAGGTCGTGCGTCGTCGTGGCAAGATCTTCGTCATCTGCAAGTCGAACCCGCGTTTCAAGGCGCGTCAGCGCTAAGCCCAACAGCCTTCGCGGCTGCGGCTGGCCCTACGCGGGGCCGACCCGATGCAAAAAGCCGCCTTCGGGCGGTTTTTTGTTTATGCGGCTTTTTCCTGCCGTTTTCGCTGTAATCGCCTTTCTTGACCACTGGGGAGTAGATCGAGATGAAGCGTTACCTGTCCGCCCTGGCCGTGATGGCCACCCTGGCCGCCGCCACGCCGGCGCTGGCCGATACCCTGCTTGTCGACCGTGCCCGCGAGAAGCCGGCCGGCGCCCTGCCCGTGCGCGGCCAGAGCATGCAGCAGGTGCAGGCGCAGTTCGGCGCGCCGAGCGAGCAGCTGCAGCCGCGTGGCGGGCAGAAGCGGCAATGGCCGACCATCAACCGCTGGGTGTACCCGCAGTTCACCGTCTACTTCGAGAAGCAGAAGGTGATCGACGTGGTGGCCAACCAGGCGGACCCGAACGAAATCGGCCCGAAACCGCCGATCCGTTGATCCCTTTACCCGCCGTGGGCGGGCCTGTGTAGCGAGACCATGAACCAGACCCTTCGTTTTCCTGCCGAGTGGGAAGCCCAGAGCGGCGTCCTGATTGCCTGGCCCACCGCCGATACCGACTGGGCTGACCGCCTGGGCCAGGTGGAAGAGACCTACATCGCCCTGGTCGCGGCCATCACCCGCTTCCAGCCGGTGCTGATCTGCGTGGCCGACGATGATGTGGAGACCTACGCCGAGATGCGGCTGCGCTCCAACCGCATCGACATGGACAAGGTCCACTTCACCACGGCGGCCTACGACGATACCTGGCTGCGCGATTCCGGCCCGATCACCCTGCGCCGTGCCGACGGCGGGTTCCAGCTGCTGGATTTCCGCTTCACCGGCTGGGGCGGCAAGTTCGACGCCACCCTGGATGACCAGCTGGTGGGCGTGCTCGACCAGGCCGGTGTGTTCAACGATGCGCCGGTGCGCAGCATTCCGTTCGCACTGGAAGGCGGCGGCATCGAAACCGACGGCGAAGGCACCCTGCTGACCACCTGGAAGTGCCTGCACGAGCGCCACCCGGACCGCGACCGCGCCAGCCTGAGCGCCGACCTGGCCGATTGGCTGCAGCAGGACCGCGTACTGTGGCTGGACCACGGTTATCTGGAAGGCGACGACACCGACGCGCATATCGACACCCTCGCCCGCTTCGCCTCGGCTGACAGCATCGTCTACCAGGCCTGCGACGACGAGAGCGACTCGCACTACGCCGAACTGCAGGCGATGGGCAATGAGCTTGCGGCGCTGCGTACCAAGGATGGCCAGCCGTACCGCCTGTTCCCGCTGCCGTGGGCACAGCCGGTGATCGACGAAGGCCGCCGCCTGGCTGCGTCGTACGCGAACTATCTGATCGTCAATGGCGCAGTGCTGATGCCGGCCTACGGCGATCCGGCCGACGACCTGGCCCGCGACGTGCTGGCCCAGGCGCACCCGGGCCGCGAGATCGTGCAGGTGCCCTGCCGTTCGCTGATCTGGCAGAACGGCAGCCTGCACTGCATCACCATGCAGCTGCCGGCAGGGTTGCTGAAGGCATGACGGTAGTGCCGGCCGCTGGCCGGCAACCCTGCACTGCCTGATGGATCCACGGGATTGCCGGCCAGCGGCCGGCACTACCCAGCACCCATTCAGCGCGCGACACGCCGTCGCCGTCCATCCGCGCTAACATGCTGGTTTTCCCCCGCAGGAACGCCCCGCATGAACTCGCGCAGCCCCCTTACCGTCGCCCTGATCCAGGAGCGCAACCACGGTGATGCCGCCGCCAACCTGGCGGTGATCGAAGCACGCGTGGCCGAGGCGGCTGCGCAGGGCGCGAAACTGGTGCTGCTGCAGGAACTGCATAACGGTCCGTACTTCTGCCAGCACGAATCGGTGGACGAATTCGACCTGGCCGAACCGATTCCGGGCCCGAGCACCGAGCGCCTGGGTGCGCTGGCGAAGAAGCATGGCGTGGTGCTGGTCGGCTCGCTGTTCGAGCGCCGCGCTGCCGGCCTATACCACAACACCGCGGTGGTGTTCGAGAAGGACGGTACGCTGCTCGGCAAGTACCGCAAGATGCACATCCCGGACGATCCGGGCTTCTACGAGAAGTTCTACTTCACCCCGGGCGACATCGGCTTCAAGCCGATCGATACCTCGGTCGGTCGCCTTGGCGTGCTGGTGTGCTGGGACCAGTGGTACCCGGAAGCGGCGCGCCTGATGGCGCTGGCCGGTGCCGAGCTGCTGCTCTACCCCACCGCGATCGGCTGGGACCCGGACGACGTGCAGGACGAGAAGACCCGCCAGCGCGATGCCTGGGTGCTGAGCCACCGCGGCCACGCCGTGGCCAACGGCCTGCCGGTGCTGAGCTGCAACCGCGTCGGCCACGAGGCCTCGCCGCTGGGCGCGTCGGGCATCCAGTTCTGGGGCAACAGCCACGTGCTGGGTCCGCAGGGTGAGTTCCTGGCCGAAGCCGGCACCGAGGCCACCGTGCTGCTGTGCGATGTCGACCTGCAGCGCAGCGAGCACGTGCGCCGCATCTGGCCGTTCCTGCGCGACCGTCGCATCGACGCGTACGGTGACCTGCTCAAGCGCTACATCGACTGAGCCGGAGCCGCGCATGGCCGTCCTCATCCGTGATGCCGGCCCGGCCGACATCGCCGCGATCACCGCGATCTACGCGGTGGAAGTGACCGACTTCGTCAACACCTACGAGTACGACATCCCGGACGCGTCCGAGATGCTGCGCCGCATGCGCGACATCATCGACCGCGGCTTCCCCTACCTGGTTGCCGAGATCGACGGCCAGGTCGCCGGCTATGCCTACGCCAACACCTACCGCACCCGCGTTGCCTACCAGTGGACCGTGGAGAACTCGGTCTACGTCGATGCCGCGTTCCAGGGCAAGGGTGTTGGCACGGGCCTGCTGCAGGCCTTGATCGATGCCTGCGTGGCGCGCGGCTACCGGCAGATGGTGGCCGTGATCGGCGAACCGACCAACACCGCTTCAATCAAGCTGCACGAACGCTTCGGCTTCGAGCTGGTGGGCGTGTTCCGTGGCCTCGGCCGCAAGCATGGCCGCTGGCTGGATACCGTGCAGATGCAGCGCGCGCTCGGCGATGGCGCCGACACCGCACCTTCCAATGAATGAACCCATGACCGAAACCCTTTCCGAGACCGGCGACGACCTGTTCGCCGGCCAGCCGGTGCGCGTCGTCGAACGCGACGGCGTACGCTACACCCTGCTGGGCACCGCCCATGTTTCGCGCGCCAGCGTTGAAGCCGTGGAGAAAGCGATCGACAGTGGCCGTTTCGATGCGGTGGCCGTTGAACTGGACCCGCAACGCCTGCAGGCGCTGAGCGATCCGGACACGCTGGCCAAGCTCGACCTGGTCGAGGTGATCCGCAAGGGCCGCGTCGCCCTGTTCGCCGCCAACCTGGCCCTGTCCGCCTACCAGCGCCGCCTGGCCGAACAGCTCGACATTGAGCCCGGCGCCGAGCTGAAGCGTGCGGTGGAGCTGGCGCGCGAACGCAACCTGCCGGTGCACCTGATCGACCGCGAAGTCGGCCTGACCTTCCGTCGTGCCTCGCAGCGGCTGGGCTTCTTCGGCAAGCTGAAGCTGGTCGCCGGGCTTGGCGCCGGCCTGTTCTCGTCCGAGGAAGTGGGCGAAAACGAAATCGAGAAGCTCAAGCAGGGCGACATGCTGGAGTCGAGCTTCGGCGAGTTCGCCAGCGAGAGCCCGGCGCTGTACGAGACCATCATCGGCGAGCGCGACCGCTACATGGCCACGCGCCTGCGCGAGGAACACGACCCGCAGCAGCGTGAAGTGCTGGCGGTTGTCGGTGCGGGTCACCTTGCAGGCCTGGCGCGCTACCTGGAAACCGATACCGAGGCACCGGCACCGCTACGCGCCGAGCTGGAAGCGGTGCCGAAGAAGCGCAACATTCCGTGGTTCACGCTGGGCATCCTGGCGATCGTGGCGACCGGTATCGGCGTGGGCTTCTACCGCGGCGGGCTGGGCGTGGGCACCGAACTGCTGGCGACCTGGGCGATGTATACCGGCGGCCTGGCGGGCCTGGGCTGCCTGCTGGCCGGCGGCCATCCGCTGAGCATCCTCACCGCGATCGCGGTGGCCCCGTTCAAGCCGTTCCGCCTGAGCATCCCGACCGGCGCCTTCTCGGCGCTGGTGGAAGCACGCCTGCGCAAGCCGGCGTACGAGGACTTCCTCAAGCTGCGCGACGATGCGCAGAGCCTGAAGGGGTGGTACCGCAACCGCGTCACCCGCGTGGTGCTGACCTTCATGCTGACCAACATCGGCAGCATGCTCGGCCTGTGGCTGACCACGTTCAAGGTGTGGGGCAAGGTCGCTGGTTGATTGTTTTGTATAGCGTCGAGCCATGCTCGACTGCGCTCCGGCAGGTGCCAACCTTGGTTGGCACGCCATCCCCAGCGTAAAAAGGGGGAGGCCGCCCCACTACGACCGGCCTCCCCCACACCACAACACGTTGTCACGCATTACAGCCGGGCAGCGCCCGGCTCTACCATCTCCAGGCCGCGCGCGCGACGGATCAGCCGCGTCACGGCATTGCGCAGGTCATCGAGCACCGCGTAGATCGTCGGCAGGAACAGCAGGCTGACCACGGTCGAGAACGCCAGGCCGCCGGCAATGGCGCGCGCCATCGGTGCGTACTCCGGGCCGTTGCCGAACATCTGCGTATTGGTCAACGAGATCGGCACCATCGCCAGGATCGCCGTGCCCATCGTCATCATGATTGGTCGCAGGCGCTCGCGCGAGCCTTCAACCAGTGCCTGCGTTCGGCCCATGCCGCCGCGCCGCAGGTTGTTGATGTGCTCGATCATCACGATGCCGTTGTTCACCACCACACCCATCAGCACCAGGATGCCGATGAAGGACATGATCCCGAACGAAGTGCCAGTGATCCAGAACAACCAGAACACGCCGAAGATCGAGAACAGCACGCCGCTCATGATCGCCGCCGGGAACAGCAGCGACTCGAACACCGCCGCCATCACCACGTAGATCATCACCAGCGCGATCAGCAGGTTGAACACCATCTGCTGCATCGCTTCGTCGTCGTTGCCGTAGTCGCCGCCATCGAAGGTGAAACCATAGCCGGCCGGGAAGTTCATCGGCTTGAGCACGGACTCCATCGCCTTGCGGCCATCCGGCGCGGTGACCTTCTCGGCCAGGTTGGCCTTGATGGTCAGCGTGGTCTGGCGGTTGGTGCGTCCGATCTGGGTGGCCGAGGAGCCGACGTCAACGCTGACCAGGCTCAGCAGTGGCACGCTGCGGCCATCGCCGGTACGCACGCTGAAGCCAGCCAGGTCTTCCGGGCTGCTCTGCTCGGCACCAGCGAAACGCACCCACACCGGCACTTCGTTGTCGCCACGGCGGAACTCGCGCATCGGTGCACCGCGCAGGGCCAGGCCGACGAAGCTGGCCACCTGTTCGGCGTTGAAGCCGAACGCCGCCGCACGCTCGCGGTCGACGCGTACCTTCAGCTCGCCGCCCTTCTCGCCATTGTCGATGCGCACGTCGCGCAGCTCGGCACGCTGGGCCAGCAGCGGCACCACTTCCTGGCCGATCTCCTGCAGCATCGAACTTGAGTCGCCGACCAGCTGCACCTGCACGCCCTGGTTGCCGCCACCACCTCCATCGCCGCCCTGGTTGCCGACGAAATAATCGGTACGCGCCGACTTCGGCAGGCCCTTGCGTAGTTCTTCCTGCAGCGCCTTGATGTCCTTGGCGTACTTCTCGTCCAGGGTGACCACGGTCGAGCTGCCTTCCTGCTCGCTGTACCAGGAGTACACCTGCTTGACGTGCAGGCGTTCGCGGTTGGCGTCGATCCAGTTCTCCACACGCGCCACTTCCTCGGACATCTGCCGATAGGTGTATGCGCCCTTCCACATGTAGCCGATGAAGATGTCCTTGCCGCCATCCCCGCCGAACATGTCGACCTTGGTCAGCTTCATCGGCACCAGGCTGACCAGCACCACCAGCACGATGCCAAGCAGGCTCCAGCCGCGATGGTGCAGCGACCAGTCCAGCAGCTTGGCGTAGCGGCGCTGCAGCCGCGCGATCAGGCCGGTCTGCGAGTGCACCAGCTTGGGCGTGGCCATGCGCGCGGACAGCATCGGGATCAGGCTGACCGCAACCAGCCACGAGGCCAGCAGCGAGACCGAGATGGTGATCGCGATCTGCGCCATGAAGATGCTGATGTTGTTGGTCTCGCCGAACAGGTTCGGCACGAACACGATGCAGTGGCACAGCGTGCCGGCGCTGAGCGCGATGGCCACGTTGCGGGTGCCGATGATCGAGGCCAGCCGCGGCTGCCCGGGCATGCGCTCGCGCTCCTGGTAGATGCTCTCCACCACCACCACGGCGTTGTCGACCAGCATGCCCACCGCCAGCAGCAGGCCCATCATGGTCAGGATGTTCAGCGTCACCCCGACGAAGTACATGAAACCCAGGGTGATGGTGAAGCAGATCGGAATGGCCAGGGTCACCATCAGCGTGGACGGCCAATGGCGCAGGAAGAAGAACAGCACCGTGATCGACAGGATCAGGCCGACCGCACCGGCCTCGGCCAGCTCAAGCAGCGAGGAGGTCACCGCCTTGCCCTGGTTGTCGATCACCTTGATCTGCACGTCGCGCATCGACGGCTCCGCGCGGATCGATTCGACCTCGGCCAGCGCCGCCCGCGACACCTCGACCAGGTTGGCACTGCGCTCCTTGAAAATGTCCAGGCCGACGGCCGGGTTGCCGTCCAGGCGACGCCCGTAGTTCATCCGCGCCGGTTTCAGGCGCACGTCGGCGATATCCCCCAGGCGCAGGCCCTTGGCGTTGATCACCAGGTCGCGCATCTCCTGCAGGTCGGTGATCTCGCCTACCGGCTGCACGCGCACGCGCTGGCCGTTGTCATCGATCTGCCCGGCCGAGATCGAGAAGTTCAGCGTGCGCAGGCGCTCGCTCAGCTCATTGATGCTCAACCCGTGCGCATTGAGCCGGTTCGGATCGATGGCGATCTCCACCTCATTCGGCGGTGCGCCGGTGATGTCAACGCGGGCCACGCCGGGAATGCGCTCGATGCGCCGCTTGAACTCGCGGTCGAGCATGTCGTAGGCGGTGGTCAGGTCGGTGGTGCTGGCCAGGCGCACCTTCAGCACCGGCTGGTCGCTGCTGGACCACTTGAACACGTTGTAGCGCTGCAGGTCATCGGGCAGGTCGCTGCGGATCGCATCGATGCGCTCGCGTGCATCGGAGGCGGCGATGGCGATGTCGCGGTCCCAGTCGCTGAACTCGATGAAGATCAGCGCCGCTTCGGAGGTGGCCGACGAGCGCATGCGCTTGATGCCAGTCATCGTCGCCAGCGACTCTTCGACCGGTCGAATGATGGTCCGCTCCACTTCCTCCGGGGTCGACCCGGTATAGGGAATCTGCACGAACAGGAACGGCGCGGAGATGTCCGGCAGCGCCTCCAGCGGCAGCCGGAACGAGGCGATCAGGCCGATCACCACCAGTGACACGAAACACATGATGGTGGTGACCGGGCGGCGGATGGAGAACTCGGCAACACTCATGCCGGTTCCTCCGTGCCCGCCGCGCTGCCTGCTGCGCCCGGCTCGATTTCGCCGGCGTGCTTGCGGCCGCGCTCGCGGTAGTAGGCGTCGCCGCGGCGGTCCATCAGGTCGTAGACCACCGGGATCACCAGCAGGGTGAGCAGGGTCGATACCAGCAGGCCGCCGATCACGGTGATCGCCATCGGTGCACGCACTTCAGCGCCCTCGCCCATCGCCACCGCCAGCGGCAGGAAGCCGAACAGCGTGCACAGCGTGGTCATGATGATCGGCCGCAGGCGCGAGCGTGCACCTTCCACCAGGGCCTCATGCTTGGCCACGCCGGCCTCGCGCAGCTGGTTCACCTTGTCGATCAGGATGATCGCGTTCTTGGTGACCAGGCCGACCAGCAGGATCAGGCCGATGAACACCACCACCGAGATGGGCTTGCCGGTCAGCATCAGCGCCAGGATCGCGCCGACCAGCGCCAGCGGGATGGTGAACAGGATCACGAACGGATGCAGCAGCGATTCGAACTGCGAGGCCATCACCAGGTAGACCAGGAAGATCGCCAGGCCGAAGGCGAAGATCAGCGACTTCGCCGCCTGTGCCAGTTCCTCGCCCTGGCCGCCGATGTGCAGGCCGACACCCGCGCCCAGCGGTTGCTCGGCCACCATCTGCTGTACTTCGCGCATGGCCGCGCCCAGATCGATATCGCGCAGGTTGGCCGACACGACAGCGACGCGGGTCTGGTCGGCGCGATGGATCTCGCTCGGGCCAGTGGTGGCCACCACATCGGCCACCGCGTCCAGCGTCACCGGGCGGGTGCTGCCCGGATTGACGATCAGCCGACGGATGCTTTCCACGCTGGCACGATCACCTTCCTGCGCACGCACCAGCACGTCGATCTTGCGGTCACGGAAGCTGTAACGGGTGGCGACATCACCACGCACCTTCTTCACCACCACATCGGCGATCTGGCGGGTGGTCAGGCCCAGTGCACCGGCGCGTTCCTGGTCGAAGCGGATCTGGATTTCCGGGAAGCCCTCTTCCACCGTGGACTTCACGTCGGCGTAGTGCGCATTGCCACGCAGCATCGCCGCCAGGCGCTGGCCAGCCACTTCCAGCGTCGCCATGTCCTGCCCGCGCAGCTCGATTTCCAGCGGCGTGGAGAAGCTGAACAACGCCGGCCGCGCGAAGTCGACCTGTGCACCCGGATGCTGGCCCATGGTGTCACGCAGGCGCTCGGTGATCTCCGCTTCGGTACGCGCGTTGCCACCGCCTTCCATCACCACGGTCAGCTTGCCGATGTTCTCGCCGCTCTCGGTCGGGCTGGCATCCAGGCGGGTGCCGCTGCCACTGACGCCGTACAGCGAGGCCACGCCCTCGCCGTTGCCGTGGGCCAGCTGCAGCTCGCGCACCAGCGCATCGGTCTGCTTCAGCGGCGTGCCGGCCGGCAGCTTCACCGTCATTTCGAAACGATCCTGCGCCAGCTGCGGGATCAGGTCGGCACCGAGCATCGGCACCAGCGCCATGGTCGCCACGAAGATGATGGTGGCCACGCCCAGTACCTTGCCCGGATGCGCCAACGCGCTCGGCAGCAGGCGCAGATAGCCGCGCTCGGCACCGGCGTAGGGCTTCATCGCCAGATCGCTGGCCTTGCGCATCACCGGGCCGACCACCGCCACCACGCCACGCCACGCACGCACGACCAGCCAGGCCAGCGCATAGAAGCTCCAGCGCGCGGTTGCGACGGCACCACGACGCCCCAGTGCCACCGGCTTCTGCCAGCGGTTCTGCGGCTGCCACGGTTCGTTCGGTGCTTCTTCCGGGAACGCCAGCGGCGGCCGCCCCTTCAGCGAGCTGAGCATCGGGATCAGTGTCATCGATACCAGCAGCGAGATCGCAATGGCGATCGCCACGGTCAGTGCCTGGTCGCGGAACAGCTGGCCGGCGATGCCGTCGACGAACACCAGCGGCAGGAACACCGCGATGGTGGTCAGGGTCGAGGCGACCACCGCCATGCTCACTTCGCGGGTACCGGCAATCGCCGCCTGCAGGATGCCCAGGCCACGCTCGCGGGCCTTGGCGATGCTCTCCAGTACCACGATCGAATCGTCCACCACCAGGCCGGTGGCCAGTGCCAGGCCACCCAGCGACATCACGTTCAAGCTCAGGCCCAACTGGCCCATGAAGAAGAACGTGGCGATGATCGAGACCGGCAGCGACAGGCTGATCACGAACGTGCTCCAGCCATCGCGCAGGAACAGGAAGATGATCAGGATCGCCAGCAGGCCGCCGATCACCGCATCTTTCTTGACGTCGGCGATGGCGTGCTCGATGAAGCGCGACTGGTCCTCGATGGTGGTCATCTCGACATCGGAGGGGAACGTGGCCTTGATCTGCTCCAGGCGCTTGCGCAGCGCTTCGGCGGTGGACACGGTATTGGCGTCGCCTTCCTTGTAGATCGCCAGTTCGACCGATTCCTTGCCGCCCAGGCGGATCACCGCTTCGCGCTCCTTGTAGCCCTGGCGCACGGTGGCCACATCCTTCAGGCGCACCGGCACACCGTTGGCGACCACGCTGGAGCCACCACCGGACGATGCGCTCTGCGCCGCCGAGGCCGCCGCGATGGCGGCCGCCGAACCGGTCGACGCGGCGATGTTGAACATCTGCTGCAGTGCCGAGTCCGCCGCACTGCCGTTCGACGCCTGGGTGGTGACCAGCAGGTTGCGGATTTCCTCCAGATCGGCGAACTGGTTGACGGTACGCACCAGGAAGCGCTGCGAACCCTCCTCCAGGCGACCGCCGGAGATGTTGATGTTCTCGTCCTTCAGGCGCTTGATGACGGTGTCGATCGGCAGGTTCAACTGGGCCAGCTTCTGCTGGTCGATGTCGACCTGGATCTCATCCTCCAGGCCGCCGCCGACCTTGACCGCCGCCACGCCGGTAACCGGCTCCAGCTTCTTCTTCAGGTCTTCATCGGCATAGCGGCGCAGGCCGGTCAGCTCGCGGATCGCATCGGCATCGGTGGCCGGCGCGTCCTTGCTCGACAGCACCAGGCGCATGATCGGCTCGGTGGACGGATTGAAGCGCAGCAGCACCGGGGCCTTGGCCTCCAGTGGCAGGTTCAGCGCTTCCATCTTGTCGCGCACCTCCAGGCTGGCCTGGTCCATGTTGGTGCCCCAGGCGAACTCCAGCACCACATCGCTCTGGCCGGTGCGCGAGACCGACTTCAGCTTGCGCAGGTTCTTGACCACGCCGACCGCTTCTTCGACCGGCTGGGTGATCAGGGTTTCGATTTCGGTCGGCGCCGCACCGGTGTATTCGGTGCGCACGGTCAGCGTCGGGTAGCTCAGGTCAGGCAGCAGGTTGACCTTGAGGTTGCCCAGCGCGATCAGGCCGAACAGCAGCAGCGTGACCGTGCACATGGCGATGGTCACGCGGCGGCGGGTGGCGAATTCCACCAGGCCTCCGCGCATGCCGGCGGCGGCGCCGTCGCTCGCCGGCGAGGCACCGTGGTCGTGGCCCGGGGCGGTCATTGCTTGCTCCCGGCCTTGTCTGCCGGCGTGGGGGCCGCTGCGACCGTCTTCGCCTTGGCCTTCGGATCGGCGATCACCTGCACCGCGGTACCGTCGCGCAGCGCGACCTTGCCGGCGGTGACCACCTGATCACCGGCCACCAGGCCATCACGGATCTCCACCCACGGGCCCTCGGCGTAACCCAGCTTGACCGGAACGCGTGCGACCTTGCCTTCGCGCACCCGGAACACCGCCGGCTCACCGTCGTCGAGCAGCGCCAGGCGCGGCACCACAAGCGCATCGGCACGCTGGTCGTAATCGATGCGGATGCGCCCGAACATGCCGGGCTGCAGCGCGTGCGCGGCGCCATCGAAGGCACTGACCACGCGAAACGTGCCGCTGCCCGAATCCACCACCGGCGCGATGCGATCGACGGTGCCGGTGAAGCTCTGGCCCGGCAGCGCATCGGCAGCCAACGTCACCGGCTGGCCGGCGCGCAGCGTGGCCAGTTCGCGCTCGGGCACGTTGAGGGTGGCTTCCAGGCGCGAGTTGTCGACGATGCGGAAGATCGGCGTGTTGATCTGCACGAAGTTGCCGGTCTTGATCGAGCGCGAGGCGATCACGCCGGAGATCGGCGCCACCACCGTGGTGTAGGACAGCTCCAGCGTGGCCAGGCGGTATTGCGCGCGGACGTTCTCCAGGTCAAAGCGCAGCTGGTCGACATCGGCGGCACTGACCATCTGCTGGCCAACCAGTTTCTGGGCGCGCTGGTAGTTGTTTTCCAGCTTGCGCATCTGCGCTTCGCTCTGGGCAACGGCCAGGCGTGCGCGGTCCGGGTCCAGGCGCACCAGCGGCTGGCCGGCGCTCACCCGCTGGCCTTCCTCGACCAGCACCGCCAGCGCCACGCCCGAGGTCTTGGCGACGACCTGCGATTCGGCGCGCGGTTCCAGTGCAGCGGTACCGGTGTAGCTGGCCGCGACGGCACGGTGGCTGGCCACTGCCACCTCGACCGGGACCGCGTCGACCTTCTTCTCCTCCTTGGTCTCGGCAGCCTTGGCTTCGGAATTGGGCCCTGCGGCGCAACCGCCCAGCAGCAGGGAGGTGGAGATCAGCAGTGCGGCAGCGCAGATTCCGCTGCGACGGCCGGACAGGAAGGTTGGGTGCGACATCGTCAGGTCCCTGGAGGATGCGTGGACAGGTGTGGTAGCAAAGTAATGCACCACTTCACGGCCACACCATATCCCAAAGGTCATGGTGCCTTCACGCCACCGGTCGGACCGACCCCATTTCAGCTAGATGAAACCTGGGGCTATACTCGGGTCGTTCCGTACCCCACGCCGGAACGACCAGACCCGAATCCCCGGAAACGACACCATGCGCCCGCAGCCGCTCGCCGCTTGTCTCGCTCTGGCCGTCCTCCTGCCCCTTGGGGCCGCCGCACAGCCCGCTCCTGCTCCTGCCACACCCGCTCCGGCCCCGGCTCCTGCCGCCGCGCCGGCGCCTGCCGCGCCCACCGGCAACTTCGACAATGGCCGCGTGTTGGCCTACACCTGCCAGGGGTGCCACGGCATCACCGGCTACAAGAACGCCTACCCCAGCTACCGGGTGCCGAAGATCGGCGGCCAGACCCAGCAGTACCTGGCCCAGGCCCTGACGGAGTACCGCCAGGGCAAGCGCCGGCATCCAACGATGCAGGCGCAGTCGATGAGCTTCAGCGAACAGGAGATCGCCGATCTCTCTGTTTACCTGTCCACCGTCAAGTAAGGCCCGCCCATGTCGAAAGCCGCGCATCCGATGCGTCATGCCATCGCCCTGTCCGTTGCCCTGCTGCTGGCCGCCTGTTCGCAGTCGCAGGTGGAAAACAGCGAGAAATCCGCCGCCGACCCGGGCCATGCCAGCGGCGAACACGGTTCTTCTTCTTCGGCCGGCCTGCCTGCAGGCCGCGAGGCCGCCGGTGAAGCCCGCGCCAAGGTGAAGGGCAAGGCCACCAACCAGAGCTGCATCGACTGCCACGGGGCCGACGGCAATGCGCCGATCGACCCTACCTACCCCAAGCTGGGCGGGCAGTATGGCGATTACCTGGCCCATGCCCTGCAGGCCTACCGTGCCGGTGACCGCCAGCACATGCTGATGACGCCGCAGGCGAAGGACCTGAGCGATCAGGACATCGCCGATCTGGCCGCGTATTTCGGCAGCCGGCCGAGCCAGCTGCGGGATCTGCACGGGGTCAAATGACCGCCGGCCCCCGGTGGGTGCGGACCTTGGTCTGCACGGACCGTTGATTGGTGGGTGCGGACCGCTGGTCCGCACAGATCCGGATATCCACGCATGGCGTGGATCTACTGATTCTCCACCCGATCAATCGGCGCACTGCTGGCGCCGACCGATACTCAGCCTTCCAGCTCTTCCCAGCGCGCGTAAGCGGCATCCAGCTCGGCCTGCACCTTGGCCAGCTGCTGGGTGTGCGCGGTCACTTCGGCGCTGCTGCGGGTGTAGAACGACGGATCGTTCATCGCCGAGGTCAGGCCTTCGACATCGCCTTCCAGCTTCTCGATGGTCTTCGGCAGCTGCTCCAGTTCGCGCGCTTCCTTGTAGGCCAGCTTGCGCTTGGGCGCCGCCGGAGCAGCGGCCGTAGCGGCCGGTGCAGCTGCCGCCGGCTTGGCTGCCGGAGCGGCAGCAGGCGTCGCCACACTTGCCGCGTAACGCTGCCAGTCGCTGTAGCCGCCGACGTACTCACCGATCACGCCATCGCCTTCCATCACCAGCGTGGAGGTCACCACGTTGTCGATGAAGTCACGGTCGTGGCTGACCAGCAGCAGGGTGCCGGTGTAGTCGCCCAGCAACTCTTCCAGCAGCTCCAGGGTTTCCACGTCCAGGTCGTTGGTCGGTTCGTCCATCACCAGCAGGTTGGACGGCTGCGCGAACAGCTTGGCCAGCAGCAGGCGGTTGCGCTCGCCACCGGACAGGCGGGTGATCGGCGCACGCGCACGTTCCGGGGTGAACATGAAGTCCTGCAGGTAGGCATGCACGTGCTTGCGCTTGCCGTTGAACTCGAGGAAATCGCGGCCTTCGGCCACGTTCTCGATCGCGCTCCAGTCTTCGCGCAGCACCGCGCGGTACTGGTCGAAATAGGCAATCTGCAGGTTGGTGCCGGCGTTGACCTCACCCTTGGCCGGCTGCAGTTCGCCCAGCAGCAGCTTCAGCAGCGTGGTCTTGCCGCTGCCGTTGGGGCCGATCAGGCCGATGCGGTCCCCGCGCAGGATGGTGGTGGTGAAGTCGCGGACCATGGTGCGCTCGCCAAAGGCGAACGAAATGTCCTTGACGTCGATCACCTTCTTGCCGGAGCTGACGCCCTGCGCGGCTTCCATCTTGACGTTGCCGCTGAGGTCGCGGCGCTGCGAACGCTCGGTGCGCATCGCCTTCAGGCGGCGCACGCGGCCTTCGTCGCGGGTACGACGGGCCTTGATGCCCTGCCGGATCCACACTTCTTCCTGCGCCAGCAGCTTGTCGAAGCGCGCGTTTTCCTGCGCCTGCGCGTTGAGGCGTTCCTCGCGGCGGCGCTCGTAGTTGGCCCAGTCGCCCGGCCAGCTGGTGACCTGGCCGCGGTCGATCTCGACGATGCGGGTGGCCAGTGCACGCAGGAAGCGACGGTCGTGGGTGACGAACACCACGCTGCCGCTCCAGCCCTTCAGGAATGCTTCGAGCCAGTCGATGGCTTCGATGTCCAGGTGGTTGGTCGGTTCGTCCAGCAGCAGTACGTCGGGGCTGGACACCAGTGCACGGGCCAGCAGCACGCGGCGCTTCATGCCGCCGGACAGGCGGCCGAACTCGGCCTCGCCGTCCAGGTCGAGCTTGGTCAGGGTTTCGCTGACGCGCTGGTCCAGGCCCCAACCGTTGGCGGCGTCGATCTTGGCCTGCACGTTGCCGAGGGCTTCGCCATCGAATACTTCGGCATGACTGAGGTGGTGGAATTCGGCCAGCCACTGGCCCAGTTCGCCGAGGCCATCGGCGACGACGTCGAACACCGAGCCGGCGGCGCCGTGTGGCACTTCCTGCTCCAGGCGGGTGACGCGCACGCCCTGCTGCACGCGGACTTCGCCGTCATCGGGCTTGTGGTCGCCGGACAGCAGCTTGAGCAGGGTGGATTTGCCGGCGCCGTTGCGGCCGATCAGGGCGATGCGTTCGCCCGGCTCGATCGACAGTTCGGCCTTTTCCAGCAACAACGGGCCGCCGACACTGAAGTCGACGTTCTGTAGGGTAATCAGAGGCATTCGGATATTGTACGGGTTGGGGGCGTCGGCCGGGTTGCACCCGGCACCCGCAGAGGCCACTGCTGCTGCCGAAGCAACAGCCAAAGCTCGTTTCCTGTGGGATGGCGGGGCGGTGTGGGTCTGCAGGACACGCCGTAAACCCATCCTTGGGGGCTCGATGGCGCCATCCATGGCGCCAACGGTCCTGCAGACCCACATCACCCCGCCTCTGACAGTTTCCCGCGATCTGTCGGAACGGCATTCTGCTCTGGTGGGTGTCGACCTTGGTCGACACGGTAGATCCACGCCATGCGTGGATGAACGCTGGAGGGACTGTCGATGGATGGGATCGACTGGGGTTCTGATGGATTACCCCACCTCCCCCAGCAACGCCTGCAACCCCGGCAGCCATTGCTTGCCCGGGTGACGTACCAGCCACAGCGTGCGCTGCAGGGCGGGCAGCGGAGTCTCGAGCACGCGCAGGCGGCCCAGGGCCAGTGGCTCTTCCAGCGCGTGACGCGAAAGACAGGCCAGGCCGAGGCCGGCGATGGCGGCCTGCTTGATCGCTTCGGTATTGCCCAGCTGCAGGGTCTGGGCGAAGCCACGCAGGTGCGGCAACAGGGCCTGTTCGACGGCTTCGCGGGTGCCGGAGCCGGGCTCACGCAGCAGCCAGCGTGCGGCGCGAAGTTCATCCAGCGTCCAGCGCGCGGGGGCGTCGGCGGCAGCGACGATCACCAGCGGGTCCTGCTGCCAGGCCGTGACCTGCAGGCCACGCTCGTGGCACGGGCCTTCGATCAGGCCGGCGTCCACGTCCAGACGCTGCACGGCAGCGACCACGCCGGCACTGTTGTCGATGCGCAGGTCGACCTCGGCCTGTGGCGCCTGGCGCAGCAGTTCGGCAATGCGCGGCGGCAGCAGGTAATTGCCGATGGTGGTACTGGCGGCCAGCACCAAACGCAGCGGTGCGCCCTGCGATGGGTCGCCGCCGGCAGCCAGCTGCCGCTCCAGATCGGCGGCGTTGACCAGCAGGGTACGCGCCGGCTCCAGCAGTGCGCGGCCGTGCCCGTTCAGCGCCAGGCGGCGGCCGATGCGGTCGAACAGCGGGGTACCGAAGTGCGCTTCCAACTCCTGCAGGGCGGCGCTGCTGGCCGACTGCGAAAGCGCGATGGCCTGGCCCGCGGCGGTAGTGCTGCCGTGATCGGCGATGGCGACGAAGACCTGCAGCTGGCGCAAGGTCAGGCGCATGGCACTTACCTTCTTGATGGGTAGGTTTCACCAATATTATTCGTTTTACAGGTCATCGTCCCGGGCGCACGCTTGCCCCATCACTCCAGCCCTGCCCCTGCCATGAACGCCCCCGCCCTCTCCCCCTGGTCCCTGCCCGCCCTGCGCCAACGCTGGCAGCCACGCCTGCCCGGCCTTCTGCTGGTGGGCCTGATCGCGGCGGCGTCGCTGTACCTGGCCGAGCTGCCGTGGCTGCAGGCACATGGCCTGAGCGCGCTGACCGTCGCCATCGTCGCCGGCATCGTGGTCGGCAACACGTTCTACCCGCGGCTGGCACCGAGCAGCGCGGCCGGTGTCGGCTTTTCCAAGCACTGGCTGCTGCGCGCCGGCATCGTGCTGTATGGGCTGCGCCTGACCTTCCAGGACATCGGCCATGTCGGCGTCACTGGCGTGCTGATGGACGTGCTGGTGGTTGCCAGCACCTTCGGCCTGGCCTGCTGGCTGGGCGTGCGCGTGTTCAAGATGGAGCGCGAGGCAGCCATGCTGATCGGTGCTGGCAGCGCGATCTGCGGTGCGGCAGCGGTGATGGCTGCCGAACCGGTGGTGCGTGGCCGCGCTGCGCATGTCACCGTCGCGGTCTCGACGGTGGTGGTGTTCGGCACGCTGGCGATGTTCCTGTACCCGGCGCTGTATGCACTGGTGCAGTCGCACGGCTGGCTGGCAATGGACGCGCAGCAGTACGGCCTGTTCACCGGTGCGACGGTGCATGAAGTGGCACAGGTGGTGGCGGCCGGCCGTGCGGTCAACGAAGCAGCGGCCGACACGGCGGTGATCACCAAGATGGTGCGGGTGATGCTGCTGGCGCCGTTCCTGATCGCGCTGTCACTGTGGCTGGCCCGTGGCGGCAAGACCAGCGCCGACGGCAGCAAGGCGCGCATCGTGGTGCCGTGGTTCGCGTTCGGTTTCGTGGCGGTGGCCGGGTTCAACTCGCTGCATCTGCTGCCGGCCGGCCTGCAGGCGGGGCTGGTGCAGCTGGATACGGTGCTGCTGGCGATGGCGATGGCCGCGCTGGGCCTGACCACCCACGTCTCGGCGCTGCGCCAGGCGGGCCTGAAGCCGCTGCTGCTGGCACTGATCCTGTTCGCCTGGCTGCTGTTCGGCGGCCTGGCGATCCACCAGGGTGTGTTGGCGGTGCTGGGCTGAGCAGGAGCTTACCGACCAACGGTCGGCACCCACCAGTAGATCCACGCCATGCGTGGATGCCCCCCGGTGTATCCACGCCATGCGTGGATGACGACTCCGATGGGGTCAGAGCCCTTTCCCGCGGAAGGGGATCTGACCCCACCCCATTAGGCGGGAGCTGCCTTCCGGACGGGTACAATGCGCCATGACTGACTTCTCGACCCTGCCGCTGAGCCCGGCCCTGCAGCCCGGCCTGGATGCCCTCGGCTACACCACTCTCACCCCCGTGCAGGCGCAGAGCCTGCCGGCCATCCTCGATGGCCGCGATGTGATCGCACAGGCGCCGACCGGCAGCGGCAAGACCGCCGCCTTCGGCCTGGGCCTGCTGCAGTCCATCGACCCCAGCGTGATCCGCGTGCAGGCGCTGGTGCTGTGCCCGACCCGCGAACTGGCCGACCAGGTCGGCAAGCAGATCCGCAAGCTGGCCACCGGCATCCCCAACCTGAAGCTGTTGCTGCTGGTCGGCGGCGTGCCGCTCGGTCCGCAGCTGGCATCGCTGGAAGGCCATGACCCGCACGTGGTCGTCGGCACCCCCGGCCGTGTGCAGGAGCTGGCGCGCAAGCGCGCGCTGAATCTTGGCGCGGTGCGCACGCTGGTGCTGGACGAAGCCGACCGCATGCTCGACATGGGCTTCGAGGAACCGATCCGCGAGATCGCCGGCCGCACCCACAAGGACCGCCAGAGCCTGCTGTTCTCCGCCACCTTCCCCGACAGCATCCGCGCCATGGCGCGTGACCTGCTGCGCGATGCGGTGGAAGTGACCGTGGAGGGTGCCGACCAGGCACCCGCGATCCGCCATATGTTCTGCGAGGTGGAACCGGCGCACCGCCAGAAGGCATTGGCCGGCCTGCTGCTGAAGTACACGCCGGAATCGGCGGTAGTGTTCTGCAACACCCGCAAGGATGTGGACGAGGTTGCGAATTCCCTGCAGCAGTTCGGCTTCTCCGCACTCGCCCTGCACGGCGACATGGAGCAGCGCGACCGCGAGGAAGTGCTGCTGCTGTTGGCCAACCGCAGCTGCAACGTGCTGGTCGCCAGCGACGTGGCCGCGCGCGGCCTGGACGTGGAAGAACTGGCGGCGGTGATCAACTACGAACTGCCGACCGACGTGGAGAGCTACCAGCACCGCGTGGGCCGCACCGGCCGTGCTGGTGCCAGCGGCCTGGCGATCAGCCTGGTGGCCGGCCGCGAAAAGACCCGCGCCGAAGCCATCGAAGCGCAGATGGGGCAGCCGCTGGACTGGCAGAAGACGCCGCTGGCGACCGCGCGCCCGGCCGAGCTGCCACAGGCGGCAATGCGCACGCTGCGCATCGACGGCGGCAAGACCGACAAGCTGCGCCCGGGCGACATCCTCGGTGCACTGACCGGTGATGCCGGCCTGTCGAGCAAGTTCATCGGCAAGATCGCGATCTTCCCGACCCGTTCCTATGTGGCGATCGCGCGTGAGCAGGCCAACAAGGCCGTGGCCAAGCTGGAAGCCGGCAAGATCAAGGGCCGCCGGTTCCGCGTGCGGATGATGTGATTGAAGCAGCGTTGCCAACCACGGTTGGCAACGATCTGACCTGGTAGTGGCCAACCTTGGTTGGCCCACTCCGTGGCGTCAGTCGCGAAAAGCGCTGCCAACCAAGGTTGGCAACTACCGGTTCCCGGCCATTCGCTCTGGTAGATGCCAACCTTGGTTGGCACCTGCCCTTCGATCAGAACACCAGTTCGGTGTGCAGCGGCAGGTCCGCTTCCCAGCGCGCACGGCCGCCGAGGCCGTCGAGTTCGACCAGCACGCCGGCACCGACCACGTCAACGCCCAGGCGGCGCACCAGCGACAGCGCAGCGACCAGCGTGCCGCCAGTGGCCAGCACGTCGTCGATGATCGCCACGCGGGCACCGGCCGGCAGCGCATCGGCGTGCACTTCGATGCAGTCGCTGCGGTATTCCAGCGTGTATTCCTCGCGCAGCACCTGGCCCGGCAGCTTGCCCGGCTTGCGCACCGGCACGAAGCCGACACCCAGTTCCAGCGCCATCGCGGCGCCAAGGATGAAACCACGCGATTCGATACCGATCACCGCGTCCAGCTTCTGGTCGCGCCAACGGTCGGCCATCGCGGTGATCGCACCACGGAAGTCCTCGCCGTGGGCGAGCAGCGGCATGATGTCCTTGAAGAGGATGCCGGGCTTGGGGAAGTCGGCGATGTCGCGCAGGCGGGAGGCCCACTGCGGAGCGACGATGGCGTGGGTCATGTCACGTTGGCTATCTGATGGCGGCATAGGGTACCTGTTCCGGGCGCCGCCTGCCTGTCGGGGGTGTTCGGCCGGGTTGCACCCGGCACCTGCGGTAGTGCCGGCCGCTGGCCGGCAACCTCAACGGCAACAGCAAGAGCAACAGCGGGTTTCCTGTGGGATGGCGGGGTGGGTCCGGTTGCGGGGGACGCCGTAAACCCCCGGGCCGGCCCAGCCGCTGGCGGCTGGGCGTTCGGGCGCTTGCGAAGCAGTGCTTCGCAAGCAAAGCGCCCTCACCCATGGGGGCTTGGCCGCGGCTTGCTCGTGTGCGCTGTCCTGCGCACACGGCAAGACCGGGGTTGGGCGTCCTGCCCAACCCGCCCGAGGCATGCCTCGGGCCCATGCTGCGGACACTCCCGCAACCGGACCCATCCCGCCTTCGACAGTTTCCTGCGATCTGTCGTAGATCCACGCCATGCGTGGATGAATCTCCATCGAAATCGAGTATTTCAAGAATTGAACGAAGAGCATCCACGCATGGCGTGGATCTACCGTGTCGACCAAGGTCGACACCTACCCACAGCAGCGGGAATCTGTCGGAGGTGGGGCGGTGTGGGAGTGCGGGGTGTCAGCCGCATGGATGCGGCTGCCAAGCCTACAGGGACGTACTTGCGGCGTCCCCGCACTCCCACACCGCCCCGCCAAGCCACGGAATCCAGCTTTTGCTCTGGCTGTTGACCTGGCCTCTGCAGGTGCAGGGCGCAGCCCTGCCGAAACCCACCCTCAGGAACTGCAGGACAGCATTGAACAGCCGGCACGATTGTCGGCCCAGGCCGGGCGCTTGCCGGCAAAGTGCTCGAGCCCGGCGCGCTCGGTGTATGGATCACGCAGTACGTCCTGCAACGCATGTACACCGCCAAGGTCGCCCTGCTCGGCGCGATCGATGGCCTCCTGCGCCAGCCAGTTGCGCAGCACGTACAGCGGATTGGCTGCGGCCATCTTCGCCGCGCGCTCAGTCGCCGACAGCGGATCGGCCTGCAGCCGCGCCGCGTAGCCCTGCAGCCACTGCTGCAACGGTGCCTGCACCGTCTGCCGGCGTGCCTCGTCGTAGTACACCGCCTCCAGCACTGCTGTGTCCGGTGCCAACGGATCGATGCGCATCAGCGCGCGCCAGGCCAGGGTCATGTCCATGCCGCCGTCCTGCATCAGCTGCTGCCAGCGCAGGAAGAGCTGCAGGTCGTCATCGTCGGCTGCGGCCAGGCCGAGCTTTGCGGCAGCATCGCGGCGCGTGCAGGCCACGAAGGTCGACTGGTATGCGGCCAATCCAGCCTGCAGCGGCGCCACATCGGCAAACAACGGCGACAGTGCCTGCGCCAATCGGCTCAGGTTCCAGTACGCCACCTGCGGCTGCGTGCCGAAGCGGTAGCGACGCCCCTGCGCGTCGGTGGTGTTCGGCGTCCAGTCCGGATCGAAGTCCTCGACCCAGCCATAGGGACCGTAATCCAGCGTCAGGCCGAGCACGGACAGGTTGTCGGTGTTCATCACGCCATGCACGAAGCCGACACGCATCCAGTGCGCGATCATCTCGGCGGTGCGCACCGCGATCTGCGCGAACCAGTCGCCGTACAGCGCTTCGCCCTGCCCTTGCAGTTCGGGGAAGTCGCGGGCGATGCAGGCATCAACCAGCTGCTGCAGCAAGGCGGTTTCCCCGCGCGATGCCGGAAGCTCGAAGGAACCGAAGCGCAGGAAGGACGGCGACACCCGGCATACGATGGCGCCAGGCTCGGCACGCGGATGGCCGTCATAGAACATGTCACGCACCACGTCGTCGCCGGTACCGACCAGCGACAACGCGCGCGTGGTCGGCACACCCAGGTGGTGCATGGCCTCGCTGCACAGGAATTCGCGGATGGATGAGCGCAGCACTGCGCGTCCATCGGCGCCGCGCGAGTACGGCGTGGGGCCGGCGCCCTTCAGCTGCAGCTCCCAGTGGCGGCCATCCGGCGCAACCAGTTCACCCAGCGAGATCGCACGGCCATCGCCGAGCTGGCCAGCCCAGTGACCAAACTGATGGCCACCGTAGTTGGCCGCCCAAGGCTGCATGCCGGCGTACAGCGCATTGCCGCCGAACACGCGCGCAAAGCCCTCGCTCTCGACCTCAGTGGTGTTGAAGCCGAGCATCGCGGCGACCTCCGGCGCCCAGGCCAGCAGCGTGGGAGCGGCCACTGGCGTCGGCATCACCGGCGACCAGGCGGCGCCCAGCACTTCACGCCTGCGCGGGCCGGATTCGGGGTCGCCCGGCAAGGCATGCAGCAGGCGGTTGTCGAAACGGGGGCTGTCGGTATCCATGGGGTTGAAGATGGGGACGACGGCGGCCCTCCTCAATTGCCGCTGAGCGCCTGCAGGTGGCCGCCGTGGGCCTCGGCACGCTGGTAGGCCGGGCGCTCGCTGATGCGCTTGAGGAAGCCACGCAGTGCCGGCTTGTCGTCGAGGCCACCACCGCGCGCGGCGGCCGCCTGGATCGGGAAGCTCATCTGGATGTCGGCCGCACTGAAGCGCTCGCCGGCAAACCATGGGCTTTCGGTCAGCCGACGCTCCATCCAGTCCAGGTGCAGGCGCCGCTGTGGGCCGATGAAGCCACGCTCGGCCTTGTCGGCAATGCTGCGCGCGATCGGACGGGCGAAGAACGGCATCGGCGCGTTGCGGATGCGGCCCATCACCAGGGTCAGCAGCAGCGGCGGCATCGCCGAGCCTTCGGCGTAGTGCAGCCAATAGCGGTAGGCGATGCGCTCGGCGCCATCGGCCGGCATCGGTGACGGCGACAGCTGGCGCTGGGTGTCATAGCGGTCGGCGAGGTAGTCGAGGATGGCACCGGACTCGGCCAGCACCAGTCCGCCATCCTGCAGTACCGGCGACTTGCCGAGCGGATGCACATTGCGAAGCTCCGGCGGTGCCAGCAGCGTCTTTGGATCGCGCGGATAGCGGCGCAGCTCGTAGTCCAGCCCCAGCTCCTCCAGCATCCACAGCACGCGCAGGGAACGGGAGTTTTCCAGGTGATGGACGATGCGCATGAGGATGATCCTTGGGGAGGCCCACATCCTACCGCGGCGGCTGCATGCCCTTTGTAGAGTCGAGCCATGCTCGACTCTACAAAACGGCAGGCAATAAAAACGCCGGAAGCTTTCGCTTCCGGCGTTCTGGCTACCCAACGGTAGCAGACGGATTAGACCGCCTGCACCTGGTCAGCCTGCATACCCTTCTGACCCTGGACGGCGATGAAGGTAACCTTCTGGCCTTCCTGCAGGGTCTTGAAGCCGGTGCCCTGGATGGCACGGAAGTGCACAAACAGGTCCGGGCCGCTTTCCGGGGTGATGAAGCCGAAGCCCTTGGCGTCGTTGAACCACTTGACGGTGCCGGTCTGACGATCAGACATTTGACTAACTCCTGAAACACATGTTGAAAAAAATCGCAGCCACCGGGTATCGGGGCCGAGACTGAGTTGCAGGCGTTGGTAAAGCGGATCGATGAGCGGATCGTGAGATCAACTGCACCAGGCCACGATTCACGGTGACCCTAGCAAACACAGTGGGTCGAACGATACGCGTGTTTTCTGCAAAAAGCGATAGCCCGGACGTTCATGGGCAAACCCCGCCCGCTAGGCGTGACAAGGCTTGGCAGCCGATCAAGCCTAACTCCGAGTCCCCATTCAGGTTTTTCCTACCCTACACTGGGTAAATGACTGAAGCTGAAACCCAAGCTGAACCCGCCCTCCCCCGCATCTGGGTGGACGCGGACGCCTGCCCCACCGTCATTCGCGACATCCTGTTCCGTGCCGCTGAACGGGTCGGGATCGAGCTGACCCTGGTCGCCAACCAGTGGATCCGCACCCCGCCGTCGCGCTGGCTGCGCTCGATCCAGGTGCCGCAAGGCCTGGACGTGGCCGACAGTGCCATCGTCGAACGGGTGGCCGCCGGCGACCTGGTGGTCACCCAGGACATCCCGCTGGCTGCACTGGTGCTGGAGAAGAAGGCCGTGGCGCTGAACCCGCGCGGCCAGCTGTACACACCGAACAACATGGCCGAGCGGCTGTCGATGCGCAATTTCATGGAGGAGCTGCGCGGTGCCGGAGTGCAGACCGGCGGACCGCCCCCGCTGGGGCCGCGCGACCGGCAGCTGTTCGCCGCCGAACTGGACCGCTGGCTGGCGCGGCGCCCGGCCCGCTGACCCGCGCTAGCCGCCCGGGTCCATTCGGCGCAGGCGCCGCTGGCTGCTGAACCGCCGCGGCTCCCCGGTGAGTGGATCGTCAAAGGCCAGCGCCTGTGCCAGCAGCTGCAGCGGTGGCTCGGCGCTGCCCTCCGGCCGCGACTGCAGCTGCGGGTAAAGGTCATCACCCTCGATCGGCGCGCCCAGCGCGGCCATGTGCACGCGCAACTGGTGCTTGCGGCCGGTTTCCGGCTTCAACCGGTAGCGCCAGATCGGCCCCTCGGCCTCGATCGGCTCGATCAGGCTGCGCGCATTGGGCTCGCCCGGCACTTCGGCCATGCGGAAGAACGGCTCGTCCGGCGCCAGCCGGCTGTGCCGCTGCAGCGGGAACTCCAGCCCCGGCAGCGCCGGTGCCAGCGCCTCATAGATCTTTTCAATGCGGCGCTCGCGGAACAGCCGCTGGTAGGCATCGCGCGTAGCCGCCTTCGCCGAGAACAGCACCAGGCCAGCAGTCAGCCTGTCCAGCCGGTGCAGCGGTACCAGCCCGGTATTGCCCGTACGTGCGATCAAGCGCGCCAGCAGGGTTTCACGCACATGGCGTCCGGCCGGCGTCACCGGCAGGAAGTGCGGCTTGTCGGCCACCAGAAGGTGCTCATCCAGATGCAGGATGGTCTCGGCGAAGGGAATCACCGGTTCGTCAGCCACCTCGCGGAAGTACTGGATCTCCAGCCCCACCTGCCAGGGCATGTCCGGCGACAGCGCCCTGCCCTGCACGTCCTGCACGCGGCCACGCGCGAAGCGGTCCTGCCACTGCGCACGGTCGATGCGTGGGAAACGTGCGCACAGGCCTTCGAGCAGGCTGGGCCAGTGGCCGGGCGGCAGCTGCAGGCGGCTGGGCAGGGTCATCGGGTCCATTCCTGCGGCGGGAAAGCGTGCAAGCGTGCCACGTTGACGTCGCGCAGACAGCCCTGCAACGGACACCCCAGGATCAAACCTCTATCATTGTCGTCTTTAGTCCACGGATCCCCCATGGCTCTTACCGCCACCATCCGCAAGGCCGAGCTGCAGATCAGCGACATGGATCGCGGTTACTACGCGACCCACAACCTGACCCTGGCCCAGCACCCGTCCGAGACCGACGAACGATTGATGGTGCGCCTGCTCGCCTTCGCCCTCAATGCGGGAGACCGCCTGGAGTTCGGCCGTGGCCTGAGCACCGACGATGAGCCGGACCTGTGGGAACACGACTACACCGGCGACATCCTGCAGTGGATCGACCTGGGCCATCCCGACGAATCCCGCATCCGCAAGGCCAGCAACCGCAGCCGCCAGGTGCAGGTGATCAATTACGGCGGCAATGCCTCGGACATCTGGTGGGGCAAGCAGGGCAAGAGCCTGGCGCGCTTCGACAACCTGTCGGTAGTTGATCTGGACGGTGAGTTCGTCGAACGCTGGGGCCAGCAGGTCCAGCGCGCGATGCGCTGGAGCGTGCTGATCCAGGACGGTGAAGTGCAGCTGCTCAACGATCAGATGCAGCTCGACGTGATCCCGAACTGGCGCAAGCGCGCCAAGGCATGAGCACGACCCGCTGCGACGTGGTGGTCATCGGCGCCGGCGCGGCCGGGCTGATGACCGCGATCACGGCTGGCCAGCGCGGCCGCCAGGTGCAGGTGATCGACCATGCCAACAAGGTCGGCAAGAAGATCCTGATGTCCGGCGGTGGCCGCTGCAACTTCACCAACACCGGCACCAGCCCGGCCAACTTCCTGTCGGCCAACCCGCACTTCTGCAAGTCGGCGCTGGCGCGCTACACGCCCTGGCACTTCATCGAGCTGGTCAGCAAGCACGGCATCGCCTATCACGAGAAGGAACTGGGCCAGCTGTTCTGCGACATCTCGTCCAAGCAGATCGTGAAGATGCTGGTGGAGGAATGCCAGGCGGCCGGCGCGCAGATCCGCACCGGGTGCAGCGTGCAGCGCATCGAGCACGGCAGCGACGGTTTCCGCGTGCACACCACCGATGGCCTGTTCCACTGCGCCTCGCTGGTGGTGGCCACCGGCGGCCTGTCGATTCCGAGCATGGGTGCCACCGGCTTCGGCTACGAAATTGCCCGCCAGTTCGGCCATCAGGTGCTGCCGACCCGCGCCGGCCTGGTGCCGCTGACACTCAGCGGCAAGCACCAGGAGCGGCTGGCCGATCTGAGCGGTGTCGCCCTGCCGATCGAGGCGCGTTGCAACGGCAAGAGCTTCCAGAACTTCATGCTGCTGACCCATCGCGGCGTGAGTGGACCGGCGATCCTGCAGATCTCCTCGTTCTGGCAACCCGGCGACGCGCTGGAGCTGGACCTGCTGCCCGGCCAGGATGCCGGCGAGTGGCTGCGCCAGATGAAGCGCGAGCGCCCGGCCGCCGAGCTGCGCACGGTACTGGGTGAGGTGCTGCCCAAGCGACTGGCGCAGCGCCTGTGCGAACACTGGCTGCCCGACCGGCCCGTGCGCCAGCTGGACGAGCCGGTGCTGCGCCAGGCCGCGCAGCTGCTGGGCGCGTTCCCGCTGGTGGCCAGCGGCACCGAGGGCTATCGCACCGCCGAAGTCACCCTGGGCGGCGTGGATACCGCTGAGGTGTCGTCCTCGACGATGGAATCCAAGCGCGTGCCCGGCCTGCATTTCGTTGGCGAGGTGCTGGATGTGACCGGCTGGCTGGGCGGCTACAACTTCCAGTGGGCCTGGGCCAGCGGCCACGCGGCCGGGGGCGTGGTGTGAACCAGATCGCCGTTCGATGCGCGCAAGGGGTGCGCGCATGGACGGTTCGCCGCGCATCGTGTATCTAGATTCGCAGATTGGGGAGCAGTGCATGCAGAACGCGAACGACATCACCATCCGCCTGCTGATCGTCGATGACAGCGGCGAAAATGCCGAAGCCATTGTCAGCACCCTGCGCAACAGCGGCATCGCGGTGCGGCCCTGGCGGCCGCAGGATGCGGCCGAGCTGTCCCAGGTGCTGTCCAGCCAGGCCATCGACCTGGTGCTGGCGTCGCCCTCGCAGGGCATCCCGCTGCCGCTGGTAGCCCAGCACATCGCCGCCAGTGGCAAGGACATCCCGCTGGTGCTGCTGGCCGAGCACATCGACGAGGACGAGCTGGTGCAGGCCAGCAGCCACGGCATCCGTGCCCTCGCCCTCCGCCAGCGCTCCGAGCATCTGTTGGCTGTGATCCGCGACCAATGGGTGGACCTGCAGGCCCGTCGCGGCCTGCGCCGCATCGAGGCGCAGATGCGTGAGACCGAGCGCCGCTGCGATGCGCTGATCGCCTCTTCGCGCGATCCCATCGCCTACGTGCACGAAGGCATGCACATCCGTGCCAACGATGCCTACCTGGAGATGTTCGGCTACGAGCAGTTCGACGACATCGAAGGCATCTCGCTGCTGGACATGGTCGCCGCGCAGCATGTGGAGGGCTTCAAGCAGCTGCTGAAGGGCCTCAGCCGCGGCGAGGCGCCGCCGCCGCAGTACCAGCTCGATGCCCGCCACGAGGATGGCAGTACGTTCGCGGCAACCATGGAATTCACCGCTGCCACCTACGAAGGCGAATCCTGCCTGCAGGTGGTGCTTCGCCGCCGCATGGAATTCGATCCGGAGCTGGCCCGCGAAGTGGAGGACCTGCGCCAGCGCGACCAGGTCACGGGCCTGCTCAACCGCCCGACCTTCATGCTGCAACTGGAAAGCGCGGTGGCCCAGGCCGGCCGCAGCGAAGGCCAGTTCGGCCTGCTTCTGATCGAGCCGGACCACTATGCGCGCCTGTTGCCGGACATCGGCCTGGCATCGGCCGACACCCTGATCGGCGCACTGGCGTCGCTGCTGGCCGACGTGGTCGGTCAGGAGGCCCAGCTGGCCCGCTTCGGTGAACACAGTTTCGCCGTGCTGCAGGCCGGGCCCTACGCGCAGACCGTGGCACTGGCCGAGCGGATCCGCGAAGCCTATGCAGCGCATGTGTTCAGCATCGGTGCGCGCTCGGCCACGGTGACGGTCAGCATTGGTGGCGTACAGGTGGGCGAGAAGATCGCCAGCATCGGCCAGGTGCTCGCACGCGCCAGCGAGTGCACGCATGCCGCCGCCGAACTGGGCAATACCTGCCGCATCTTCGATCCGGCCGCGGCCGACCGCGTCGAGGAAGAGCGCGTGCTGCGCTGGGTCACCCGTATCCGTGAAGCACTGGCCGGCGACGGCTTCCAGCTGCACTACCAGCCGGTGCTGAACCTGCAGGGCGAGCCGCTGGAGCTGTACGAAGCCTATCTGCGCCTGGAGCACAACGGCGAACTGCTGAGCCCGACTGCGTTCCTTGGCATCGCAGAGGAGTACGGGCTGCTGGCGGAGATCAACCGCTGGGTGGTTTCTCAGGCCATCGCCGTACTGGGCCAGCGCGCCCGCGAGGGCCATGCCACCCAGGTCCTGGTGAAGGTGACGCCGGAGTCGTTCGACGACCCGCAGATGATCGCTACCCTGCGGCGCGAACTGCAGGCACAGGGTGTGCCCGGCGAACGGCTGTGGCTGCATGCACCGGAGGCGAAGGTGTTCACCCATCTGCGCAGCGCGCAGCAGTTCCTTGCCGAAGTGGCGCCCCTGGGCTGCCGCATCGGCCTGGAGCAGTTTGGTTCGGGATTGGACTCGTTCCAGCTGCTGGCCCACTTCCAGCCGCAGTTCCTCAAGCTGGACCGCGGTTTCACCAGCGATCTGGCGGCCACCCGCGAGAACATCGACCGCATCAGCCAGATCACCGCGCGTGCGCAGGAAGCCGGCATCCGCACCATCGCCGAGTTCGTCAGCGACGCCAATTCGATGACCCTGCTGTTCAGTGCCGGCGTGGACTACGTGCAGGGCGACTTCGTCGGCCCGGCGCTGCCGGAGATGGGGTTTGAGTTTGGGTGACCGAGGTAGTGCCGGCCGCTGGCCGGCAGCCTTTGGTACCCAGGGTTGCCGGCCAGCGGCCGGCACTACCCAAAGATAAGGCCGGCTTTCGCCGGCCTTTTCATTGATCAGGTCATGTCGACCAGGTTGTCGATCTTCACGTCCGGGTTGACGTCGGCCTCGTAGTCGACGCCCTCCACGCCAAAGCCGAACAAGCGCAGGAAGTCGGCCTTGTAGCCGGCCAGGTCGCTGATCTCGTACAGGTTCTCGTTGGTCACCTGCGGCCACAGCGCCACCACCTTGCCCTGCACGTCCGCCGCCATTTCCTTGTAGTCGGCACGCAGGCGGCCTTCCTCATCGACCAGCGCAACGGTGTGGCCATCGCCATCGACCAGGTCGTGGCGCAGGCGATCGATTGCCACGCCGTCGGCCTTGCCGCCGTAGAGGATGTCGTACAGCACATCCAGCTGTT